>NZ_AMXE01000057.1 GCF_000310205.1 Thauera linaloolentis 47Lol = DSM 12138 | reverse complement strand
CTGACCGCGGCGGGCGCGCTGTGGCTCGCGTTCGCGCCGCAACGCGCCCGCCGCGGAAAGCCCGTGCAAAACCGCACGTAGCCTCCACCGCCAGGCTTGCGCGAGCACCTAGGCACCTGTAAGCAACATTCCGAGGGCGCGCGCATTCGTCTACTGCGCCCCGGCGTGACCGCAGGCGTGCAACCCGGCGCTTCCCAGCGCCCCGGACCGGCCCCGCCGGCCCATGACAACCCAAGGAGACATCCGAAGTGAAGCCCTACACCAAGCGCACGGCCCTGAACACCCTGCTTGCAAGCCTGCTGGCCGCGGCCCCCGCCATCCATGCCAGTGACACGGCCACGCCGCCCCTTGCCCTCAGCACGAATGTCAGCCTGGTTTCGCAATACGTATTCCGCGGCATCTCGTATTCCCAGGAAAGGCCCGCCATACAGGGCGGTTTCGACCTGGCGCATGGCAGCGGCCTCTACCTCGGCGTGTGGGGAACCAGCGTCAGCGACGATGCGCTCAACGATGCATCGGGTGAAATCGACGTCTATGGCGGCTACGCGAACACCCTCGGCGACTTCGGCTACGACATCGGCCTGCTGCAGTTCATCTTCCCCGGCGGCCGGATCGACGGCACGCGCGAGAAGTACGACACGCTGGAACTCTACGCCGGGGTCACGTGGAAGTTCCTGAACCTCAAGTATTCGCACACCCTGGGCGATTACTTCGGCTTCAACGACAAGTCCTTCGGCCTGGGGCGGGGCGATTCAAAAGGTTCGTACTACGTCGAGGCCAACCTGACGCATGAATTTCTGCCCGGCTGGACCGCCAGCGCCCACGTCGGCCACCAGTACGTGCGCAACTATGGCGAATACAACTTCACCGACTGGAAGATCGGCCTGGAAAAGAGTTTCGACGGCGGATGGCAGGCAGGCCTCGCCTGGGTCGACACCGACGCCGACAAGCCGCTCTATACCGTGTGCGACGATGGCCGGCACTGCAAGAACACCGCCTCGGCCAAGTGGCTGGTCCACCTGACGCGCAGCTTCTGAAACGCCGGGTGCGGCGCCCGCCTAGGCGGCCTGCCCCGCGAAGCGGGCTGCCTCGGCCTGGAAACACTCCACCAGCCAGTCGGCCGTGGCCGCGACCCGCGCCTGCGAGCGCGCATCCGGGTGGATGACCATCCACAGTTCGCGGCTCAGCACCGGCGTGGCGCCGGTCAGACGCACCAGGCCGGGCGCCGGGTCGGCCAGGAAGCACGGCAGCACGCCGTGGCCGACGCCGTCACCGACCGCGCGGGCCAGGCCCCGCAGGCTGTTGGAGCGCAGCCGGATGCGGCCGCCGCCGAGCATGGACTGCAGGTAGCGCATCTCCGGGGTGTGGGCGAGATCCTCGTTGTAGGCCACCCAGTCCCCGGCGCGCACCGGCAGGTCGCCCCGCGCGGCGCCATAGAGCGCGAAGCCGACGTCGGCCAGCTTGCGGATCAGAAAGTCGCCGCTGGCCGGACGCGCGAGGCGGACCGCGATGTCGGCCTCGCGCCGCGCGACGTTGAGATTGTCGTTGCTGGCGATCAGGTCGACGCACAGTTCGGGGTGGCGGGTGTAGAGGTCCCGCAGCCGGGGCACCAGCCATTCGCCGACGATGGCCGCGACCGCAGTGATGCGCACGACGCCGCCGACCTTGCCCGCGCCGGCCTCGGCCAGGCGCACGACCCCGGCCACGTCCTCTTCGATGCGGCCGGCCCGCTCCAGCACGCGGAAGCCGACCGCCGTGGGCCGCCAGTGGCCGTCACCGCGCTCGAACAGGCTCGCGCCCAGCGCCGCCTCCAGCGTCTTCAGCCGGCGGGCGACGGTGGTCTGATCCACGCCGAGGCGGCGCGCGGCGGCGGCCAGCGTGCCCTCCCGGCCCAGCATCACGGCAAAACGCAGATCATCCCAGTCCATCGCCACTCCGCTCCGCCGGACATCCCGCCAGCCCCCCGGGCCGCGCTGCCGTCCGGCTTTCGATGCCCCTGCAAATTTGCACGAATATCGGGCATAAATGCCCATTCACGCAGGGCGAGCCAGAGTATAGCCTGTCGTTTCCACCACATCCGCGCAGCCGCAAGCGCGGAAGTTTTTTCCGACACCGAAGAGGAGACACGCCCATGAGCACCGCATCCACGACCCTGCGCCAATTGACCGGCCAGCCCGCCACACCCGCCCGCCTGTCCGATTCGGCACTGGTCATCGTCGACGCCCAGAACACCTACCGCGAAGGGGTCATGCAACTGACCGGCGTCGAGCCGGCGCTCGATCAGTGCGCCACGCTGCTGGCCCGCGCGCGGGCGCTGAAGATCCCGGTGCTGCACATCCAGCACGACGCCGGCCCCGGCACCCCGTACGACGTGCGGGCCGAGATCGGCGCCATCGCCGATAAGGTGGCGCCCGCCGGCGGCGAGCCGGTCGTGATCAAGAACTACCCGAACGCCTTCGTCGGCACCGACCTCGACGCCCGCCTCAAGGACGCCGGCGTCAAGAACCTGGTGGTGGTGGGCTTCATGACCCACATGTGCATCAACTCCACCGCCCGCGGCGCCTTCAACCTGGGCTACGCCGTCGCGGTGCCGGCCGCCGCCACCGCGACCCGCCCCCTGCCCGCGCCGGACGGTTCGGTGGTGAGCGCCGCAAGCCTGCAGTCGGCCGCGCTGGCGGCGCTGGGCGATCTGTTCGCGGTAGTGGTGCCGGACGAAGCGGCGATCGCCGACTGAAGCGCACCGGCAGGCGGAGAGCGACGCGCCCGCCATGACGCCGCGGCGGGCGCTTTCTCCGCCGCCGGCAACACGGCTACACTGCCTCCTCGCAGCCGGTGCCGGCCTTCCGCGCCCACCTTGCCTTCACATCCAAGGAGATCCGCCCATGCCCATGTTCGTCGATACCTCGCCACCCGGCCAGTGCATCTTCTGCCGCCTGGTCGCGGGCGAGATTCCCGCCGCCCGCGTCTTCGAGGACGAACTGACCGTCGCCTTCATGGACATCGGCCAGGTCAACCCCGGCCACGTGCTGGTGGCGACCAAGCGCCACGCGGCCACGCTGTTCGACATCACGCCGCAGGAAGCCGCCGCGGTGGCCCAGACGGTACAGCGCGTGGCCTTCGCCGTGCGCGACACCTTCGATCCGCCGGGCCTGACGCTGCTGCAGGCCAACGGCCGCGAGGGCGACCAGACGGTATTCCATTTCCACATGCATGTCGTGCCGCGCCACGGCGACGACGGCATCGCGCTGTCATGGCCGCGCAAGGATCCGCCGGGCGACATCCTGCAGGGCTACGCCGCGCGGCTGCGCGACGCGATCGCCGGAGGCTGAGCGGCACCGCCGGGCGCGATTCGCCGCAGCGCGGGCGGCGGACTGCTAGAATTCAGTTCCTGCCGAACAGCCCGGTCCGCCATGGGCCACCCCGACCGCATGCCCCTCATCACACCCGAGAAGCGCCGCCGCGGCATCTACATCCTGCCGAACCTGTTCACCACCGCCGCCCTGTTCGCGGGTTTCTACGCGATCGTGCAGGCGATGAACCAGCGCTTCGAGGTCGCCGCGGTGGCGATCTTCGTCGCCATGGTGCTCGACGGACTGGACGGGCGCATCGCGCGCCTCACCCATACCCAGAGCGAGTTCGGCGCGGAATACGATTCGCTGTCCGACATGGTGTCCTTCGGCGCCGCCCCGGCGCTGGTGATGTACGAATGGGCGCTGCAGGATCTCGGCAAGCTGGGCTGGATCGCGGCCTTCATCTATTGCGCCGGCGCAGCCCTGCGGCTGGCGCGCTTCAACACCAACATCGACGTCGTCGACAAACGCTATTTCCAGGGCCTGCCCAGCCCCGCCGCCGCCGCCTTGATCGCGGGCCTGGTGTGGGTCGGCATCGACAACGGCTTCAGCGGCGACGAACTGAGCGGCTACGCCTGCGCGCTGACGATCTTCGCCGGCGTGTCCATGGTCAGCAACGTGCTGTTCTGGAGCGGCAAAAGCATCAACCTGCGCAAGAGCGTGCCCTTCATCGTCATCATCGCGCTGGTGCTGGTCTTCGCCCTGGTTTCCAGCTATCCGCCGGGCATCCTGTTCGGCCTGTTCCTGATCTATGCGGGCTCCGGCTACGTGATCTGGGCGCTGCGCTGGAAGCGGCGCAAGGACAAGCGCGCAAACGCGCCCGTGCCCGCCGCGGCACCGGCCGCCCCCGCCCCCCAGGCCGACGGCGCGGAAACCTCCGCCGCGGCCGATGACGACACCTCCCCGAGGAACTGAACATGAAAGACCCACTGATCATCTTCGACACCACCTTGCGCGACGGCGAGCAGAGCCCGGGCGCGTCGATGACGCGCGAGGAAAAGCTGCGCATCGCCCGCCTGCTCGAACGCATGCGCGTGGACGTCATCGAGGCCGGCTTCGCCGCCGCCTCCAACGGCGACTTCGAATCGGTGCGCTCCATCGCCGAGGCCGTCAGGGAATCCACCGTCTGTTCGCTGGCGCGGGCCAACGAGAACGACATCCGCCGCTCGGGCGAGGCCATCTCGCCGGCCGCCCGCGGCCGCATCCATACCTTCATCGCCACCAGCCCGATCCACATGGAGAAGAAGCTGCGCATGACGCCCGACCAGGTCGTCGAGCAGGCGGTGAAGGCCATCGGCTGGGCGCGCCAATACACCGACGACGTCGAGTTCTCGGCCGAGGATGCCGGCCGCTCCGACATCGACTTCCTGGTGCGCATCTTCGAAGCCGTGATCCAGGCCGGCGCCAGGACCATCAACGTCCCCGACACCGTCGGCTACAACGTGCCCGAGCAATACGCCGGCACCATCCGCACCCTGATCGAGCGCGTGCCCAACGCCGACAAGGTGATCTGGTCGGTGCACTGTCACAACGACCTCGGCCTGGCGGTGGCGAATTCGCTCGCCGCCGTGTGCGCCGGCGCGCGCCAGGTCGAGTGCACCATCAACGGCCTGGGCGAACGCGCCGGCAATGCCTCGCTGGAGGAAATCGTCATGGCGGTGCGCACGCGCGCCGACGTGTTCCCGGTCGAGACGCGCATCGACGCCACGCAGATCGTGCCCGCCTCCAAGCTGGTGTCGCAGATCACCGGCTATCCGGTGCAGCCCAACAAGGCCATCGTCGGTGCCAACGCCTTCGCGCACGAGTCCGGCATCCACCAGGACGGCGTGCTCAAGCACCGCGAAACCTACGAGATCATGCGCGCCGAGGACGTGGGCTGGGGCGCCAACAAGCTGGTGCTGGGCAAGCATTCGGGCCGCAATGCCTTCCGCGCCCGCCTGCAGGACCTGGACATCGAGATCGCGAGCGAGGAACACCTCAACCACGCCTTCTCGCGCTTCAAGGAACTCGCCGACAAGAAGCACGAGATCTTCGACGAGGACCTGCATGCGCTGATGCGCGACGAAACGATCACGCCGGAGACCGAGCATTACCGCCTGGTGTCGAGCCGCTTCCATTCTGAAACCGGCGAAACCCCGCGCGCGGAACTGACGCTGGTCGTCGGCGGCGCCGAGCGCCATGCCCAGGCCGAAGGCTCGGGACCGGTCGACGCCGCCTTCAAGGCCATCGAGACCGTCGCCAACAGCGGCGGCCAGCTTCTGCTCTATTCGGTCAATGCCATCACCACCGGCACCGACGCCCAGGGCGAAGTCACCGTGCGGCTGACGAAGAACGGGCGCGTGATGGACGGCCAGGGCGCCGACACCGACATCATCGTCGCCTCGGCCAAGGCCTACCTGAATGCGCTGAACAAACTGCAGAGCAGCGCGCCGCGGCTCAACCCGCAGATCTGAACGCGGCGGCAAGGCCCCTGCTCGCTGGGGCCTTGCCCCGCCCGGCGCGTGTCAGGATTCGGGACGCGCGGGCGCCTGGCGGGACGGCGCGGTGTTGCGCGCGTAGAGCATGGTGCTGAAGAACAGCAGCACCGACAGCGCGATCTCCCCCCCCGCCAGCACCGCGGTCAGACCGGGGTCGCTCGCGCGCAGCACGCCCTCGGTCAGGTAGAGCAAGGACAGCATCGACACCCACTGATAGGTGTAGCGCTTGCCGCGCAGGATGCCGAACACCGCCGGCAGCAGCGGCAGCGCCTTCAGCATCATCCACGAGCCGCCGGGACGCAGCGGCGCAAGCCAGGCTTCCCACAGCACGCACAATGCGATCAACGCGAGCAGGCTGAAAGCGGCGGCAAGGTTGAGCAGGCGCGGGCTCATCGTTCACCCGCCAGGCGCAATGCCGTCTCGGCCAGACGCCGCCCCTGGGCGCGGGCCAGCTCGGCCTCGTCGGCCGTCGGCTCCGGCAGCCCGTCCATTCCCGCCACGTGGGTCGCGCCATAGGGCGAGCCGCCGCTGCGCGTGGTGTTGAGCCGCGTTTCGGCATAGGGAATGCCGAGCAGCAGCATGCCGTGGTGCAGCAGCGGCACCATCATCGTCAGCAGGGTGCTTTCCTGGCCGCCGTGCAGGCTGGCCGACGACGAAAACACACAGGCGGGCTTGCCGGTCAGCACGCCATTGGCCCATTCGCCGGCGAGGCCGTCGAGAAAATACTTCATCGGCGCGGCCATGTTGCCGAAACGGCTCGGGCTGCCCAGTGCCAGGCCCGCGCATTCGGCGAGATCGCGCGGCTCGACGTAGGCCGGGCCATCGGCCGGAATCTCGTCCTCCACCGCCTCGCATACGGTCGATACCCGCGGCACCGTGCGCACCCGCGCCACGGCGCCCGGCACCTGGTGGATGCCGATGGCGATCTGTTCGGCCAGCGCGCGGACCGAACCACGGTGGCTGTAGTAAAGGACGAGTATTTCCTGCATGGGCTGGCCGTAGACACTGGAACGCACGGATTATACCGTCCGCACCGCTGCCGTCCTCGCCCGCGGCGGTGGCCGCGCGCCCGGCTCAGATCGGGTAGGGATCGATCTCGTAACGGAAAAGCTCGATGCTGGACGTCTGCATGTCGAGCCCCAGCGCGCGCCCCTGCGCCACGTACAGGTGCGTCCCCTCGCGCACGAACACGAAGCGGCGCGACGCGTAAGTTCCGGCCGGGGCAAGAAAAGCCGGCTGGCGGCGCATCGGCTCCATGGGCGGCAGTGCCAGCGCCGGCGCGACGCCGCGCAGCGTAGCGCCGCGGAAGGCCACCTGCACCGCATGATAGGACGGCGCCAGCACCTGCAGCCCCAGTTCGATGCGCTCGGGCCCGTCGCTGCGCACCCAGCGCACCACGCATACAGCCCAGGCCGTGCCCGCCTGGCGCCTGAGCCCGAGCACGATGCCGGCCTCGATCTCGCCCGCAGCGTCGGCATCCGTACCGACCACGTTCATGATCGCGTAACCGCCCGGGCTCTCGTTGAGCACCTGCCACTCGAGAACCCGCCCCGCTTCACCCCGCCCGCGGCCAAGCTCCCACAAGCCGCGCAGCCCCAGGCACACCTGAACCGCATAGTGCTGAGGCCGGCGCGGCTGCGTGCGCAAGGGGGACGTCACCCAGCGCTCGCGCAGCGCGCGCAGCAGCGCAAGCAGCTCGACCGGCGTCAGCCCGGGCGGCAGGCTCTCGTCCCCGGCATCCAGCAACTCGACTTCGGCCAGAGCGCCGCCGGCATCCTCGGCCCCGCCGATCACGGCCTCGAGCCGCTCGATGCGCTCGCCAAGCACCCGAGCAAGCGGCGCAAGACTGAAATGGCGCACCTCCCCGTGCCCCGGGGCCAGCCTGCGTGCCGCCGACACCGGCGCGGCATCCTCGGTCAGATCGACCCACCAGGCGCCGACGAGCGACTCGCCCTCGGCCAGCTTCTGCACCCCGGGAAGCCCGCCGTCGAGGAAATCGGCAATCCAGGCCAACTGGCGCGCGGTAAAGCTCTCGGGTGAAGCCGCGGCGATTGCGGCCATCGTGCGATACGACACGTCGTCTTCGAGCCCGCCGGCCATCCGGTTGGCGAGACGCCACAGGCCGGACGGCGGATTCGCGGCCGACATCGCCGACACGATGAAAGCCTCGCAGCACAAGGCCAAGGCCTGGCGCCGGTCCCGCTCCCAGGCCTGAGCATGCATCGCGGGCTCGGGCAGCATCGCCTCCAAACCCTGAGCCATCTCGATCAGGGCGCCGGACACATCGGCCGAAGCGCCATGCAGCGCCCCCGGCAGGGGCAGGCTCAGCGCCTGCAGTTGCGCCCGGATACGGGCACTGACATCCAAGCCCCGCGCCGCGGCCCCTTCCAAGCATTGCCGCAACGCGCTTCCCGTCACCCCCGAGCGCCGCAGTTCCGCAAGATGGCCGCGCAGGGCATCCAGGTCGTCCACGACCTCGTCGGCCGGCTCGGCTTCCAGCCAGCGCTGGAATGCGTCGGTCTCTTTGTCGCCGGCAGCGGGCGCAGCCTGGATCATGGGGAGGGAGCAGAAATATCCATCGCCCACATTCTAGTCATGTTTGAATCGGCGGATTCATGTTTGAATCGGTGGATTCGCCCGAAAGCATGCCAGAAACGGCAGAAACATCGATTCATCCCGCGCGGCCCGCCTGCCGCGCCGTGGTCCGGCAGATCAATCATGACTTGCCCTTGAACCCGCTTTACCCTAGAATCCACCGTTTTTCGCATCCACCGATCAGGAAAATCAGATGGTCGTCATTCGCCTTGCCCGTGGTGGCGCCAAAAAGCGCCCGTTCTTCAACATCGTCGCCGCCGATTCGCGTAATCGCCGCGATGGCCGCTTCATCGAGCGCGTGGGCTACTACAACCCCGTCGCCTCCGGCGCTGCGCAGAACCTCGTGATCAACGCCGAGCGTCTGGCCTACTGGGAACAGAACGGCGCCCAACTGTCGCCGACCGTTGCCCGTCTGGCGAAGCAGGCCGCCAAGGCCGCGGCCTGATCGTCGACGGCCAGCCAAAGCCTGCAAAGGCGGATCAGCACATGATCGTACTGGGGCGCATCGTCGCCCCTTTTGGCGTTCAGGGCTGGATAAAGATCCACCCGTTCGGCGACGATCCGACCGAATGGCGCAAGATGCCGCAGTGGTGGCTTTGCGCCGACGACGAGGCCCCCGCCGGGCAATGGAAGCCCTACACGCTCAAGGCATGCAGGGCGCACGGCAAGGGCCTGGTCGCCGCATTCGATGAAACGCCGGACCGCAACGCGGCCGAGGCAATCGATGGCTGGTACATCGGCGCGCCGCGCGAGGCATTGCCCAAGCCGGCCGAGAACGAATACTACTGGGGCGACCTCGTCGGCCTGGAAGTCTTCAACGAAGCCGGTACGCGGCTGGGCGTGGTCGACAGCCTGCTGTCCACTGGCGCCCACGACGTGCTCCAGGTGAAGGACGGCGAAAAGGATGACGGCGGCAGCGAGCGGCTGATTCCGTTCGTCGCGGCCTACGTGCTGGATGTCGACCTCGCCGCGCGGCACATCCGCGTTGCCTGGGGCGAGGACTGGTAGGCGTGGATACGCGCGCCGGAACCGAAGCGGGGCGGGAAGAAGCAAGGACGATGATCGAGGGCGGATTGCGCCGCTACGACGTCATCACCCTCTTCCCCGAGATGTTCGTGGCCCTGACGGGCAGCGGCATCACACGCCGGGCGCAGGACCGCGGGCTGTACGCGCTGGGTTTCCACAACCCGCGCGATTTCACCCACGACCCGCATCGCACGGTGGACGACCGGCCATACGGCGGCGGCCCCGGCATGGTGATGCTGGCCGAGCCGCTGCTGCAGTCGATCGCGGCCGCGCGCGCGGCGCAACAGGCAGCGACCGGAGCCTCCGGCCCGGTGCTCTACCTGTCGCCGCAAGGCCGCCGGCTGGATCAGGCGACAGTGATGGAACTGGCGGCACGGCCGGGCCTGATCCTGCTGTGCGGCCGCTACGAAGGCATCGACCAGCGCGTCATCGAACGCGCGGTCGACATGGAAGTGTCGCTCGGCGACTTCGTGTTGTCCGGCGGCGAACTGCCGGCCATGGTGCTGCTCGACGCGATCGTGCGGCAGTTGCCTGGCGCATTGAACACGGCCGATTCGGCGCACGAAGACTCCTTCGCCGACGGCCTGCTGGACTGCCCGCACTATACGCGGCCAGAAATGCTGAACGATGATAAAGTGCCCGACGTCCTGCTGTCGGGCAACCATGCGGCGATCCGCCGCTGGCGGCTGAAGCAGTCCCTCGGCCGCACCGCGCTGCGCCGGCCGGACCTGCTGGCCGGACGGCAGTTGAGCAAGACCGAATTGAAACTGCTTGAGGAATTCAGGCAGGAGCAAGCCGGGGCAGAAGGCGGCAGCATCGCCTGAAGGCCCGATCATAAACGGCACGCACCAGGTGGCGACCTGCTCTGCGGCCAGGCCGATGCAATGACAGAGGCCGACAACATTGATGGAGTATCCGCAATGAACCTGATTCAGCAACTCGAACAGGAAGAAATCGCCCGCCTGACCCAGGGCAAGGCCATCCCGGAATTCGCCCCCGGCGATACCGTGATCGTCCAGGTCAAGGTCAAGGAAGGCACGCGCGAGCGTCTGCAGGCGTACGAAGGCGTGGTGATCGCGAAGCGCAATCGCGGCCTGAACTCCGCCTTCATCGTCCGCAAGATTTCGTCGGGCGAAGGCGTGGAACGCACGTTCCAGACCTACTCGCCGCTGGTGGCCGGTATCGAGGTGAAGCGCCGCGGCGACGTCCGCCGCGCCAAGCTGTACTACCTGCGCCAGCGCTCGGGCAAGTCCGCGCGTATCAAGGAAAAGCTGGACTACAAGGCTGCCGCAGCCAAGAAGGCCGCGCAGCAGCAACAGCAAGCCTGATCGCTCTCGCAGTGACGCACGGAAAACGGACCTTCGGGTCCGTTTTTCGCTTCTGCCGCCGATGGCATCCGCCGCGGCGGACGGGACGGCCGCCGGGCAGCTCCATCTGCTTCAGCGCCGCTCGACGTAATGCAGGATGCCGGCCGCAGCGGCCAGGAAGATCAGGCTGGGCGTCAGCGCGGCCATGATCGGCGGCCAGGCGTTGATCATGCCGAGATTGGAGAACAGGCCGTTCAGCAAGTGGAAGCCCACGCCCAGCATCACCCCCATGAAGATGCGCGCGCTGGCACCGCCCATGCGGTCGTGGATGAAGCCGAAAGGCAGCGCCAGGGCCATCATCACCAGCACGGCGAAGGGGTAGATCAGCTTCTTCCATAGCGCGATCTCGAAACGGTCCGCGCTTTGCTGGTTGTCGCGCAGATGCTGGATGTAGGTCCACAGCTTGGCCAGCGGCATGTGCTCGGGCGCGACCATCAGCACCCCCAGCACCTCGGGCGAGAGGTCCGAACGCCAGGTGATCTCGGGGACATGCTCGACTTCGGTCCTGTCGTCGAGGAAGCGGGTGCGGGACACTTCCAGCAGGCGCCAGTAGTCCTTGCCGTCATGTACGCCGCGCTTCGCCTCGCTGATCGACACCAGCGCATAATCGGCATCGAACTCGTACACCCGCGCGTTCTGCATCGTGCGGTCGGGCAGCATGGTGCGCACGTTGATCACCAGCGCCCCATCCTTGACCCACAGGCCAGAACGCAGTTGCTGCGACACATTGGCCTTGGTCGCGGTCAGCTTCCATTCCTGGGCCGCGGATTCGGCCGGCGGCGCCACGTATTCGCCGATGAGGAAGGTCAGCGCCACCAGCACGCTGCCGATCAGGCCCAACACGCGCATCAGCGCGCCGTTCGACAGCCCCGAGGCGCGCATCACCGTGATTTCGGAATGGCGCGCCAGCGTCGCCAGGGCATATAGGGTGCCGATCAGCACTGCGACCGGAAACAGCTCGTACACGCGGCCGGGCAGGATCAGCACCACATACACCGCCGCATCGACGATCTGATAGTCCCCCTTGCCGACATCCTCCAGTTCGTTGATGAAATCGAAGAAGGCGAACAAGCCGAGGAAAGCCACCAGCACCAGGGCCGTGGCCGCGTAGATTTCCCGGGCGAGATAGCGGAACAGAATGCTCATGACGGCCTCGCGCGCCAGAACGGCGACACCGCCAGCCGTCGGTAGAACAGCAGCGCCAGCATGGCCAGCACGATCACATGGGGCAGGAACAGCGCCACCGCGAAGCCCAGCTTGCCCTGCGACACCCAGCCCTGGAAGACCGAGATCGCATTGCTATAGACGAGATAGGTCAGCAATGCGATCAGCAGGCCGTTGGCCCTGCCCGCGCGCGGATTGACGAAGGACAGCGGAATGGCCAGCAAGGCGAGCAGCAGCGCGGACAGCGGCGCGCCGATGCGCCCGAGCAGTTCGCCCATGCTGCGTTTGTCGCCCTGCGCCAGCAGCAGCGCGGTCGGCAGGGCACGCGAGCGCGAGGGCTGCATCACGGCCGGCTTCTGCTCCACCTGCACCTCGTAGCGCTCGAACTCCATCACGCGGTATTCCGGCGTGCCGGGCTGGCCGTCGTAGCGGCGCCCCTTTTCCAGCACGACGAAGCGGCGCCCTTCCTCGTCGTTGCGCAGAAAGCCTTCGGCCGAGACGATCACGACCAGTTGGCCGTCGCGCGTCTCCTCGCTGACGAACACGTTCCGCACCCTGCCGTCCACGCCCGCGCCGACCTCGACGAAGAACACGCGCTGGGCGCCGGAGGATTCGCGGAACACCCCGGGCGCGACGCGGTGGGTGTCGTCGCGGCTGTCGATGCGGTCGCGATACTCGCTGCTCTGCTGCTGCGCCCACGGCGTCAGATACAGCGAGCCGGCGCCGACCACGGCCACCAGCGGCAGCGCGAACATCAGTACCGGCCGTATCCAGGCCGTCAGCGGCACGCCGGCGGCGAACCACACCACCATCTCCGAATCTCGATAGCTGCGCGACAGCGATACGAGAATGGCGATGAACAGCGTCAGCGTCAGCACCGTCGGCAGTTGCGCCAGGGCGCCGAAGCCGATCAGCGCCAGCACGGCCTCGGCCGGCACACGGCCGCCGGCCGCCTGGCCGAGCAGACGGATCAGCACGGTCGAGATCAGGATCGCGAACAGCGCGACGAAGACCGCGGCGGCAGTTTGGGTGAATTCCCGCTGAAGGGCGCGGCGGAAGATCATCGCGCGATAGGACCGATGGGCAAGAAGCGTTTGGGAAGGGTTTTTGACGGGTTCGCGGCGAAGGCGCCATAATCGGCGGCAGTTCGCAAGACGCGTCATTCCAAGGAAAAAAGCTGATGGAATTTACCATAAAGACCGGCTCGCCGGCGAAGTCCAAGACCGGCCTGCTCGTACTCGGCGCCTTTGCCGACGGGGTTTTGCCTGCCGCCACCGCGGCCGTCGATGCCGCAACCGAAGGCCGCATCGCGCACTATCTCAAGCGCGGCGACCTGGACGACAAGGCCAGCGCCACGCTGCTGCTGCCCGAGCTTGCCGGCACCCACGCCGAACGCGTGCTGCTGGTCAGCCTGGGCAAGCAGGACGAATTCGGCGACAAGGCCTACCGCGACGCACTCGGCGCAGTTGCCAAGGCGCTCGCCGCCACACCGGCCAGGGATGCCGTCGTCACCCTCGCCGATGCCGCGCTGGCGCAGCGCCCGCTCGCCTGGCGCCTGCAGCAGGCCGCGCGCATCCTCGCCGACGGCGCCTATCGCTTCGACGCGCTCAAGACCGGCAAGGACAAGAAAGACAACAAGGAGCGCGGCGTCAGGAAGCTGGCGCTGCTGACCGAGGCCGAACTAAGCGCCGAACTCGACACCGCCGTGCGCCACGGCCAGGCCATCGCCACCGGCATGGCGCTGGCGAAGGACCTCGGCAACCTGCCGGGCAACATCTGCACCCCCGCCCATCTGGCCGAAACCGCCGAAGCCCTGGGCAAGCAGTACAAGTTCGACGTCGAGGTGCTCGAACGCGCCGACATGGAAAAGCTCAGCATGGGCTCCTTCCTGTCGGTGGCGCGCGGCTCGCACCAGCCGCCCAAGTTCATCGTCATGAACTACAAGGGCGGCAAGGCGAAGGCGAAGCCCATCGTGCTGGTCGGCAAGGGCATCACCTTCGACACCGGCGGCATCTCGCTGAAGCCGGCCGCCGAGATGGACGAGATGAAGTACGACATGTGCGGCGCGGCCAGCGTGCTCGGCACCTTCAAGGCCATCGCGCAGATGGGCCTGCCGCTCAACGTCGTCGGCCTGATCCCGACCACCGAGAACATGCCCGGCGGCGGTGCCACCAAGCCGGGCGACGTGGTCACCTCGCTGTCGGGCCAGACCATCGAAGTGCTCAATACCGATGCCGAGGGCCGGCTGATCCTGTGCGACGCGCTGACCTATGCCGAGCGCTTCAAGCCCGAATGCGTGATCGACATCGCCACGCTCACCGGCGCCTGCGTCGTCGCGCTGGGCAAGATCCCCAGCGGCCTGCTCGCCAACGACGACGAGCTCGCCGCCGAGATCCTCAGGCGCGGCACCGAATCCGGCGACCGCGCCTGGCAGCTGCCGCTGTGGGACGAGTACCAGGACCTGCTCAAGAGCAACTTCGCCGACATGGGCAACATCGGTGGCCGCTACGCCGGCACGATCACTGCGGCCTGCTTCCTGTCGCGCTTCGCCAAGGCCTACAAATGGGCGCACCTCGACATCGCCGGCACGGCCTGGGTGTCGGGCGACGCCAAGGGCGCGACCGGGCGGCCGGTGCCGCTGCTGTCCGAGTTCCTCATCGGCCGCAGCGTCGCCGGCTGAGCGGCACGGGCATGGCGCCGAGCGTCCGCTTCTACCACAACACGCCCGACCGGCTCGCGCTTGCCTGCGAGCTGGTCGCGCGCGCCTATGGCAGCGGACGCAAGGTGGCGGTGCGCATGCCCGACGGCGCCAGCGCCCGCGAACTGGAGCGCGTGTTGTGGACGCGCGAACCGCTCGCCTTCGTCCCGCATGTGCTGCGCGACTCCGAACTGGCGGCGGAGACGCCCGTCGTCATCGGCGACGGCGCCTCTGCTTCCCCATGGCCACACGCCGACACGCTGTTCAACCTGGCGCCGGATCTCCCGCCGGACTACCAGACTTTCAGGATCGTGGTCGAGATCGTCGGCCAGACCGAGGCGGAACGCCTGCCCGCCCGCGCACGCTGGGCGCGGTACCGCGAACAGGGGCTGGCGCCGAAGGCTTTCGACGCCGAGCGCAGGGTGGCGCTATGAGAGATTGGCCGCCCCTGCCCGCCGACGAAGAGCTCGAACGCGCCGACGACCTGCTGGGCCAGGCCGACGCGCTGCTGGGCCGCCACCGCGCGGGCAGGCCAGCAGACATGCCCGCCTCCGCGCAGGGCACGGACGAGGCATCGTCCGGCGCCTCCGCGGACTTCGACCCCAGCTTCGACGACGACCTGCCCATCCTCACCGAGGTGGTCGAGGCGTCCGAACTCCCGCCGGACTGGGCCGGTCAGGCGCCCCCGCCGCAGCCCCCCGCTCCGCCGCCACCCGCCGAGCCAGCGATCACGCTCGAAGACCGCATCGCCTACCAGATCGCCGAGCGCCTGATCGACCTCGACACCCAGATCGCGCGCAGCATCAACGACTGGATGGACAGGGAATTCCCCCAGCTCTTGCAGCGCGAGCTCGACCGCCTCGGCGAACGCCTGCAGGTCGAGATGCAGGCCCACCTGCGCGCCACGCTGCTGCCCGAGCTTTCGGCCCATGTCAGCCGGCAGATGGAGCGCGATCCGGACGCCGCCGTCCCCCCGCCTCTGCGCTGAGGCGCCCCGCTGCCACACACCCGCCGGGCACGGCGGGCGCATCCGCTATAATCCGCGCTTTGCCTTCACGCGCGTAGAACACCATGGAACTGGCCAAGAGCTTCGAGCCCGCCGACATCGAACGTCGCTGGTACCCGGAATGGGAATCCCGCGGCTATTTCGACGCCGGACTCGACACGTCGAACCCCAACGCCTTCTGCATCCTGCTGCCGCCGCCCAACGTCACCGGCACGCTGCACATGGGGCACGGCTTCAACCAGACGATCATGGACGCGCTGACGCGCTACCACCGCATGCGCGGCGACAACACGCTGTGGCAGCCCGGCACCGACCACGCCGGCATCGCGACGCAGATCGTCGTCGAACGCCAGCTCGACGCCCAGGGCGTCAGCCGCCACGACCTCGGCCGCGAGAAATTCCTCGAAAAAGTGTGGGAATGGAAGGAATACTCCGGCGGCAGCATCACCGGCCAGATGCGCCGCCTGGGCACCAGCCCGGACTGGAAGCGCGAACGCTTCACGATGGATGAGGGCCTGTCGAAGACCGTCACCGAAACCTTCGTGCGCCTGTACAACGAGGGCCTGATCTACCGCGGCAAGCGCCTGGTGAACTGGGACCCCAAGCTCGGCACCGCCGTGTCCGACCTCGAAGTCCTCTCCGAGGAAGAGGACGGCAGGCTCTACCACATCCTCTATCCCTTCACCGACGGCCCCGTCGGCGGCCTGCGCGGCCTCACCGTCGCCACCACCCGCCCCGAAACCCTGCTCGGCGATGTCGCGGTGATGGTCCATCCCGAAGACGAACGCTACGCCAGCCTGATCGGCAAGACCGTCGAACTGCCGCTCACCGGCCGCCGCATCCCGATCATCGCCGACGACTACGTCGACCGCGAATTCGGCACCGGCTGCGTCAAGGTCACCCCGGCGCACGACTTCAACGACTACGCGGTCGGCCAGCGCCACGGCCTGGACATGATCGTCGTGCTGACGCTGGAAGGCGCGGTGCCGGCCGAAGCCGAGGTGTTCGACACCGGCGGCCAGGCCAAGGGCCGCATCGCCATGCCGGTTTCGGTCGCCGGCCTGGACCGCGTGCCGGCGCGCGACAAGGTCGTCGCCGAATTGGAAGCCGCCGGCCTGCTGGCCGAGACCAAGGCGCACAAGATGATGGTGCCGCGCGGCGATCGCACCAGCGTGATCATCGAACCGATGCTGACCGACCAGTGGTTCGTCGCCATGAGCAAGCCTGGCCCGGACGGCAAGAGCATCACCCGCAAGGCGCTGGATTGCGTCGCCTCCGGCGAGATCAAGTTCTATCCGGAGAACTGGGTCAACACCTACAACCAGTGGTTGAACAACATCCAGGACTGGTGCATCTCGCGCCAGCTGTGGTGGGGTCATCAGATTCCCGCCTGGTATGCCGCCGAGGGCAGCGTGAGCGGCCGCTGCTGGGTCGCCCACGACGAAGCCGAAGCCCGCGCGCTGGCCTCCGAGGACGGCTACAGCGGCGCGCTGCGCCGCGACGAGGACGTGCTCGACACCTGGTATTCGTCCGCGCTGTGGCCGTTCTCGACGCTGGACTGGACACCCGAATGGCCGGGCAAGAGCAACGACGCGCTCGACCTCTACCTGCCGTCCACGGTGCTGGTCACCGGCTTCGACATCATCTTCTTCTGGGTCGCGCGCATGGTCATGATGACCAAGCACATCACCGGCAAGATCCCGTTCAAGCACGTCTATGTGCATGGCCTGATCCGCGATGCGGAAGGCCAGAAGATGAGCAAGTCCAAGGGCAATGTGCTCGACCCGATCGACCTCATCGACGGCATCGGCATCGACGAGCTGGTCGCCAAGCGCACCTTCGGCCTGATGAACCCCAAGCAGGCGCAGAGCATCGAGAAGAAGACCCGCAAGGAATTCCCCGAGGGCATCCCCGCCTTCGGCACCGACGCGCTGCGCTTCACCTTCGCCAGCCTCGCCAGCCCGGGCCGCGACATCAAGTTCGACCTCGCCCGCTGCGAGGGCTACCGCAACTTCTGCAACAAGCTGTGGAATGCCACCCGCTTCGTGCTGATGAACTGCGAAGGCCAAGACTGCGGCCTGGGCGAAGGCGTCGCCTGCTCGACCGAGATGCTCGACTTCTCCTTCGCCGACCGCTGGATCGTGTCCCGCCTGCAACGCGCCGAGGCCGAAGCCGCCACACAGTTCGACGCCTACCGCTTCGACCTCGTCGCCCGCGCAGTGTATGAATTTGTCTGGGACGAATACTGCGACTGGTACCTGGAACTGGCCAAGGTGCAGATCCAGACCGGCACGCCCGCGCAGCAGCGCGCCACCCGCCGCACCCTGCTGCGGGTGCTGGAAACCGTGCTGTGCCTGGCCCACCCGCTGATCCCCTTCATCACCGAGGAGCTGTGGCAGACCGTGGCCCCGCTGGCCGCGCGCAAGGACGCCGACAGCCTGATGCTGGCCCGCTACCCACAAGCGGACGCCGCTCGCATCGACGAGGCCGCCGAGGCGAAGCTCGCCGAACTGAAGGCGATGATCTACGCCTGCCGCAACCTGCGCGGCGAGATGAACATTTCCCCCGCCCAGCGCCTGCCGCTGGTGGCCACCGGCGACAAGGCCGCGCTGGCCCTGTACGCGCCCTACCTCGCCGGCCTGGCCAAGCTGTCGGACGTGCAGATCGTCGACGAGATCGGCGCCGACGAGATCGCCCCGGTCGCCGTCGCCGGTGAAACCCGCCTGATGCTGAAGGTGGAGATCGATGTCGCCGCCGAGCGCGAACGCCTGGCCAAGGAAATCGCCCGCCTCGAAGGCGAGATCGCCAAGGCCGAAGGCAAGCTCGGCAACGCCAGTTTCGTCGACCGCGCCCCCGCCGCCGTCGTGCAGCAGGAACGCGACCGCCTGGCCGGCTTCAGGGCCACGGTGAACAAACTGAAGCCGCAAC
Source organism: Thauera linaloolentis 47Lol = DSM 12138 (assembly GCF_000310205.1). Classification (GTDB taxonomy): domain Bacteria; phylum Pseudomonadota; class Gammaproteobacteria; order Burkholderiales; family Rhodocyclaceae; genus Thauera; species Thauera linaloolentis. The sequence continues at coordinate 6,866 of NZ_AMXE01000057.1, read as the reverse complement.
TGGCCAAGCTGGGCGGCTGAGCGCGGCCGCATCGCGCATGGCGGAACGGCAGCGAGAGCGATTTCGCTGCCGTTCGCGTTTTCCCATCCACCTCGCGCGCATTGCGCACGACACCGATCACTCACGGAGCAAGGGATGAATCAGGACAATCCGAATCGCATCGCACTGGTCACCGGCGCCTCGTCCGGTTTCGGACGCTCGATCTGCCAGCGCCTGGTCAAGGACGGCTACCGGGTCGTCGCGGCCGCGCGGCGCACCGCGCTGCTGGAAGACCTGCGCGCCGAACTGGGGCCGGACCTGCTGCCGCTGGAACTCGACGTGCGCGACGCCAAAGCCGTCGCCCGCCTGCCCTCCACGCTGCCCCAGGGCTTCGGCGACATCGACCTGCTGGTCAACAATGCCGGGCTCGCGCTCGGCATGGAGCCGGCGCACAAGGCCAGCCTCGACGACTGGCAGACGATGATCGACACCAACGTCACCGGTCTGGCGCGCGTCACCCACGCGATCCTGCCCGGCATGGTCGAGCGCAACCGCGGCCACATCATCAACATGGGCTCGATCGCGGGCAGCTACCCCTACCCCGGCGGCAACGTCTATGGCGGCACCAAGGCCTTCGTCGCACAATTCAGCCTGAACCTGCGCGCCGACCTGGCCGGCACCCGCATCCGCGTCACCGACATCCAGCCCGGGCTGTGCGGCGGCACCGAGTTTTCGACGGTCCGCTTCCACGGCGACGGGCAGAAGGCCGCGTCCATCTACCAGGGCGCAGAAGCCCTCGGCCCCGACGACATCGCCGAAACGGTATCCTGGATCGCCGCGCTGCCGCCCCACTTCAACGTCAATGCGATCGAGATCATGCCGACCTCGCAATCGTTCTCGGCGCTGCACGTCTCGCGCTCGGCCTGAGCCCCGGGCCGACACGCATCGCCTGCTGTTCCATACTCGCAATCGCAATCGCAATCGCCGCCGGCCGGCACGCTGGATCATGCAGGCCGCCGGCGCTTCGTCACAGTGCGGTAATGAATCTGTAAGACGATGAGGGCGGAAGAATTGTTGTCCCCCTTGCTAGCGAGAAGCCCATGGACAAGCAGGATGTTGGCGATCTTCACCGCCGGATCGAACGCGAACTGCAGGACAGTTACGACGAAGAGCTCGAACTCGAACTCGATGACCAGCGCCTGGACGAAGCGGGCGCCGGGGTGCCGCAGACGCAGACGGCGGACGAGCGTGCCAAGCGCCGCCGATACTTCGCCGAGTTGCTGCGCCTGCAGGGCGAACTGGTAAAGCTGCAGGACTGGGTGGCAACGACCAAGCATCGCGTGGTGATCCTCTTCGAAGGCCGCGACGCGGCAGGCAAGGGCGGGGTTATCAAGCGCATCACACAGCGCCTCAACCCGCGTGTCTGCCGCGTCGTCGCGCTCCCGGCACCGAACGACCGCGAGCGCACGCAGTGGTATTTCCAGCGCTACGTTCCGCACCTGCCCGCAGCGGGTGAAATGGTGCTGTTCGATCGCAGCTGGTACAACCGTGCCGGCGTCGAGCGGGTGATGGGCTTCTGTACCGACGAAGAGTACGAGGAGTTCTTCCGCTCGGTCCCCGAGTTCGAGCGCATGCTGGTCCGCTCGGGTATCCAGCTCATCAAGTACTGGTTCTCGATCACCGACGACGAGCAGCATTTCCGCTTCCTGTCGCGCATCCACGACCCGCTCAAGCAGTGGAAACTGAGCCCGATGGATCTCGAGTCGCGAGCGCGCTGGGAGAGCTACACGGTCGCCAAGGAAGCCATGCTCGAGCGCACGCACATTCCGGAAGCTCCCTGGTGGATCGTCGAGGCGGATGACAAGAAGGCAGCGCGGCTGAACTGCATCCACCATCTGCTGGGCGAGATCCCCTATACCGAGATCCAGCGCCCGCTCGTCGAATTGCCGGCGCGGGTGCGTCACGCCGATTACACCCGCCATCCGGTTCCGGGCGACATGATCGTGCCCGCCTGGTTCTGGTAGACGCGGCGTCCCGGCCTGGCGCACACGCCCCTTCGCCTGTGCGTGGAATCGTTTCATGAGCATCAGACAAAACCTCGTCCTCCTCATCGCCATCACGGCGACGCTGCTGCTGTCCATCGGCGTCGTCGGCAGCACACAGCTCCGGCGCAATGCCGAACTCGTCCAGACCCTCACCGACAACGCCGTCCCGGGCGCCTTGGTGGCATCCGACCTCGCGGCCGATCTCAAGCAGGCCGAGCTCGACCTGATCGAGCTGGTGACCGCGCCGACCCCCGACATCGCCGCGCAGGCGCAGGAGAGGCTGCACGCCCAACAGGCCCGACTGGCCGGCAGCCTCGACACCTTGCGCAACCTGCCCTCTTCGCCCAAGGAACGCGGTCTGATCGATCACGCCACGCAAAGGCTCGCGGACTACCAGAGCGCCACCGAGGAAGTCGTCGGCTATGCGCGCAGCGGACAGCGCCTGCTGGCTGAAGCCAGCCTTTACGCCAACGTCGCGGAATACAAGAACGAGTTGCAACAGGTTCTCGGAGATTTGCGCACCGAGAAAGGCTACAGCAAGGACGCGGCGGTGGACACCGTGCAGGAAGAGCTTGCGCGCACGGTCCGCGTGCTGGCGTGGGGCGGTGGCATCACGATGCTGGTGCTGATCGGCCTCGTCATACACCTGCATCGCAACATCGTCCGCCCGCTGCGGACCATGGAAGGCACGATGACCGCCATCGCTTCGTCACTGGATTTCACCCAACGCGTGCCGGTGGCCCGAAACGACGAAATAGGACAGTCCGTCGCCGCGTTCAATTCCCTGCTCGAAACCCTCCAGCACAGCCTCGGGGACATCGTCGACATCATCCGCAGCAACGAAAGCGCCACGGCCGAGATGTACCAGTCGGCGCTGGTCGTGGCCGACATCGCCTCCGAGGGGCGTGATTCGTCGAAGCGGATCCAGCAGGCCGCCCAATCGATCCAGGAACACACCCTCGAGATCGATCGCGAGTCCCGCCAGGCAGGCCGGATCACCCAGGAATCCAGCCAGACGGCCACCTCGCGCACCGCGGTCATCCGCCAGACGGCCAAGCGCATCGACGCGCTGGCCGGGCATATCGACGACGCGTCGGCCCAGGTATTCGCGCTGGCCCACGAGGTGGAAGAAATCGAGAGCGTCGTTTCCGAGATCCGCCAAATCGCCGACCAGACCAATCTGCTGGCGCTCAACGCGGCCATCGAAGCCGCACGCGCAGGAGAAACCGGGCGGGGCTTCGCCGTCGTTGCCGATGAAGTACGCAAGCTGGCCGAACGCTCGGCTGCCGCCACGGAACTGATCAATCAACGCCTCGACAGCATCTACAGGGCGTCGCATGAATCCACCGAGCTGATGAAGCGCGTCGGGGTGGAGATGGAACAGAGCACACTCTTGGCCAGCTCTGCGGGTGAAGCGATCGAAACCATCGAGCACTCGGCAGTGAAAGTAAGCGGCGTCGTAGACGAAATCTTCCGCCTCGTGCAGATCGGACAGGGAGCAGGCGCGGAAATCGTCGCACAAGTGGGCACCATCGACGTCCTGCTGGACCGGGCTCATCAAGCTGCGGACCACACGAAGGTGGCGGCCGACGGAATCCGCGCAATTTCCCAGGATCTGGCCACGATCGTCTCGCGCTTCCGCATCGCGCCGGATGCCCTCGGCGCCTGCAAGTGATCGGCGGCTCGCACGGAGCAGGGATCGACAGGCTGCCGACCGGGCGCAGCAAAGGCGAGCTCATCGTGCTGACCCGCTTGCTCACCCGTCGCTTCGGCCCGCTCGATGCCGCCGTCAGCGAACGCCTGCAAAAAGCTACGTCCGCCGAACTGGAACAGTGGGCCGACAACATCCTGGATGCCCGCAGGCTGGAGGAAGTCTTCGGCGTGGGCTGAAATCCGGCGAGAGGCTGCGCGAAGAATCCCGCGTTTTCACGGTCGACCGCAGACAACCCAAAAAAACGGCGCCATCCATCTGGGCGCCGTTTTTCATGGAGGCTGCGGAAGCGCGAACCGTGCTCTTCAAGGCATCCCCGGCCCCCATCGCCAGCCTTGTACGGCACCGTCATCTTCTTCAACAATTCGGCAGCCGACAGCAACTTGCCGCCGAACAACCTCTGCGCCAGCGGAGCAGGTCAGGTCCTAGGGGGTCGAATACAGCGCCCCGGCTGCGTCCGGCGTGCTCATGTGCACGAAATCAGCATTCGCAGTCGGTGATGCCCCCGGCCTGTATGTCGACTCGATCAACCAATCGGCACTGACCAGCGAGGTGCGCCGGCGGCTCAGGCGCTAGATTGCTCCCCGAGCAGGGACGGCCCTTCCGCCAAATTCGCCATAGCCGCCTGGAGGCCGTCCCGGACGAAGGGGAAAGCGCCGAAAGGCACGGCACCACGTCGATGCCGTGTCTGAGGAACGGAGGTCAGAACTTCGCCCGCAGCGTCAGCATGTAGCTGCGCGGCTCTCCGTAAAGACTCTGGTAATAGGCCGCGCCATTGGCCCAGTAGGTCTTGTCAAACAGATTTTTGGCATTCAGACTGACATCCAGGTTCTGGTTGATGCGATAGCGAGCAAAGGCGTTCCAGACGGAATAGCCGCTTTGGCCGGGGCCATCGCTATCCATCGCAACTTCCTTGCTTTGCACCTGGACGCCCCCGCCCAGCGTCCATTGGTCATTGATCTGATAGCTGCTGAATAGCTTGAACATGTGTCGGGGGGTGTAGGTCATGGCATAGCCCTCGTTGAAATCAGCTTTGAGGTTTTCCTGATGGGTGTAGGTATAGCCAGCTCCCATCTGCCATCCCGACAGCAGTTCCCCGTTGACTTCGGCATCAAAGCCACGAGTGCGGCTCTCGCCCACGGCGATATAGCATGCACCACCTGTGGGATTGCCAGGACAAGCGCTATCATAGGGTGCGGCTTCGCGCATGGCTGCATTCTCCAGATCAACCTGATAGATAGCAAACGCCGCGTTCAGCCGCCCTTCGAGTAATTCACCTTTTATACCCAGCTCGTAATTCTTGCCTGTCTTGTGGTCGATCAAGCTGCCACTACGCGTGTAATAGCCCCATTGCGGCGCAAAAATATCGGCGTAGCTTGCATAGGTCGACCATTGCGGCGTCAGTGCGTAAACCAGTCCGGCATAAGGCGTAAACTCGTGATTGACCCGACCACCATCATTCGGTCGATAAACGCCCGACTCATTCCAGTAATCGTATTGGTACCAAGATGTACGCCCACCCAAGATGGCCGTCAGATCATCGGTCAGCTTGAAGTTGAGTTTGCCAAAAAAACCGTAAGATTTGGATTCAGTTCGATCTGGATTTCCAGCGAATGTCGAGGAAACCATATTTTTCGTTGCTTCGTCATATATCCAGTACCAATTGTTTTCCAGATTGGCACTCGTCACAGCAGGTGACCAAAGACTTCTCCCGTCCCTGTCCCACTTGCTGGCGTTGACGCCGAAGGTAACGGTATGCTCCCTACCCAAGGCATCGAAAGAACCCAGTAGATTGATATCGAAGCGATCCGTTTTTTGCTCGGTCTTGATGGCCTGCACGTTGCCTCTTGTAGTATTGACGATCGTCATGACTCCTTCATAGTCACGCTCCCAATGCGAGGCAGCCAGCACGAGCTTCCAGCGATTACTGATCTGGTGATCAATGTTCAGGAAGAGCTCTTTGTCTTCCGTATCGTGGTAACCCCATGTAGGGCTGTAGTTGCGTCGCCTTTCCGGGGTAAAAGACGTATTTGCAAAATAGTTCTGTTTGGGCGCAGTTTCCTTGGATTTCTCATAGCGTAACCCCAAGGCGATCTGCGTCGATGGGGTGATATCTGCCTCCACAATGCCATACAGCAAAGAAGCATTGGAGTTAGTGCTGTTCCAGAAACGGTCGCGATCCTGATACGCCGTCACCACACGACCACGCACCGAGCCGGATGCGTTCAACGAGCCGGAGAGATCGGCCTCACCCCGGTAATTGCTCCAGGAACCGGCACTCAAGCTGTAGTTTTGCTGAAACTCTCGGGTCGGGCGTTTGCGTACCAGATTGACGGTACCGCCAGGATTGCCCTGACCAACCAGCAAACCCGCTGCGCCACGCAAGATTTCAACCCTGTCATAAATGGCCGAACTACCTTCCAAGCCCATGTTGGTGCTGTAAGTATCAGCGGAGTCACTGACCACACCATCCACCATGTAGTTGTCGATCTCAAAACCGCGCGAGTAGTAATTGGCACTGCTGCCGTTGCCGGAATAGACGCTGCGGTAGCTGTTGACATAAATGCCGGTCGCTTGCTCCATCGCTTGCTGCACGCTGGTCAGGTTCTGGTCTTCCATGCGCTGGCTGGTGATAACCGACACCGACTGCGGAATCTCCTTGAGCGACTGCGCGCCTTTCATGATGCTGGCGCCCCTCACCGCATAGCTGCCGGTGCCTTCGCTGGTGATGTCGTTGCCCAGGCCGAAAGCCGTCACCATCACCGGCGCCAGTGTCGCGTCCCCTGTCTGCGCCGGCGCCGGCCGTACGCTGAGGGCGCCACCAGCGGTGACGAACATTTCCAGCCTGGTGCCGGCCAGGGCCTGGGCGAAGGCCTGCTCGACGGTGAACGTGCCGCGCACCGGCGCCGCCTGGCGGCCGCCGACCAGCCGGGGCTCGAGCGTGGCGACGCGGCCGGCCTGGCGGGCGATGCGGGTGAGCGTGACGTCGAGGGCGCCGGCGGGCAGGTCGTAGGGCTGCGCGGCAGCGGCCTGTGCCTGCGCCCGGGCCGTGCCAACGGCGGACGGCAGAACACCGAGCGTGGCGACCAGCCCCACGGCCACGACCAGCGGCCGCAGGCGGGTGGCGAGGG
>NZ_AMXE01000056.1 GCF_000310205.1 Thauera linaloolentis 47Lol = DSM 12138 | reverse complement strand
CGCGCGGGCGTCGGCGGCGGCGCCACGCGCGGCCGACAGCGCAGCGTCGGCCGGCAGCACCTGCTGTGCGCGCCGGGCATCGTCGAGACGCAGGCGCAGCGCATCGATTTCCGCCCGCCCCGCCGCCAGCAAGCCAAGCGCCGAGGCCGCGGCCTCCGCCTCGGCGAATCGGGCCGCCGCCGCCTGTCCTTGTTGCAGCGCCGTGCGGGCAGCGGCGTCCGCCTCGCGCGCGGCCTTTTCGTCCGCTTCCAACGCCGCCAGCGCGGCACCCAGAGCGTCCACACGGGCGGACAAGGTCTCCGCCGATTCCGCCCCCGCCTGCTGCAACAAGGTGTCGCGCCGCAGGCGGGCCTGTTCGCCACGCTCGCGCAGGCCTGCGGCTTCGGCTTTCAGCGCGTCCTGCAGGCGCTTGTAGGCAGCCGTGCCAAACAGGGTTTCGAGGATTTTCTCGCGCTCGGCCGAACTCGCCGCCAGCAGCTTGCGGAACTGGCCCTGCGGCAGCAGCACGACCTGGCGGAACTGGTCGGCCTTGAAGCCGAGCAGGGACTCGACCTGCTGCGTGACTTCGGTGGTGCGCTGCGCCAGCGGCTGCCAGGTCCGGCCATCGGCATCGAGGCGGAACAGTTCCGCCTTGGCCGGCGCATTGACCACCCCGCCGCCGCGCTGCGCCGTGCGCGTCTGCTCGGGCATGCGGCGCACCCGGTAGCACTGCCCGCCCAGCGCGAAGTCGAGCCCGACCTCGGTCTGCAGCGCGGCCTCGGCATGGTGGCTGCGCATTTCGCGTGCGCTGCGCTCGCCGCCGGAGGTGTCGCCGTACAGCGCATAGGTGATGCCGTCAAGGATGGAGGTCTTGCCCGCGCCGGTGGGGCCGGAGATGAGGAACAGCGCCCCCGGCGGCAGGCGGGTGAAGTCCACCGTCTCGCGCCCGGCGAAGGGGCCGAAAGCCTGCAGGACGAGCTTGAGCGGCTTCATGCGTGGCGTTCCTCGCGCTCCAGCCGCGCGACGATGCGTTCGAGCGCCGCCGCGCCGTCGCCGTCGAGTGGCAGGCCGGTGGCCTCCTGGTGGAAGCTGGCGAACAGATCCTGCACGCGGATGCGGCGATGGTCCGCCGCCGCGCGGCCGGCGCCGCCGCCGGCCATCTCCGGGCGCTCGATGGCGAGCGCGTTGGGATAGGCGCCGCGCAGCTTGCCCATGGCGTCGAGCAGGGCGCCGGTGTCGGTGAGGCGGGCGAGGATGTAGTCGTCCCGCCCCGGGTCGGCCGCTGCCGCGGCGAGGATGGCGTCGAGCGGGCCTTCGACGATGCGCAGGTCACGGCGCGGCGACAACGCGATGCGTTCGACCGAGCAGGCGCCGGCCGCATCGAGTTCGACGAGATTCACCGACTTGACGTGGTCCGCCTCGGAGAACGAGTACTTCAGCAACGAGCCCGAATACTGGATGCGCGCTTCGCCCACCTGCTGCGGACGATGCAGATGGCCGAGCGCGACGTAGTCGAAGCCGTCGAACAGCGCCGCACCCACCGCACCGCTGGCGCCGACCGACAGCGGGCGCTCGGATTCGCTCTCGCTGCCGCCGAGCACGAAGGCGTGCGCGACGACGACGCTGCGCGCACCCGCGGGCTGCATCGCGCGCGCGGCGTGCAATTGCGCGCCCAGCGCGGCGTGGTGGGAGTCGATCGCGGAGACGCCCGCCGTCTCATCCGCACCGCGCATCACGGCGCGAACGACGGCGGGCTCGGCGTAGGGCAGCGCATGGATCGCCACTGCGCCATGGGCGTCGTGCAGCACCAGTGGCTGCGGATGCGCCTCGGCCAGCCCGCGCACGGTCAGGCCCGCGCCGTCGAGCAGGCTGGCGCCGAAGGCGAGGCGGTCGGGGCCGTCGTGGTTGCCGGCGATCATCACCACGGGGATGCGCAGCCCCCGCACCAGTTCGGTCAGCACCAGATCGAGCAGGCGCACGGCCTCGGCCGGCGGTACCGAGCGGTCGTGGATGTCGCCGGCGAGCAGGATGGCGTCGGGCCGCGCATCGGCCGCGAGGCGGACGAACTCCCCCAGGATGTGGGCCTGGTCTTCGAGCAAGGAGACGCCGTGATGGACGCGGCCGAGATGCCAGTCGGCGGAATGGAGAAAACGCATGTAAGCCTGGAATGTGCGGATGGAGGCTGGACGAAAATGCGGATGGCAAGGAAGGAACGGCTGACGGAATCGTCCTACAGCGCAATCCGCACTGTCGGACAGCGCCCGGATGCCGCCGAGGATACATTCGAATCGCGTCCCGCAGGCGGGGAACGGACCCCGCCGCCAATACCCGCAAACATGGAGGAGTCATCATGAGACATACCGCCGCCACCCTCGCCCTGTCCGGCCTGCTCGCCTTCACCGCCGTGGGCTGCGCCGTCACCCGCGACCAGTCCACCGTCGGCGAGTACGTCGACGACGCCACCGTCACCACCCGCGTGAAGGCCAAGTTCGCCGAAGACCCCGCCGTCAGCGCGATGTCGATCAGCGTCGAGACGCTGAAGGGCACCGTGCAGCTTTCGGGCTTCGCCAAGAATACCGCCGAGCGCAACCGCGCCGCCGAGATCGCGCGCACCACGCCGGGCGTGAAGGCCGTCAAGAACGACATCGCCGTCCGCCCCTGAGCCGGCGTCCCGCAGCCGCGAGGGAGGGGGAGCGATCCGCGCCTTCCTCCTTCACCCTGTTCCCGCGCTGGCCGCGCCCCCTGGCGCGCGGCCAGCGCGGAAGCATAGGGGTATCGCCCTCTGTTCGGCGCGGCCGGCCTCCGCTATAAGGACACGACCACGCCCCGCCCCCACTGTCGAGACGCGCCTTGCCACGCCCGCTATCCACCCTGCCACGCGCCTCCACCCTGCTGTTGCTGGTGGTACTGGCGCTCGGCTTCGTGCTGGGCGTGGTCTGGCTGCTGACCGCGCAGCGCCATGCCGAGACCAGCCGCGAGGCCTTGCAGCAGTTGCAGGCACAGTCCAGCCGCGTCACCCATCTCGACACCTTGCTGGTCCGCCTGCTCGATGCCGAATCCGGCGTGCGCGGCTTCATCCTGACCGGCAATCCGGCTTACCTGGCGCCATACCAGGACGGCAGCGCCGACATCGAGCGCACCATCTCGGCGCTGAAGGCCGAAGACTGGCCGGATGCTGCCCAGCGCGACGCCGTCGGGCAACTGGCCACGCGGGTAGAAGCCCGCTGGGCTTCGCTGGCGCAGGCCATCGAGCACAGCATCGCGCCCGAGGCCGACGGCGGCAGGGATGGCGACGGCAGGCAGATCACCGACGACATCCGCAGCCTCATCGAGGATCTGCGGGCACGGACGATGGAGCAGATACACGCCACCATCGTGGCCTCGTTCGACCACCTTGGCGATGCGCGCAGGACCAACACTGTGCTCGGCATGGGCGTGCTGGTGCTGCTGGCGACGATCATCGTGCTGCTGTACCGGCAGGACCGCCTGAGCGACCGCCTTGCCGCGCTGCTCCGGTCCGAGAACGAGCGCCTGCAATCGGTGGTGGAAGCGCGCACCGCAGAGCTGAGCAGCCTGGCGAGCTATCTGACCAACACGCGCGAGGCCGAGCAGGAACGCATCGCGCGCGAACTCCATGACGAACTTGGTTCCCTGCTGACCGCCGCCAAACTGGATGCGGGCTGGATCGCGCGCAAGCTGCCGGCCGAGGCCGTCGCGCCGCTGCGCGAACGCTTCGACCGCCTGCTCGACACGCTGAGCCAGATCATCTCGATCAAGCGCCGCGTGGTGGCCGATCTGCGCCCGCCGCTGCTGTCCGACCTGGGCCTGGCCGAAGCCCTGCGCTCGCTGGCACAGTCGGGGGTGGTGGGAGAGGACGAGGGGCGGATCGAGCTCGAACTGCCGGACACGCTGCCCGAACTGCCGGCCACGGTATCGCTGGCGCTGTACCGGATCGCGCAGGAGGCGCTCACCAACGTGCGGCGCCATGCCAGGGCCACGCACGTCCGCCTGAGCCTGGCATCGGACCAGGGCCGGATCGTGCTGCGGGTGGAAGACAATGGCGACGGCTTCGACCCATCGGCCCGGCGGCATCAGCGCCATGGCCTGACCGGCATCGCGCACCGCGTGCAGATGCTGGCGGGCAAGCTCGACATCGACAGCCGCCCCGGACACGGCACGCGCATCGTGGCCAGCATTCCGATCACCGCATGACGCCAATGCTCCGGGCTTCGTTCAGTGGCGCGACGCGGCGGCCTGGATGAATTCGAGCAGTTCGTCCATCTGGAAGGACTTGTCGAAGAAATGCTCGACCCCGAGCACGCCGCAACGGGTCCGCAACGTACTGTGGCCATGGTTGGAGAAAACCACGGCGCGCGGCCTGCCGTAGCGCTCGGGCTCGGCCTGGAGGCGGCTCAGGACGCCCAGGCCGCTGCCCTGGCGCAGTTCGAGATCGACGATGGCGATGTCGGCCCAGTGCTGTTCGAGCTCCGCCAGCGCCCCTTGCTCGTCGTCGGCATCGGCAACGACCTCGACGCCATCGAGCTCTCCCAGCATGTCGCGCAGCATCGCGCACAGGATCGGAGAATCCTCGATCAGCACGACACGAAGGGGACGGGAGGCGGAAGCGGCCATATGTCGCACCTTGTCATTCGATGAGGAGCCCGTGGCGCAGCGCGTAGGCGGCCAGTTCGGCGTTGCTGGACACCTGGAGCTTTTCAAGCAGGCGCGAACGGTAGGTGCTGACCGTCTTGACGCTGAGATTGAGCACCCCGGCGATGTCGGACACGGATTCGCCGCGGGCAAGGCGCAGGAACACCTGCAGCTCGCGGTCGGACAGTTTTTCGTGCGGCGCGCCGGCACCGCCGCCGGTCAGCTCCTGCGCCAACAGTTCGGCCGTGCGCGGCGACAGGTAGCGCCGCCCCTGGGCGACGGCATGGATCGCGTTGATGAGGTCCTCGCGCGAACAATCCTTGCACAGGTAGCCGTCGGCGCCGTTGCGGATCATCGCGAGCGCATAGCGATCCTCGGGGAACCCGGACAACACCAGGATGCGCAGCTTTTCGTAGCGCTGGCGCGCGGCGCGCAGCACATCGACGCCGCTTTGCCCCGGCAGCGACAGGTCGAGCAGCAGCACGTCCACTTCGTGCTCACGCAGGCCCTGCAGCGCCTCCTCGCCGGAGGCCGCCTCGAACGGGAAGGTGAAGCCCAGCTCTTCGGCGAGCATCTCGCGAAAGCCCGCGCGCACGATCTGGTGGTCATCGACGATGGCGATACGCAACATTTCCGGCAGTCCGATTCATGGTCGAGGGGTCGAAGAATAGCCGATGCGCCGGACGCCCATGCGGGCGCCGGCGCCTGGCGGACGCTGCGCGGCGGCCGGGGCCGGGCGCGGGAGGGGTGCGGGCATCATCGGCCCTTGACGAGGTTGATGAGAAAACTGGCAATCGCCATCACCAGGAACACGACGAACAGTATCTTGGCGATGCCCGCCGCGCCGGCGGCGATGCCGCTGAAGCCGAACAGGGCCGCGATCAGGGCGATGACGAAGAAAATGACAGCATAGTGGAGCATGATCTTCTCCTCGGTCGGGAAAGGCGCCGGACGCCGGCCCGGGGGCGGCGGTCCGGCAAGGGGCAGCGGCCTTCAGAGACGGCCTTCCCAGTCCTTCACCTGCTTTTCGGCCTCGTCGCGGCTGATTCCGTAGCGTTCCTGGATGCGTCCGGCGAGCTCGGTGCCGCGGCCTTCGATGACGTCGAAATCGTCGTCCGTGAGCTTGCCCCATTGCTGCTGGATCTTGCCCTTGAGTTGCTTCCAGTTGCCTTCGATGATGTCCTTGTTCATGGCTGTTCTCCTTGGGTTGGGGGTGCAGCGTCATGCTGTGGATGTGTTTGCCGCTGTGTCCGGTCCACGCCTCCACTTTAGGCAAGCCGCCCCCCGCGCCCCATCAGCCCGATCCGAAACCCGCGTCGGACGATTCCGACAGCCGGCCTCCCGCCCGGCCCGCCTGTGCGCGGAAGCCACGCATGTCACAGCATGCCCGGATGGAGCGTGGCAATATCATCCTTTTGGCCCCAAGTCACCAGAATGAAAAGAAAAATCAACTCCGCAGAGGCCAGCGAGACCGTACAGGCCGACTGGATCTCCCTGTTCGATCAGACCCCGCCCGCGGCACGGGCGGCGGTGCGCGACCTCATCGAAAAACAGCGGCACGTGCTGGCCGATGCGTTCTACGAAAGGATGATGCAGGACACCGAGGCGCGCAGCTTTCTCGACAACGGCATCGTGCACGACCGCCTGCACGCGTCGATGCAGCGCTGGCTCAGTACGCTGTTCTCGTGCGAGACCCAGGAGCAGTTCGTGACCGCGATGGCGATGCAGCGCCACGTGGGGGAAGTTCATTCGCGCGTGGACGTGCCGGTCAATATCGTCGCACGCGGCGCACGCACGCTGAAGAACCAGATCGGCCTCCACCTGGCGCACGGCACGCTGGACCGCAACGGGCTCGTCGAGGCGGTCATGTACGTGGACAGCCTGATCGACCTCGCTTTCGAGGTGATGAGTTCGGCCTTCGTCGCCTCGCACGAACGCACCGCGCGCATCGACGAGGCCTATCGTTCGTTTTCGTCCGGACAGAACATGTCGCTCGAGCGCGAACGCCAGCGTTCCGCGCTGCTCGACTGGGAAAACCGCTACCTGCAGGCGGTCATGACCGCCCTGCCGGGTGACGACCTGCCGCGCATCAACGGCTCCTCGTTCGGGCTGTGGATGCAGCACAAGGCGCCCGCCGTCTTCCGCGGCCCTTCCGAACTGCACGCCGTGCGCGCGCTGATGCGCTCGATCGACGACACGCTGCTGCCGCTCTGTGCGCAGCAACTCGGCAACAACCCGGGCGAGGTCCGCCACCTGCTCAAGCAGGTTCAATCCAAAGTGAGCGAGCTCAAGTTCCTTACCGAAAGCATGTTCGAGCGGCTGATCGATCTCGAATCGGGCAAGGACGCGCTGACCCAGTTGCTGAACCGCCGCTTCCTGCCGGCCATCCTGGCCCGCGAGTCGGAAATCGCCCGCACCGAGGGCAAGCCGTTCGCGCTGCTGCTGATCGACGTGGACCACTTCAAGCACATCAACGACGAATACGGCCACCAGGCCGGGGACCGCGTGCTGCAGCAGGTTGCGATGATTCTGCAGAACAGCGTGCGCGCGGGCGACTTCGTCTTCCGCTACGGGGGCGAGGAATTCCTCGTCGTCCTGGTGGAGATGAGCCACGCCCACGCCATGCGGGTCGCCGAGAAGATCCGCACGCGCATCGCCGACGAGCGGCTGCTGATCTCCAACGGTGGGCAGCTCGACATCACGGTCAGCATCGGCGTGGCGATGCATGACGGCCACCCGGACTACCAGCGCCTTGTCAACCGCGCCGACAACGCCATGTACCGCGCCAAGCAGGGCGGCCGCAACCGCTGCGAGCACGACTTGGGATTCTGTACCGTGCCCGCGTAGCGAGGCAACGATTCAAGCCGCCTGCGCTATAATGCAAGGCTTTGTTTTATCTGAAAAACAGGATTTTCCGTGCTCGTCGCAGCCAACATCACCATGCAGTTCGGGGCCAAGCCCCTGTTCGAGAACGTTTCCGTCAAGTTCGGCGACGGCAACCGCTACGGCCTGATCGGCGCCAACGGCGCCGGCAAGTCGACCTTCATGAAGATCCTGTGCGGGATTCTCGAACCCTCCGCCGGCAACGTCTCCAAGGACGTGCACGAACGCATGGCCTACCTGCGCCAGGACCAGTTCGCGTATGAAGACATGCGCGTGCTCGACGTGGTGATGATGGGCCACGAGGAGTTGTGGGCCGCGATCCAGGAGCGCGACGCGATCTACGCCAACCCGGACGCCACCGAAGACGACTACATGCACGCCGCCGAGCTGGAAGGCAAGGTCGGCGAATACGACGGCTACACTGCCGAGTCGCGCGCCGGCGAGCTGCTGCTGGGCGTGGGCATCCCCACCGAACTCCACAATGGCCCGATGAGCGAAGTGGCGCCGGGCTGGAAGCTGCGCGTGCTGCTGACTCAGGCGCTGTTCGCCAACCCCGAAATCCTGCTGCTGGACGAGCCGACCAACAACCTCGACATCAACACCATCCGCTGGCTGGAAGACGTGCTCAACAACCGTGACTGCACGATGGTCATCATCTCGCACGACCGCCACTTCCTGAACCAGGTCTGCACCCACATGGCCGACCTGGACTACGGCACGATCACCATCTACCCCGGCAACTACGACGACTACATGGAAGCGTCGACGATGGCGCGCGAACGCCAGTCCGCCGCCAACGCCCGCGCCAAGGACAAGATCCAGGACCTGCAGGCCTTCGTGCGCCGCTTCTCGGCCAACAAGTCCAAGGCCAAGCAGGCCACCAGCCGCCTGAAGCTGATCGACAAGCTCAAGCCCGAGGACGTCAAGCCGTCCAGCCGCCAGTACCCGTGGATCCGCTTCGACTACGACGACAAGGACAAGCTGCACCGCCTGGCCTGCGAAGTGGACAGCATCAGCTTCGCCTACGAGGGCATGGAAAAGCCGCTCATCAACAAGTTCTCCATCGCCATCGAAGCCGGCGAGAAAGTCGCCATCATCGGCGAGAACGGCGTCGGCAAGACCACGCTGCTGAAGCTGCTGGTGGACGAACTGAAGCCGCAGAAAGGCCAGATCAAGTGGGCCGAGAAGGCCAAGCCCGGCTACTACGCCCAGGACCACTCGGCCGACTTCGCCGAGGACGTCAGCCTCACCGACTGGATCGCGCCCTACTCCCGCATCACCGCCGCCGCCACCGGCGAGGACAACGAAACCCTGCTGCGCGGCACGCTGGGCCGGCTGCTGTTCTCGGGCGACGAAGTCAGGAAGTCGGTGAAGGTGATCTCCGGCGGCGAGCAGGGCCGCATGCTGTTCGGCAAGCTGATGCTGTCGCGCCCCAACGTGCTGCTGATGGACGAACCGACCAACCACCTCGACATGGAATCGATCGAGTCGCTGAACACCGGCCTCGACAAGTTCAACGGCACCCTGGTCTTCGTCTCGCACGACCGCGAGTTCGTGTCCTCGCTCGCCACCCGCATCATCGAGATCAAGCTCGACGGCCAGATCATCGACTACCGCGGCACCTACGAGGAATACCTCTCCAGCCAGGGCCTGGAATAAGCCCGCCCAGGGTAAGCCCCCTGCCTGCTCCACGCCCCGAAGGCCCGCCGATGCGGGCCTTCGGCGTATCCAGGGGGCGCTTTCCGGCGATGCCGCAACCGGCAACCGCGCCCTGCCCGACGCGTGGCGCCCCGCCACCGGTGTAGGCCTTCGCCTACAGCAGGCCAGCATTGTCCGACACGCGCAAGCGGTATGCGCCTATGCACACGCCCGCCCCCGGCCCTTATCGTTTGCTCCAGGGACGACGGACATCGCAACGGCCCTGCCGACACCGAACCGCCGCGCCCGACTCCACCGCAACACGGACCATGAAAGGAGACCGCCATGCGCTCGATCCTGCTGTTCCTGCTCGGCGTACCCATCCCGATCATCATCCTGATCTGGCTGTTCACCTGACGCGCCGCACGATCGTGCAGCGACGGCGCCGCCCTCCGCGTTGCGCAAACCACCCAGACCCTGGAGGAAATCCCGCCATGAACAAGATGCTTGCCACCACCTTCGCCGCCACCCTCATCGGCCTTTCCGCGCCAGTCGCCCTTGCCGCCTCCGATGCGGCCAGCCCCGAAATGAGGCCCGCGGCCGGCGACGGCACGCAGCAGGAATCCGGATCGGTCGGACAGTACATCGACGACGCTGCCATCACCACCAAGGTCAAGGCCGCACTGACCACGGATGAGCTGACCCGGGCACGCTACATCGATGTCGAAACCACCCGGGGCGTGGTCACGCTGAGCGGCGAAGTCGGCTCCCGCGCCGAAGTCGAACGCGCATCGATGGTCACCGCCAGCATCGAAGGCGTGGCCTCGATCAACAACAAACTCACGGTCAGGCCCTGAACGCGGCGTGCCGGGGCACGCACTGCGCCGTGCGCAAGAATCCTGCAACACGGCGCGGCTACCCTGGCGTCATCGCCTTCCCCCGATCGCCCGCCATGCCCTCCGCCTCCGGCATCTACACCAAGACCGCCGCCGGCTTCGAAGAAATCACCCGCCGCGAGCGGCGCCTGCCGGCGCTGCAACGGCGCCTGCTCATCCTGGTGGATGGCGAGCGCGAGCGTAAGCAACTGGCGCGCCTGCTCGACGTCGCCGACATCGATCCGCTGCTCGCCGGCCTTGCCTCTGCCGGGCTCATCGCCCCGCGCGGCGCGGCGGCACCGGTGCGGGTGGCGGCGCAGGCCCTGTGCCCCGCCACACTGCACCGCGCACGCACCCTGATGCGCGAAAGCGCGGTGCGCCACCTCGGCGTTTTCGGCAACGCGCTGCAGCATGCGATCGACGATGCCGCCGACCGCAGCGCCCTGCTTTCGGTCAGCGCCCGCTGGCACATGGAAATGCGCGGCTCGCGCAAAGGGCGCAAGGAAGCCGACGCCCTGCTCCTCACCCTGCGCGAAATCCTCGGCGCGGCATGACTAAGCACATTGCCCCATCGATGCGCAATCGCGTAAATAGCCGCCGAACCCACCCCCGAACGCACGACCTGTAGCACAAGAGACCCAACTGCATACGCCTGCTCGTCATCAGTGCGCTCCCAGAATGGGCGCGCCTTGGCATGCTAGCCCCTCGGGATGCGATGCCATACCCGCCATCGGCTGGTCAGTCTGGCTCAGGCGTCCTCTCCCCGAATCTCTCGCTCCACGAAAACCCTGACATTTCGCCGCTGGATTGCCGATGCCCGACCCCACGCGGCGATGACACCAGCCAGTTCGTCGTCCTCACAATAGAAGTATGCAACCGGCACCCGCAATATGTGCGCCAGCTTGTTGGCCACATCATAGGGTGGCGCATGGACGCCGGTTTCGTAGCGGCTGATCCGCGCACTCGCCGTCCCCTCATCCAGCCCGATCGCCACCCCCAGCTTGTCCTGCGGAATTCCCGCCAACAGGCGTGCTTCCCGCATGCGGCGGCCAAAACAGGAGATCGGGGGCTTGAGACGCATCCTACGATACTCGTAGGATTTCCTTGCGACCTCTCTACGTAATACGTAGAATAAACATCAATCATACTGATAAGTACGGAGTCCGTTCTATGATACTCACTGCGCATCAGCAGCCTTCACCGCTTGGAGACAAGATAAGCCGCATCAAGAGCCTTGTTATTGCAGCCACAGCCGCTATAGCTCTTGCCAGTTGCGGAACCATGCCATCGACTTACAGCATAGATAATTCACGCACTTACAACCGAAGCTACGATGAGGTTTGGGAGAGGCTGGTTCAATTCTTCGCGTCCAGGAATATCCCAATCAAAAATATTGCAAAAGACAGCGGCGTAATTTACGCAGAATCAATGTCGTTCAATAACGATGCTGCAGATTGCGGCACTGGAGGTCTGTGGACTCCATTCGGACGCAAGGCTTCGTTCAATGTCTTCGTCACACGCTCCACGGATCGTCCGAGTGTAAGTGTCAATACAGAATTTCAAGAGATGCGGCGGTTTGACAGAAGAACAGAAACCGTTACTTGCAACTCTAAGGGAGTAATTGAGAACGCCGTTCTCGACGCTCTTAATTAGAAACGGCTAACAACTCCCCAAGGAGTGCGATTTATGCGAATGCCTTTAAAAAAACTGGTGAAGCGATTTTCACGCGTGAAGCACAACGTCAAGTTCGATCTGGAAAACCCCCTATGGCCCTACCCCTGATACCCATTTTGGCCGCTCTGACTGCTGGTGGCACTTTGGTGCCTCACGCAGCAGGGGGGATGATTGTTACTGGCGCAAGTGGATACATAGCAGGTACTTACCTGAGCACCGCAGCGATCACTGGACTCGTTGCTACGGCAACCGGCACTGCGGCAGGACTGGGTGCGACCGCAGTAGCCGTGCTTTCAGGTGCCGGCTCCAGCATTATTGGAAGTGCTGGCGTTGCAGGAACAGCAGTTGAAGCAACAGGGTTGAAAGCATTGCTGATGTCGATCGGTATCACTCCGAGCAGCGCTGTTATAGCGTTCCTGCTTCCTGCTGTGGGGTGCATTGCCGCTGGTGCGGGATTCTATTATTGGTGCCGATTCATGAGAAAACTGAAATCAGCGACGAGAGATCAAGAGATTTTGTTCACTGAAACGGAGGCCAGAATCGTTGAACGCCTGGTCAAGAAAATCGGCAAGACGGAACGCCCCGATGCTGATGTCCGAGCGTGATCTGGACTTGTGACGGATGTCACAAAGGAAAAAATTTCCTTTGGATTAAAATCGAAGCGGAGTTGATGGGCCAAGAAATTACTGAAAATATGCAGAGGTGAACTCGATGCTGGCTGATCTTGGCCTGAATGTCGCGCGCTCCATACCAGTCGACCAAGTAATTGGATTGGCGACAGGTAATTTGACGCTCCATGGCGGAGTCATACGCGATACAACTGGCCGCATCGTCTCTCATCTCGCCATGCCGGCCTCTGCCGGGTTGCTCAACGCAGTACCCGGTTTTGGCGTCATCGGCTCCATCGTAAACGGTATTCAGTTGCAAGCGCTATCGTCGAACGTGGCAGCAGTGAAGGCGGCAACCGAGCAGATTTTGAATTACTCGATGGCAGCGACGGCGCTGTCCGGCCTCGGGCTGGTCACATCCGTTACAGGCTTCACGTTTCTTGCCTCACGTCTGAGGCGCATCGATCAGAAGCTCAATGCAATCGAAAAGCAGACCAAGGCGATCAAGAGGTTCCTGCAGTCCTCGCAGCGGGCGAAACTTCAGGCGGCGATTGAGCATCTGCATCTGTCGCAGCGGGCGACGGATGAAGCCATGCGGCGTGATCTGCTGTTACAGAGCAAGCAGTCATTTACAACTCTTGCCTATCATTACCGATCTCAGTTCGACGAGATCGAAGACATTGTTGAACTGAATGCATCTGAAGATTGCTACATGCTTGCCTGCCTTGGCAGCGTAATGGCAACCAGTGACCTGGGCATGGGCGATGCAGCAAGGGACGAGATGGAAAAGCACCGTCAGGAATGGCGGGTTCTCGCACGTAGGCATTGCGGAAAATTGTTGCTCCAGGACGATCCCGTCCATCTCCTCGATATGCGTTATGTTCAATCCTTGCCGGCGGCCAATCTGATCAGGCTCCTCGATTTCGTCAACGGCACCCAGCGTGGTGTGCAATGGATCGATGAACTCAGGAAGACACTTGACAAAACAACGCTCGTTCGAAGCACATTTTCAGGGCGAGATTCCTCAGTGGTCGATTATGCCAACAAGCTTCTGGTGAAGGACGAAGTGCTTCAAGGCTTTTCTGCTCATATGGGTTTTCTGGCAGAGAAGAAAATTTCCATTTCGCATTTTTCAAGTAAAGTGGAGAAGCTTCGGGAGCTTGAAGGAGCAAAATTTTTATTGCTCAGCCACGCTTGAAAGGACTGGAGTCACCTAGAGCGCAATAACCGAATGGTATTGCTGGGTGTTGAACTTCAATCTAGAGCCAACCCCCTTTTAATTTCGAATACACATTACCCCCACACCTCGGCAAGCGCCGTCTCCACCGAAAACCGATGCGCTACCTGCGCCTGCAGCAGTTCGGCGGTGGCGAGCGCGTCGGTCAGCGCGTGATGGGCGCGGTAGCGCGGCAGCTTGTAACGGGCGCGGCTGGCGGCGAGACGGATCGACA
This sequence comes from Thauera linaloolentis 47Lol = DSM 12138, assembly GCF_000310205.1. GTDB lineage: Bacteria > Pseudomonadota > Gammaproteobacteria > Burkholderiales > Rhodocyclaceae > Thauera > Thauera linaloolentis. The sequence goes on along the minus strand of NZ_AMXE01000056.1, from coordinate 12,835 downwards.
CCGGCTTCGTCTTCCTGCCGAACAGGCGGGCCAGAATGCCCGGCGGCGGGCGGTGCAGCCGGGCTTCGAGCTCCATGGTGTCGATGACCGGGAACTCGATGCCTTCGCCGAGGCGCGTCCGCAGCGCGGTATCCAGAAAGCCGCGCTCGATGTCGCGGCAGTGCACGACGACGACACGGCCCGCCAGCACTTCCAGCAGCTCGCCGAGAATCGCGTCCAGGTCGGGCGCGGCCTCGATCTGGCCATGTGTGATCGCATGGATCGCCACCGACTCCGGCTTCAGTTCCGCCGCCGGACGCACGACCCAGTAGCGCGAGGCGCTCGACCGGATACGGCCGAGTGCCATCGGCACGACGCCGATGCTGACGATTTCGTCGCGTGCGGGGTTTAGCCCGGTGGTTTCGATGTCGAGCGCCGCCATCGGCACGTCCTTCAAGGCCGTGGCGCCCGCCGCCGCGCCCTGCGCGTAGAACGCCCGCAGGCGCGGATCACGCGCCGTAGCCGCCAGCGCCGCGAAACGGCGCGGCCAGTCGGGACGCGCGGCCTTGCCGCGGCCCGGGCGCGGACGGCCCGGCGCCGTGCCTTTCAGATGGCTCAGGTGCAGCACCGCACCGCCCTCAGTTGGCCCGCCCGGGCTGGTAGCGGTACTTGAGGAATTTTTGCGCGCTGCCCAAGATCAGGAAGGCGTCGCGCAGGCTCTTGCGTTCGAATTCGGACAGCTTCTCGGGATCGATGCTGTTGTCCGGGTCGACTCCGGCGGCGAGGTCTTCGGCCTGGTGGCGTGCCCGCACCGCGGAAATGAATTCGAGCGCGTCGTACAGATCCTGGCCACGTCCCAGCGGCAGGATGGCGGCGTCGATGATCTCGCGCAGGCGCTCGAAGGAGTTGAGCGCCTGCGAGCCGATGGCCAGCGCATGCACGCGGATCAGATCGGCCAGCGGCGCGGTGCCGCGGCGCTTGATGTTGATCGCATGGCTGTGGCGGCCGTCGGACTCGACGACGAAGTCCTTGAAGAAGCCCAGCGGGGGAGTGCGCAGCAAGGCGTTGCGCGCCATGCAGGCGAGGAAGCGAGAATGGCCCCTGGCCTTGCGCGCGATCAGTTCCCGCAGGCGCTCGGCCCATTCGCTGCGGCCCCACACGCCGTCGAGGTCGAAGAAGATGGCGGCGTTGAGCAGCGAGCCGGGCGTCGGCCGCTCGATCCAGTCGCTGAAGCAGCGCTCCCACGCCTTCAAGGGTTGCCGCCATTGCCGGTTGGTCGCCATCACGCCGCCGGTGCAGTAGCTGTAGCCGCAGCGCGCCAACCCGTCACTGACGAAGGTGGCCAGGGCCTCGAAGTAGGCGTCGTGCCGCGCCGGGTCGAAGCGGTCGTCCAGCACCAGGGCGTTGTCCTGATCGGTGACGATCAACTGCTCCTGCCGCGCCATCGAGCCCAGCGCGAGAAAACAGTAGGGCACCGGCGGCGGGCCGAGTTCGGCTTCGGCCAGTTCCAGCAGGCGCTGCTTGAAGCTGCGCCCGATCGCCGCCATTGCGCTGCCCACCATGTGCGCGCTGGTTTCCTCGCCGACCATGCGGATGAAGCAGGCGCGCACGTCGGGTACCCGCGCGGCGAGCTCGTCCACCGTCTGGCAGCGGAAGATACCGCCGACCACGAACAGGCTGTTGCGCGATTCGTAGCGGATAATGTCCGACAGCGCGACGATGCCCAGCGGACGCTGGTGCTTCAGCACCGGCAGGTGATGCACGTTGTGGCGCAGCATCGCCAGCATGGCCTCGAACACCAGCCGGTTGTGCGCGACCGTGACCACACCCGGCGTCATGATCTCGGCCACCGGCGTGTCATGGTCCAGACCCGGCGCCAGCAGGCGGGTGCGCAGGTCGCGGTCGGTGAGGATGCCGGACAGCAAGGGCAGATCGGGCACGTCCGGGTTATCGTCGACGATCAGCAGCGAGGACACGCCCTCCTGCGTCATGCGCTGCGCCGCCTCGCGCGCGCTGGCGCCGCTGCCCAGCGTCACCGCGGCCCGCCCGACGAGGGTGTCGACCGTGGCCGACATCAGGTCGTTGGCGTCCTCGCGGCGCGACATCACCTGCCTCAGCCGGGTGCGATCCTCCACTTCGACGTGGTCGGCGAAAGCCTCGTTGCCGTCGAACAGTTCGAGGAACATCGGCTGCGGAATCAGGTAGAGCAGCGAATCTTCCAGCGCCCTGGCCGGAAAGCGCACGCGGCCATGGCGCAGCAAGCCGAATTCGCCGAAGTAGCCGCCCGCGGTCAGGCGGTTGTACAGCGTGCCGTTGCGGCGGAAGATTTCCACCGCGCCGCTGCGCACCACATGCCAGAACTCGGAAGCCTGGCCGAACTCGACGATCTGCTCGCCCGCCTTGTAGTAGCGCACGTCGATCGCGGCGGCCACGCGCTGCAGGGCGTCCTCGGGCAAGCCGTCGAAGGGCGGATGGGCGCGGAGGAAATCGAGGATTTCGAGCTGTTCGACCTGCATGGCTTCGATCCGTGAATGTCGGTCAGGGCAAACATACACCGCGCGCGCGGATGCAGCCGCGGGCATGTGCCCGCCAGGCCGTGCTCAGCGCGCGCGCGGCTCCGTCGCCAGGCCCTTGACGATGGCCAGGCTCGCCGCCAGCAGCACGATGGCGAAGGGCAGCCCGGTCGACACCGCCATCGCCTGCAGCGCCACCAGCCCGCCGCCCAGGACCAGCGCAACCGCCACCAGGCCTTCGAACACCGCCCAGAACACGCGCTGCGGCATCGGCGCGTCCATCTTGCCGCCGGCCGAGATCACGTCGATGACGAGCGAGCCCGAATCGGATGAGGTGACGAAGAACACCACCACCAGCACGATGGCGAGGAAGGAGGTGACCTGCGCCAGCGGCAGCGCGTCGAGCACCATGAACAGTTGCAGCGGCAGCTCGGCCTTGGCCGCGGCCTCGTAACCGTCGCGCACCACCTGGGTGATGGCGGTTTCGCCGAACACCGTCATCCACAGCGTGCAGGCGATCGAGGGCACGATCAGCACCGAGACGATGAACTCGCGCACCGTGCGCCCGCGCGACACGCGCGCGATGAACATGCCGACGAAGGGCGACCACGAGATCCACCACGCCCAGTAGAAGGCGGTCCAGCCCTGCAGGAAGTTGGCGTCGTCGCGGCCGACCGGATTGGACAGGGCCGGCAGGTACTGGAGATAGGCGCCGATGTTGGCGAAGAAGCCGCCGAGGATGTCCATCGTCGGCCCGACGGCGATCACGAACAGCAACAGCAGCAACGCCAGGATCATGTTGAGCTCCGACAGCAGCTTGACCCCCGCGTCCAGGCCGGACACCACCGAGCCCAGCGCAATCGCCGTGATGCCGATGACCAGCACCACCTGTGTGGTGGTGCCCAGCGGCACGCCGAACAGGAAGTTCAGGCCCGAACTCGCCTGCGCCGCACCGAAGCCGAGCGAAGTGGCCAGGCCGAACAGCGTCGCGAGCACGGCGAGGATGTCGACGACATGCCCCGGCCAGCCCCACACGCGCTCGCCGAGCAGTGGGTAGAACACCGAACGGATCGTCAGCGGCAGCCCCTTGTTGAACGAGAACAAGGCCAGCCCGAGCGCCAGCACGGCATAGATCGCCCACGGGTGCAGCGCCCAGTGAAAAATCGTCGCCGCCATGCCGAGCCGCGCCGCTGCCTGCGCATCGCCCGCCGCGGCGCCGAGCGGCGCCCAGTCGGTGCGAACGCCGTTTTCCGTCGCCACACCGCCGAGCGCGGTGCCGAAGTGCGACAGGGGCTCGGACACGCCGAAGAACATCAGCCCGATGCCCATGCCGGCCGCGAACAGCATCGAGAACCAGCCGAGATACGAATAGTCGGGCGTCGCCTCCGTCCCGCCCAGGCGTACCCGCCCCAGCGGCGACAGCGCCACCCCGAGGCAGACCAGCACGAAGATGTTTCCGGCGACGAGGAAAAAACCGTCCAGGCTCGAAGTCAGCCAGTTCTTGACGCCGCTGAACAGCGGCTCGACCTGGTTGTGGAAAGCGAGCGTCAACACCACGAAGACCACCACCAGCAGGCCGGATATGACGAACACGCGGTTGTGGATGTCGAGGCCGAACGGCCCGACGTTGACGATGATGTTGTCCTGGCCGACCTGGTAGTCGGTATCGATCGGGTTGACGGCCCCGTCGGGGATCATCGGATCCTTTGCTTCGGTCATCGGCACTCCTGAAAGGCTGTCCGGCCTGGGCCGGCAGCAGCCTCATAAACATTTGCACAAAAATATACTAACAGCCCCGCTGCGATGCACAAAACCGCATTTCCCAAGCGGATCGCCGGCTCGGCCCCACCGCCATCCCTATCGTCATATCCGCGGAGCGGGCTCGCAACCCGGCAGCATGGCCGGCCATAGCCCGCCCCCATCGGCTAGAATTGCCGGCTGTGGAGATTGAAGTGAAATGATCGGAATCTTTCTGCTGACTCACGGCACGCTCGGCGAATCACTGATCCAGTGCGCCTGCCATGTGCTGAACAAACGCCCGCCGCAGATCGTGCAGCTCGGCCTGTCGGCGCAGGACGACCCGCTCGACATCCTTCCGCAGGCACGCCAGATGCTGGGCTGGGCGGACAGCGGCCACGGCGTGCTGGTCATGACGGACATCTACGGCGCCACGCCGTGCAACGTCGCCGCCAAGCTCACCGAACCCGGACGGGTCGAAGCCGTCGCCGGCGTCAACCTGCCGATGCTGCTGCGCGTGCTCACCTACCGTGAACGCGACATGGACACCCTGCTCAAGCGCGCGGTGTCCGGCGGCTGCGACGGCGTGCTGCACATCGACGCAAACCAGGCGCCATAGAGCGCAAACGAGAACATTCGGGGGAGAACGACACCATGCCAAGAGCCGAAGCCGCAATCATCAACAAACTCGGCCTGCACGCACGCGCCTCGGCCAAGCTGACGCAGCTGGCGAGCAGCTATCCGTGCGAAGTCTGGCTCGAACGCAACGGCCGCCGCGTCAACGCCAAGAGCATCATGGGCGTCATGATGCTGGCCGCCGCCAAGGGCAGCACCATCACCATCGACACCAACGGCGACGACGCCGACAAGGCCCTGCAGGCCCTCCAGGAACTGGTCGCGGACAAGTTCGGCGAAGGAGAGTAAACATGACCTTCGCCCTGCACGGCCTGCCCGTCTCGCAAGGCATCGCGATCGGCCATGTCCACCTGATCTCGCATGCCCTGCTCGAGGTCAACCACTACCACGTCGCCCCCCGCCACCTGCCCGACGAACTCGGACGCCTCAACGACGCCATCGCCACGGTGCAGGGCGAACTGGTCGGCCTCAAGGCCGCCGCCACCTCCGGCCAGACGCACAGCGAGGTCGGCGCCTTCGTCGACCTGCAGTTGATGATGCTGGCCGACCCCCTGCTCATCGACTCCGCCCGCAGCCTGATCGAGACGCGCCGCTGCAATGCCGAATGGGCCCTGGTGCAGCAGATGGAGCAACTCGTCGAGCAGTTCCGCCAGATCGAGGACCCCTACCTGCGCGAACGCCAGGCCGACGTCGTGCAGGTCGTCGAGCGCCTGGTCAAGGTGCTGCTCGGCCACCCCGGCCATCTGCCGCCCAAGCGCCGCGACGGCCTCGGCACCATCGTCGTCGCCCACGACCTGTCGCCCGCCGACACCATCGGCTTTCGCGACCACAACATCTCCGGCTTCGTCACCGACGTCGGCGGCCCCACCAGCCATACCGCGATCGTCGCCCGCAGCCTCAAGATTCCGGCCGTGGTCGGCCTGCACCACGTACGCGACCTGCTGGAAGACGACGAACTCGTCATCGTCGACGGCACGCGCGGCGTCATCATCGTCGATCCCGACGAAACCATCGTCGAGGAATACCGCCTGCGCCGCAGCGAGCTGGAAATCGAGCGCTCCAAGCTCAACCGCCTGCGCGACACCCGCGCCACCACGCTCGACGGCGAAACCATCAACCTGCTCGCCAACATCGAGGGGCCGAAGGACCTGCCGGCGGTCAAGACCGCCAACGCCGACGGCATCGGCCTGTACCGCACCGAATTCCTCTTCATCGGCCGCGACACGCTGCCCGACGAAAACGAGCAGTACGAAGCCTACCGCAGCGTGCTCAAGGCCCTGCCGGCCAAGCCGATCACCATCCGGACCTTCGACGTCGGCTCGGACAAGGCGCTCAACGGCGCCCACGGCCGCGACGAGCCGAACCCCGCGCTGGGCCTGCGCGCGGTGCGCTACTCGCTGGCCGAGCCCAAGATGTTCCTAACGCAGCTGCGCGCCCTGCTGCGCGCCTCCGCGCACGGCAAGCTGCAGATCATGATCCCGATGCTGTCGCACGCACAGGAAATCGACCAGTGCCTGGCGCTCATCGACAAGGCCAAGGCCGAACTGCGCGCCGAGAAGGTCAAGTTCGACGAAGGTGTGCAGATCGGCGGCATGATCGAAGTCCCCGCCGCCGCCCTGTCGCTGGGCATGTTCATCCGCAGGCTCTCCTTCCTGTCCATCGGCACCAACGACCTCATCCAGTACACCCTTGCCGTCGACCGCTCGGACGAAGCCGTCGTCCACCTCTACGACCCGCTGCACCCGGCAGTGCTCAAGCTGATCAGCGGCACCATCGCGACGGGCGCGCGCTTCGGCGTGCCGGTATCGGTATGCGGTGAAATGGCGGGCGACCCGGAATACACCCTGCTGCTGCTCGGCATGGGCCTGCGCAACTTCTCGATGCACCCGGGCAACATCCTGGAGATCAAGCAGCAGGTGCTGCGCGCCGACCTCGGCGACCTCGCGCCCAAGGTGCAGCGCATCCTGAAAGCCGACGACCCCGTGCGCGTGCGCGAGGCGGTGGAACGGCTCGCCGTCTGAAACACGCCGGCTGGCATTGCATTGGCCGGCCGGTGGCCATAAAATAACGCGCTATTTCGCGCCGGCTGTTCTGCCGGCCGCCGACGCGGGCGTCGTATAGTGGCATTACCTGAGCTTCCCAAGCTCATGAGGAGGGTTCGATTCCCTTCGCCCGCTCCACTTCGACTCTCCAGGGAATTCCAAGAAAGTCCATGGAGCGCTGCAATCCCTTGTCACAGCTCGGCTTTTCTAGGATTTCCGACCCAGTGACATGCGGTGAGATCCACTGAAAGCCGCTCAATAGTGGCACAAGAAGTGGCCAAACGATGCTCGGCTTCCCACTCCGCGAGCGGCCACGTGAAAGGCCCCGAGTCATTGAATGGAGCCAAGCGCGACGCCCTGGCATACCAGGCCTCGAAAAACGGATTCCGCATGCTCATGGCGGGCGGCTCCACACCTCCCGATGTTGCCATCGAGACGCCTCGGCCCCGATAATTGAGATCAATTCCCATTCAAAAAGCCACCCTAGGCGCCTGGTGATCTCGTGAATTCACTCCACCGCAGTTCTCCATCTCCCATCGAACTGCTCTACAACGAACACCATGGTTGGCTGCACGGCTGGCTGCGCTGCCGGCTCGGATGTGCGGCAGAAGCTGCGGACCTGGCGCACGACACCTTCGTGCGCATGCTCGGCGGCAATGCGCAGCAGCGCTTCGACAGCATGGCCGAAGCACGGGCCTATCTGCGCGCCACGGCGCAGAACCTGTGCATCAACCTCTGGCGCCGGCAGGAAATCGAACGAGCCTGGCTCGACACTCTGGCGGTGACGCCACGAGATCACTACCCTTCCGCCGAGCGGCAGGTCATCGTGCTGCAGGCACTGGAAGAAATCAGCACCATGCTGCACGCCCTCTCGCCCAAGGCCGTCCGCGCCTTCACGCTGGCCGTGGTCTGCGACATGACCGACAACGAAGTCGGCGCCGAACTGGGCATTTCCGGCCGCATGGTGCGCAAGTACGTTGCCCAAGCCATGCTCGGCTGCCTCGCGTTGCGCGCGCGCCAGACGGCGGACGAATTGCGCCAGGAACACAGGCCTTGATTCGCCAATCCGCCCCGTGAATCACGCAAGCGCCAGCACCGCCATGCACGAACCCTCCCACGCCATGCTGCAGCAAGCAGCCGAATGGTATGCCCGCCTGCGCGACGGCAAGGCCAGCATCCAGGACCAAGCAGCCTGGCAGAAATGGCTGCAAGCGGCTGACGAGCACCAGGCCGCCTGGCGCCATGTCGAGGAGATCAGCCGCGGCTTCGAGCCCCTGCGCGACATGCCCGACCCGCGCCTGGCCGCAAACGAGCTCTGCGCCGCCAACGACCGCCGCCGCACCCTGGCCGGGGTCGCAACACTCGCCGGCAGCGGCCTGCTCGGCTGGCTGGGCTGGCGCGAAGCCCCGCTCCCCGCCAGCCTGATGGCCTGGACGGCGGACTATCGTACCGCCATCGGAGAACAGCGCGACATCACGCTCGCCGACGGAACCCGCCTCTGGCTCAACACCGCCACCGCCATCGACGTCCGCTTCACTCCCCGAGAACGCCGCGTCGCCCTGGTCGCCGGCGAAATCTTCATCGACACTGCCGAAGACGGGCTGCGCCCCTTCATGGCCGAAACCCCTCATGGACGCATGCGGGCTCTGGGCACCCGCTTCGACGTACGCTTGGAAGACGGCGAAACCCGCCTCGCGGTCTACGAAGGCACCGTCGAAATCCGCACCTCAGCCAACGGCGGTACCGAAATCATCCCCGCCGGGCAGCAAGTCCGTTTCACCACCAACCGCATCACCCCGCCCGAAACCACCGACATCGCCCGCGAAGCCTGGACGCGCGGCACCCTCGCCGCCGCCGACATCACGCTGCGCGAAGTCGTCCACGAATTGCGCCGTTACCGCCGCGGCCACCTCGGTGTCGCCGACGAAATCGCCGGCCTCAAAGTCTACGGCAACTTCCCCATCCACGACACCGACCGCGTGCTGCGCATGCTGGCCTCGGCGCTGCCGATCCGCATCGAACAGCCGCTGCCCTGGTGGACCAGCATCGAACCCGCACGTCATCCGGACGCGCACTGAGCCATCGGCCTGACGCGAACAAGGCCTGAATCTCGGTCGGAACGGATCGAGAATTTTCCGGAAACAAGTTCCGGGTTTTCCCCCCTCGCTGGTTTTACCGGATGAGAAGCGCCTATCGCCGCCCAGCCAGCCATCCACGGGAGTCAGCCACGCGGCGATGAAGGGCTTCGCCTCGTCGAAACCTACGAAGGAAACCCATCCATGTCGCACCGCTGCCCCCCCCCAGTAAGCCGTCAGGCTTCCGCTTCAAGCCTCCCCACTACCCGCCCGCTGGCGCTGGCCGTCCACCTACTCGTCTTCGGCGGCACCTTCGCCCTGGGCGGCTGGACGCCCGACACGCTGGCGCAAGGCGCAGCCGCATCGGCCGGCCGAAGCTACGACATCCCTGCCGGCCCCCTGGGCAACGCGCTCACCCGCTTCTCCCACGAAACCGGCATTTATCTGATCGGCGCCGGCAACGCCGCTGAAGGCAAGACCAGCCCTGGCCTGAAGGGTAGCCACAGCACCGAAGCCGGCCTCGCCGCACTGCTCGCCGGCACCGGTCTGGAGGCTTTCCTCCAGTCCGACGGGAGCTACGGGCTGCGGCCCGCGCCGGCGGACAAGCGCGGCGAAACCACGCTCACCCCAGTGACAGTGACCGACCGCGCCGACCTCGGCAACCTCACCGAAGGCACCGGCTCCTATACCACTGGCAACACCAATGCGGCAACGAGCATGAACCTCAAACTGCGCGAAACGCCGCAGTCGGTCACGGTGGTCACACGCCAGCAGATGGATGATCAGGCGCTCAATTCACTGGGTTCTGTTCTTGAGCAGACAACCGGCGTCCATACCGTAATGAGTGGCACGCCAATGGCTGGCGATCAGCCGCTCTATGCGCGCGGTTATGTCATCCGGAGTTTCCAAGTCGATGGTTTGACCACACCGGTCGAAGCATTCACCGCGAGCTCCAGTTATGGTTTGACATCGATGGACACCGCCCTCTATGACTCGGTGACTACTGTGCGCGGCGCTACCGGCCTGCTCTCCGGGGCGGGGGATCCCAGCGGTAGCGTCAGCCTGGCGCGGAAGCGCCCCACCAACATTTTTCAGGCATCCGCTTCCCAAAGCCTGGGGCGCTGGAGCCAGCGACGGACGGTGGGAGATGTGGGCGGACCGTTGAACTCAGCCGCCACCCTGCGCGGACGCTTGGTGGCTGCCTACGATGAAGGTGGTGCGCCAATCGATCGTTACCAAGGCTACAAGAGCGTCGCCTATGGCGTGCTTGAAGCTGATCTGAGCGATAGAACCTTGCTCACCCTGGCGCTGGAACATGGGCGTGAAACTGCAAATGGTGCCTCATCGGCTTACGGCTTCGATATTCTGTTTGGCGACGGCACGCCGACACCATTTTCGCATTCGGACAGCAGTATTGCGTCTTGGAGCACATGGCAGATCAAGCGCAGAACCTTCAGCGCCAAACTCGAACATCGTTTCAACGATGACTGGCAAGCGCAGTTGAGCATTAGCCATAACCAGCACGACAGCTATCGGGAACGCGGTGAGGCTTATGTGGGCAACGACCTGAATGCGGAAATGGATGCGGTGTACCACTTGGCGGGAGGCAGTAATCGAGTCAATGCACTGGTAGCCAAAATCGATGGGCGTTATGAATTGCTTGGGCGGCACCACGATCTGTCCGTCGGCCTCAATACGTCGAAATACGATTTCCAGGCAAAAGATTCTCAGGGCATGGGATTCCACTACATCGGGCAATCGGCCGCCAATTGGAACGGAAACTATGTCAAGCCGGATCTTTTCGATGCCGAATCGTTCTATTATCGGAATTTCACCGGAACCCGGACTGAAACCGAGCAAACAGGCCTGTATCTGGCGACTCGCGTGCGTCCAAGCGATGATCTTTCCTTCATCTTGGGAGGGCGCTGGAGCAACTGGAAAACTTTGACTCGGCGTTTGCCTTTGCACTCCAGTTACGCACCGGGCAATCCTGTTTCCGACGACCGCAAGGAGAATGGCGTTTTCACGCCCTATGTCGGCATCGTCTATGACTTGAACAAGAACCTGTCTACCTACGCCAGTTACACGGAGATTTTCAATCCGCAGTACAACAAGGACGTTGGCGGCAGCTTGCTCGACCCCGAGGAAGGAACCAACTACGAGTTGGGCCTGAAGGGTGAGTGGTTTGGCGGCCGGCTCAATGCCAGTACAGCAGTGTTCGAGGTGCGCAAAGACAATCTGGCCGTCTGGGACGATGGCAACCTCACGCCTGGCGGGGACTATGCCTACCGCGCCGAAGATGCGACCAAGGGCCGCGGTTGGGAACTGGAAGTAGCGGGGGAATTGGCTCAAGGCTGGCAGTTGCAGGCTGGCTACACCCGAATGCTGCTCAAAGACAGCAGGGGAAAGCAACTCAACACGATCGTTCCAGTCAGGCAGTTCAAGCTATTCACCAGCTATACCTCCGCTGGCCTGGCGGGTCTAACCGTTGGTGGTGGCGTGGTTTGGCAGAGCAAGATCTATACGCTTCGGAGCAATCCCGAGCAACAAGCGCTCTTTACCGTAAAAGCATATGCCGTAGCCGGCCTGATGGCGTCCTATGCTTTCGACGAACACCTCAGTTTGAATGTCAGGCTCGACAATGTGTTCGACAAGCGCTACCGGGTGCGGGCAAACGCACATGAATACGGTGCGCCACGGAATTTGATGGCAATGCTGAAATACCAATTTTGACCTGCTGACCACCACCTCGCCCCGGACTTTCCCCGCACGCGGAAGAAAGGCCGGGGACGCCTCTGGCCATACTTCCATATTTCCCCGGCCAGGCCACCAGCCCGCTCCTTCCGAGGCATCACATAGATGTCAAAACCGATCATGCCGATTAGTCTCCGGACGTGTCGGCAAACCGGGCGATCGCCTTGGCCTCGATGGTTCGCGCCATATCCACGAGGATGACCGGGGCTTGCCCGGGTTGGCTCAGGACGCCCGCCGGCGCCAGGCTGCGACCGAGAAGGGCGCCGGGCCTGCGCGGCAAGTTGAAACAGACTGTAAATTGATGTCCCTTTTTGGGCCGCTCAAACGACATACACTGTGAGAGCGCACGAAACGGAACCCCGGACGCCGCAGCGCCCGGGATGGACGCGGCAGGATGCATGCTGCCGGCCCGGCCGATCCGGCCCCCGACTTTCTTTTCCTTGGGACGAAACCTTCTATGACCCCTGCCTTGCGCGGATTCCTCTTTGCGGCAGCGACTTCGCTGCTCGCCCCCCTCGCCCAGGCCGACATCCTGTGGCTGCAGCGCGACAACGAGCACATCAAGGTACTGGCCGGCGAATTGAACGCGCCGACCGCGCTGCCGGCGCTACGCGATGCGCAGCCCGTATCCCCCAAAGACGGGCAGATGGCGCTCGAAACGGCATCCGACCATTACACCTTTGCCGCCAATGAAAGCGACAGCCGCTTCACCGCCCTGCGTGTCGGCGACGACGGCGTGCTGACCTACTTCCAGGCGCGCTACGGCCGCCAGGAGACCAAGGCGGTCAACGATCTCGAACTGGTGCCCACTCAAGCCGGTGGCAATACCTTCCAGCTCTATTTCAAGGGCCGCCCGGTCTCGGCCAGCCTGGTGAACGTGGATACCGCCAGCGGCTGGCACAAGTCGCTGAAGCCGGGCAAGGACGGCACGGTCACGCTCGACACGCCCATTTCCGGGCTTTACGTGCTGGAAGTCAGCGCCCGGGTCAATAACGGCAACGTGACCGTCGACGGCAAGAAGTACGAGGACGTGCGCTATACCGCCACCCTGAGTTTCGAGGTGACCGGCCACTGAACCGGCGGGCAGCGGCGGGTGCGG
>NZ_AMXE01000055.1 GCF_000310205.1 Thauera linaloolentis 47Lol = DSM 12138 | reverse complement strand
GCTGTCGATGGGCCTGTCCGGCCTGGGCCCCACCGCCAGGGCGGCCGATGGAAGCACGCAGCCCGACTGGCTGGCGAATGCCCGCCTGTCCGCGTCCGGGACCCGTGCCCGGCACGATGTCGCGCTCGATCTCGCCACGCCCGAGCAGGACGGCATCAGCGACAATCTCAGCCTGCGCCTGCAGGGCGGGCTGCAGGAGGCGACGGCACGCCAGCCCGGCCCGCGCTGGGCGGGCGAACTGAGCGCGCTGGAAAGCGTCGGCCGCTTCGCCGCCCGCCTGCTGGCGCCGGCGCGGCTCGACCTGTCGCCAGCCGCGGCGAGCCTCGGCGAGGCGCAGCTCGCGCTGGGCGAGAACGGTCGTCTCCACCTGCAGGAAACGGCCTGGTCGCCGCAGCAGAGCGTGGCGCGCGGCTCGCTGACCGGCCTCGCCTTCGGCCTGGTATCGCGTGCCGATGGGCGGCCGCGGCGGGGGCCCGGTCCGCTGGTGCTGGGCGCCGACTGGGATCTGAGCGTGGGCCGGACGCTGGACGGGCGCATGCGCGTGTTCCGCGAGTCGGGCGACTTCAGCGTCGAGGGCGAGATCCGCACCCGGCTCGGGCTGGAAGCGCTGGAGGCGGTGCTGCTCGCCAGCGGCGACCGCCTGACGCTGAGCGCGGATGCGCGCGGCAGCGAGTTCGGCAGCCTGCAGGCCAATGCCAGCCTGCGCGCGCGGCGCGGGGCGGACGGCATGTGGTCGCTGCCTGCCGATACCGTGCTGTCGGGTTCGGCGGCGCTCGACATGCCGTCGATCACCTGGCTCGGGCGGCTGGTGCGCGAGAACGTCGAAACCGGCGGCAGCCTGCAGGGCCGTGTCGAACTGGGCGGCACGCTGGCCGCGCCGCTCGCATCCGGGCGGCTGTCCGGGCGCACGCTGCAACTGGCGCTGGTCGACCAGGGCCTGATCCTGTCCGGCGGCGAGTTCGACGCCAGCTTCGACAGCGATCGCGTACACCTCGAACGGCTGGCCTTCGTGTCGCCCAACCGCGTGCGGCCGCGCGAGAGCCGCATTCCCTTCGACCGCCTGACGGCGACGCCCGGCGCTTTCACCGCCAGCGGCGAAGTGCGGCTCGACAGCGGCGAGGGCGATTTCCGCTTCGATGCCGACCGCCTGCCGCTGCTGCAGCGCGACGACCGCTGGATGATCCTGTCGGGCGCGGGCACGGCGCGCAGCACCTGGACGTCGCTGGTGCTGGACGCGGATTTCCGCGCCGATGCGGGCTACGTCGAGTTTGCCGAAACGCCGGCGCCGAGCCTGTCGGACGACGTCGTCGTGCTGGGTCGCGACGACGAGCCCGCAGAAGGCGGCTTCGCGCTCAGCGCCGACGTCCGCGTCGGGCTGGGCGAGGCGCTCTACCTGTCGGCGATGGGGCTGGAAACCCGGCTGGAAGGCGAGCTGAACCTGCGCCTGCGCCCCGGCCTGCCCCTGTCGGCTGTTGGCACCATCGCCACAGCCGGCGGCACCTACCGCGGCTATGGCCAGAACCTCGTCATCGACCGCGGGGTGGTCAACTTCCAGGGGCCGCTCGACGCGCCGGGGCTCAACATCGTCGCGCTGCGCAAGGGGCTGGCGGTCGAGGCGGGCGTGGCCGTCACCGGCAGCGCCAAGCGGCCGCAGGTGAGGCTGGTGTCGGAGCCCAATGTTCCCGACCCGGAAAAGCTGTCGTGGATCGTGCTCGGGCGTGCGCCCGATGCCGCCTCCGGCGCCGATCTCGGCCTGCTCCTGCCCGCCGCGCAGGCCCTGCTCGGCGGGCCGGGCGGCGGCATGACCGACGAGTTGTCGCGCAGCCTGGGCTTCGACAGCTTCTCGATCGGGCAGGGCGAGCTCAACAGCACGTCGCGCACCGCCACCAGCCGCGTGGTCGGCGGCGGCTCGACCATCGCCAGCGGGCCGTCGGTGTCCAGCCAGGTGCTGAGCCTGGGCAAGCGCCTCGGCCCCGACCTGTTCCTGTCCTTCGAGCAGAGCCTGGGCGGGGCGGAAACGCTGGTCAAGCTCAGCTACCAGCTGACGCGCCGGCTGTCGGTGGTGGCGCGCGGCGGCACCGATACCGCGCTCGACCTCTACTATGGCTTTTCATTCCGCTGAGCGGGACTGGCGGGCAATGCCGGCACGGCGCGCCGACCGTAGCGGCGGGGCCGCCGGCCGATAGACCACGGGAGCATTCACGATGATTCGAACGAACACGGAGCCGGTCCTCGAGACGGCCATTCTGGGCGGCGGCTGCTTCTGGTGCCTGGAAGCGGTCTTCACCGAAGTCGAAGGCGTCCACGCCGTCCTGTCCGGCTATTGCGGCGGGCAGGTCGAGTCGCCGGGCTACCGCCAGGTATGCACCGGCACGACCGGCCATGCAGAGGTGGTGAAGATCGATTTCGATCCCGCGGTGATCGGCTATCGCGACCTGCTCGACATCTTCTTCGCGATCCACGACCCGACCACGCCCGATCGCCAGGGCAACGACCGCGGCACGCAGTATCGCTCGGCGATCTTCGCCACCAGCGAGGCCCAGCGGCAGGCGGCGCTGGCGCTGATCGCGGAGCTGGAGGCGGCGAACGTCTTTACCGATGCGATCGTCACCACCGTCGAGCCGGCACCGGCCTTCTGGCCGGCGGAGGCGGAGCACCACGATTATTACGCCAACAACGGCGATCAGCCCTACTGCCAGTACGTGGTCGCGCCCAAAGTGGCGAAGTTCCGCGCCCGCTTCGCCGATCGCCGCCGCAGCGGCAGGTAGAATCCGGCCTTTACCCCTGGAGCAGGAGAAACGCATGACCCAGACCACCACCGCCAGCGGCCTTGTCATCGACGACATCGAAACCGGCAGCGGCGAAACCGCCGTCAAGGGCAAGATGGTGTCGGTGCATTACACCGGCTGGCTGACCGATGGCCGCAAGTTCGATTCGTCCAAGGACCGCAACGACCCGTTCAACTTCCCGCTCGGTGCGGGCCATGTCATCCGCGGCTGGGACGAAGGCGTGCAGGGCATGCAGGAAGGCGGCAAGCGCAAGCTGACGATTCCGCCCGAGCTGGGCTACGGCGCCCGCGGCGCCGGCGGCGTGATTCCGCCCAATGCGACGCTGGTGTTCGAAGTGGAACTGCTGAAAGTGTTGTAAGCAGCCTGCTGCAGGCGGTTTCTGCAGCTTGGGAAACGGGGCGCGATCCGGCGGATCGCGCCCCGTTTCCATTCGGTGGGGGCTCAGGTGGTTTCGGCGACGATGCCGAGGATGGCTTCGCCGTAGGCCTCCAGCTTGCGGTCGCCGATGCCGCTGATGCCGGCCAGTTCGGCCAGCGACTGCGGCCGGGCGATGGCGATCTCGCGCAGCGTGGCGTCCTGGAACACGACGTAGGCCGGTACGTTGCGCTCTTTTGCCGTTGCCACGCGCCAGGCGCGCAGGCGGTCGAACAGCGTGGTCGGGATGCCGCCCGGGATGTCGAGCGGGGCGGCGCTGCGGCGCTTGCTGCGGCTGCGGCTCTTTTCGCGTTCGAGGCGCAGGTGGAACTCGGCTTCGCCGCGCAGCAGCGGGCGGGCGGCGTCGGTCAGGCGCAGCGCGTTGTAGCGCTCGTGGTCTACGGCGATGAATTCGCGTGCGACAAGTTGGCGGAAGATCGTGCGCCAGCGTTTTTCGTCCAGATCGCTGCCGATGCCGAAGGTGGTGATGTCCTGGTGGCCGCGCTCGATGACCTTGTCGGTCGGCTCGCCGCGCAGTACGTCGATCAGGTGGCCGGCGCCGTAGCGCTGGCCCGTGCGGTAGACGCAGCTCAGCGCCTTGCGCGCGGCCTCGGTCGCATCCCAAGTCTGCGGCGGGTGCAGGCAGTTGTCGCAGTTGCCGCAAGGGCCGGCGTCCTCGCCGAAGTAGGCCAGCAGGTGCTGGCGGCGGCAGGTGGTGGCTTCGACCAGGCCGACCAGCACGTCGAGCCGGTTGCGCGCCAGGCGCTTGAATTCCTCGCCGGCCTCGGACTCGTCGATCATGCGCCGCTGTTGCACCACGTCCTGCGCGCCCCAGGCCATCCACGCCTGCGCGGGCAGGCCATCGCGGCCGGCGCGGCCGGTTTCCTGGTAATAGCCCTCGATCGAGCGCGGCAGGTCGAGGTGGGCGACGAAGCGCACGTCGGGCTTGTCGATGCCCATGCCGAAGGCGATCGTCGCCACCATGATCAGGCCGTCCTCGCGCAGGAAGCGGGTCTGGTGCTCGGCGCGCGTTTCCTGCGTCATGCCGGCATGGTAGGGCAGGGCCTTGAGCCCCTGTTCCTGCAGCCAGGCGGCGGTTTCTTCCACCTTGCGCCGCGACAGGCAGTACACGATGCCGGCTTCGGAGGCGCATTCCTCGCGGATGAAGTGCAGCAACTGGCGGCGCGGGTCGTCCTTGTCGACGATGGTGTAGCGGATGTTCGGCCGGTCGAAGCTGGAGACGAAGCGGCGCGCATGCTGCAGGTTCAGCCGCTGGGCGATCTCCTCGCGCGTCTGGCGGTCGGCGGTGGCGGTCAGCGCGATGCGCGGAATCGACGGGTAGCGCTCCGGCAGGATCGACAACTGCAGGTATTCGGGGCGGAAGTCGTGGCCCCACTGCGAGACGCAGTGCGCCTCGTCGATGGCGAACAGCGCCAACCGGCCGGTGTCGCGCAGGTGGTCGAGCTGGTCGAGGAAGCGCGGCGTCATCAGGCGTTCGGGCGCCACGTAGAGCAGGTCGAGTTCGCCGGCGTACAGGGCGCGCTCGACCGCGCGCGCGGTGTCCATGTCCTGGCTGGAATTCAGGAAGGCGGCGCCGACGCCGGCCTCGACCAGGGCGCTGACCTGGTCCTGCATCAGCGCGATCAGCGGCGATACCACGATCGCCGTGCCTTCGCGCAGCAGCGCGGGGATCTGGAAGCACAGCGACTTGCCGCCGCCGGTGGGCATCAGCACCAGCGCGTCGCCGCCGGCCGCGACGTGCTCGACGATGGCTTGCTGCTCGCCGCGGAAGGCGGCGTAGCCGAAGACGTGTTCGAGAATGTGCAGCGCGGCGCCCGAAGGGGCCGGAGAACGGGAAGAAGGTGCCGGAGAGGGCGCGAACGCGGTGTCCATGGCGCGCATTGTACCGGCTTCGCGGCCAGGGCCCGGGGCTTGCGTCCCGTCCTGCCCCGCCCCGGGGCCGTGTGCGGCGTGCCTGGAGGCGGGGGTGCCGCGCTTCAGTCGGCGTTTTCGTCGCTTTCTTCGTTCTGCGCCGCTTCGGTGGCCGAGGTGCCTTCTTCCAGGGCGGCGATCATGCGTGCGGCTTTCGCCACCTGCTTGGCGGCGCGGCGTGCGACGCTCGCCAGCCGCAGCCACTCCTGCATGCTGCGGATGTCCAGGCGGGCATGGGCGCCGGCGAGGAACAGGGCCTCCTTCAGCGCCTGGTAGCAAGCCTCCGCTTCGTCGAGGCGCACCGATACGGCGCCGGGGCTGAAGTCGCCGTGCCGCGGATCGGCGGCTTCGGCGAGGTGGGCGACGGCCTGGCGGAAGCATTCGACCTTGCTGGCGAAACCTTGCGTTTCGGTGTGCGACAGGCTGCGCAGCAGGCTGGATGCCTCATGCAGCAGCACGGCGGCGGTTTCCTGGTAGCGCAGCGTGCGCAGGCTGTGGGCGAGCTGTTCGACCAGCGTCGGCGGCAGCGCCGCGGCGCTGAGCTGGTGGGCATAGTTGCCGATTGCCGGCGCCAGGGCCTGCAGCGCCGCGGTCTCGCGCGTGATGACCGGTTCGTCGGGCGGCTGCTGGGTGGCGGCGGCCAGGGCGGCGACGGCGAAGCCCTGCGTGCGCGTCAGTTCCAGGCGCAGCGCATGCATGGCGAGATCGGGGATGGCCAGCGAGTTGGTGTCGAGGTGCTGCGGGCGGGCCACTTCTTCTTCGCGCGTGCGGAACATGTCGTTGAGCATGCGCAGCATGCCCGGTGCCAGCGGCACCATCAGCAGCACGCCGAGGGCGTTGAACGTGGTATGGAACAGCGCGATCATCAGCGCCGGCGTCGCCGGCTGTTCGAGCACGCCGCGCAGCCAGTCGACGAGGCCGATCAGCAGGGGCAGCAGCAACAGCGCCACGATGCCGGTCACCACGTTGAACATCACGTGCGCCGCCGCCAGCCGGCGGGCGTTGGAGGTGGCGCCGATGGCTGCCAGGATGGCGGTGGAGGTGGTGCCGATGTTGGTGCCGATGACGATGGCGCAGGCGGCTTCCACCGACAGCAGGCCGCCTTGGGCGGCGGTGATGACGATGGCGATGACGGCGCCGGAGGTCTGCATGATGACCGTGAGCAGCGTGCCGATGCCGACCAGGATCAGCCAGCCGGCCAGGCCCGGGGCGATGAAGTCCTGCAGATCGACCATGTCGCCGATCCCCGAGAAGCTGTCCTTGAGCACGCCGATGCCGAGGAACAGCACGCCGAAACCCGCCAGCGCCTGCCCCAGCGAACGCGCCCGCAGCGTGCGCCCGGCCAGCATCAGTATGGCGCCGATGCCCACGAAGGGCAGGGCGAAGGCGTCGATCCTGAAGCCGAAGCCGAGCACGGCCACCAGCCAGGCGTTCATCGTCGAGCCCAGGTTCGAGCCGAAAATGACCCACAGGGCGTTCTTCAGCGACAGCAGGCCGGTGTTGACGAAACCGATGCTGGCGACGGTGACGGCGGTGGAAGACTGCACCAATGCGGTGATCAGGTAGCCCGCCGCGAGGCCGCGCGGGGCGGTGGCGGTGCCGCGTTCGAGCAGCCCTTCCAGGGCGCGGCCGGCGGCCAGCTTCAGGCCGTCGGTCATCATGTTCATGCCGATCAGGAACAGGCCGATGCCGCCGATGAGCGCGGCGAACAGGGCGAAGGGGGTGGAGGCGGCGGTTTCCAGGATGGCTCTCCGGGGCGGATGGATGGCGGAGAGCGTAATACCGATATCGATCCGCGGAAAGAGCGGCGCCGTCCGGCCGTTCGCCGGAGGGGTATTGCTGCGCCGCCAGAAACGGCCCTATGGGAAAACCCCGAAGCCAGGGCCGAAGCTCAAGAGTATTGAGGCGCCTAGCAGATATTGCAACGCAATATATTGATTTTTGTCAGAAAACCGTGTTGCTAGCGTGTTTTTTGCTATGGCAACATCGGTCGCACGGGCCAAAACAACTACAAAGCGTAGGGGGTGGTCATGGGACGTGCCAGTCGCGTTGCGGGTGCTCTGCCAGCTCTTGGCGCTGCCTGTCCTGCGTTCGCGCAGGACGTGCCAGCGCGCTACAACCTCCAGGCTCCGGTCACCGGCATCGCCGAGCAGATCAACGACATGCACACCCTGATGCTGGTGATCTGTCTGGTCATCTTCATCGGCGTGTTCGGCGTGATGTTCTGGGCGATGTTCCATCATCGCAAGTCCAGGGGCGCCGTCGCCGCCAACTTCCACGAGAACACCGCGGTCGAGATCGCGTGGACCGTCATCCCCATCCTCATCCTGCTCGGCATGGCCTGGCCCGCGACCCGGACCGTGATCGAGATGAAGGACACCTCCAACCCCGACATCACCGTCAAGGCCACCGGCTACCAGTGGAAGTGGGGCTACGACTACCTGCAGGGCGAAGGCGAGGGCATTCGCTTCCTATCCAGCCTGTCCACGCCGCGCGCGCAGATCGATGGCGGCGCGCCCAAGGGCGAGGCCTATCTGCTGGAGGTGGACAAGCCGCTGGTGGTGCCGGTGGGCAAGAAGGTGCGCGTGCTGCTGACGGCCAACGACGTCATCCATTCATGGTGGGTGCCGGCCTTCGGCGTCAAGCAGGACGCCATTCCCGGTTTCATCCGCGACACCTGGTTCCGTGCCGACAAGGAAGGCATCTACCGGGGCAACTGTGCCGAGCTGTGCGGCCGTGACCACGGCTTCATGCCGATCGAGGTCCACGTGCTGTCGGCGGAGAAATACACCGAATGGGTGAGGCTGCAGCAGGCGGCGACGGCTGCCGTGGAGCAAGCCTCGCTCGTGCCGCAGTCGCCCGCCCTGTAGCCGGGCCATCATTTCGCCGCCGCTGGACAGGAGGACATCCGCATGGCCGCCGTCACACATGAGCAGCTCCACGGGCATCACCCCGGCCCGACCGGCCTGATGCGCTGGATCACGACGACCAATCACAAGGACATCGGCACTATGTACATGATCTTCAGCTTCATCATGTTCCTGTCCGGGGGCGTGATGGCGCTGACGATCCGTGCCGAACTGTTCCAGCCCGGCCTGCAGGTGGTGCAACCGGAATTCTTCAACCAGCTCACCACCATGCATGGCCTGGTGATGGTGTTCGGCGCCATCATGCCGGCCTTCGTCGGCTTCGCGAACTGGATGATCCCGCTGATGATCGGCGCCAGCGACATGGCCTTCGCGCGCATGAACAACTGGAGCTTCTGGCTGCTGCCGCCGGCCGCGGTCCTGCTGCTCGGTTCCTTCTTCGTGCCCGGCGGCGCCTCGGCCGCGGGATGGACGCTGTATGCGCCGCTGTCGGTGCAGATGGGCATGGGCATGGACCTGGCGATCTTCGCCATCCACATCATGGGCATCAGCTCGATCATGGGGGCGATCAACATCGTCGTCACCGTGCTCAACATGCGCGCGCCCGGCATGACGCTGATGAAGATGCCGCTGTTCTGCTGGACCTGGCTGATCACCGCCTACCTGCTGATCGCGGTGATGCCGGTGCTGGCCGGTGCGGTGACGATGATCCTGACCGACCGCCATTTCGGCACCAGTTTCTTCAACGCCGCGGGCGGCGGCGATCCGGTGATGTACCAGCACATCTTCTGGTTCTTCGGCCATCCGGAGGTCTACATCATGATCCTGCCGGCCTTCGGCATCGTCAGCCAGATCATCCCGGCCTTTGCGCGCAAGCCGCTGTTCGGCTACGCATCGATGGTCTATGCCACGGCCTCGATCGCGATCCTGTCCTTTGCGGTGTGGGCGCACCACATGTTCGCCACCGGCATGCCGGCCGCCGGCCAGCTCTTCTTCATGTATGCGACGATGCTGATCGCGGTGCCCACCGGGGTGAAGGTGTTCAACTGGGTGGCGACGATGTGGCGCGGCGCGATGACGTTCGAGACGCCGATGCTGTGGGCCACCGGCTTCATCTTCGTGTTCACGATGGGCGGCTTCACCGGGCTGATCTGCGCCATCGCGCCGATCGACATCCAGGTGCAGGACACCTACTACGTCGTCGCCCACTTCCACTACGTGCTGGTGGCCGGTTCGCTGTTCGCGCTGTTCGCCGGGGCCTACTACTGGCTGCCGAAATGGACCGGCCACATGCCCAGCGAAGGCCTGGGCAAGCTGCACTTCTGGTGTTCGATCGTGTTCTTCAACATCACCTTCTTCCCGATGCATTTCCTCGGCCTGGCCGGCATGCCGCGCCGCATTCCCGACTACGCGCTGCAGTTCGCCGATTTCAACGCCATGGCCTCGATCGGCGCCTTCGGCTTCGGGCTGTCGCAACTGATCTTCCTGGTGGTGGTGGTCAAGTGCGTGCGCGGCGGCGAGCGGGCGGCCGCGCGTGCGTGGGAAGGGGCGGAGGGGCTGGAATGGACGGTCCCGTCGCCGGCGCCGCATCACACCTTCGAAGAGGCGCCGATCGTCCGCTGAGGCCGGGGCCGCGCCGGCGGAAGCATCGCGCGGCGCGGGTAGCCCGCACCGAACGGCACGGATGGGCAGTCGCGCCGCGAGTGCGAAGCGGAAACGGGAATGAGGAGCAGGGCGTGGCAAGAATCGACGAGCGCAGGGCTGCCAACCGCCGCACCGGCCTGATGCTGGCCGTGGTGGCCTTCGCCTTTTTCGTGGTCGTCATCCTCAAGTACAAGGTATTCGGACGATGAACTCGCATGCACACCGCCGCCTCGCCGCCGACAACCGCCGCCTGCTGCTGCGCCTGGCCGTGTCGGCGGTGGCGATGTTCGGCTTCGGCTTCCTGCTCGTGCCCTTCTACGAAAAGATCTGCGAGGTCACCGGCATCAACAACTTCCTGCGCCCGGAGGCGGAGCGCGGCGCGCGTGCGGTCGTCAACACGCAGGTCGACGCCAGCCGCCGCATCCTGGTCCAGTTCGACGCCAATCTGCATGATCTGCCGTGGCGCTTCCGGCCGCTGCAGCGTTCGCTCGAGGTGCATCCGGGCCAGTTGGTGCAGGTCGACTACGAGGTGTCGAACACGCGCGAGGTGCCCATCACCGGTCAGGCTGTGCCGAGCTACGGGCCGCAACTGGCGGGGCGCTACTTCAACAAGATGGATTGCTTCTGCTTCGAGCAGCAGACACTGGCGCCTGGCGAGCGGCGCATCATGCCGGTGGTGTTCGTCGTCGATCCCGCATTGCCGGAAGAGGTCACGGTGATCACGTTGTCCTACACCTTCTTCGAGCTGCGGGGGCGCAATACCACCACCGCGGCGCAGGGGCGGGCAGCCGCCGCGGTGGAACGCGCCGCTTCCGGCAAGGGGGCGACATGAACGCCGGGGGCGACGGACCGTCACATGATGCGCCGCGCCGCGCCGGCTTCTGGCCGACGATGCGTGCGGTGCTGTGGTCGTTCTTCGGCGTGCGCAAGCGGCAGGCCTACCTCGACGACGCGGGTTCGCTGAACCCGCTCGCGGTCGTCGCCGCCGGCGTGCTGGCCGGGGCGCTTTTCGTCATCGTCATTGCCGTCGCGGTGCAGGTGGTGCTCGCCTAGCGGCGCCGAACGAGGTCCGGACAGGGAGAAAGACATGAGCCAGACGACAGCAGTCCGCGGGTTCGACCATTACTTCGTGCCCGAGCCGTCGAAGTACCCGATCTTCGGTTCCGCCGCGCTGCTGCTGTTCGGCGCGGGATCTGCGCTGTGGCTCAACGACGTGGCGTCCGGCCCGTGGTTGTTCTTCGCCGGCGTGGCGATCCTGATCTACATGCTGTTCGGCTGGTTCGGCCAGGTGGTGCGCGAATCCGAATCCGGCCAGTACGGCAGGCGCGTCGGGCTGTCGTTCCGCTGGTCGATGGGCTGGTTCATCTTCTCGGAGGTGATGTTCTTCGCCGCTTTCTTCGGCGCGCTGTTCTATGCTCGCGTGCTGTCCGTCCCCTGGCTCGCCTCGGGCGACAACGCCGCCTTGCTGTGGCAGGGCTTCAGCAGTGCCTGGCCCACGTCCGGACCGTACACGCCGAGCGGCGCCGAGCCTTTCACGCCGATGGGGGCCTGGGGCATCCCCGCGATCAACACGCTGATCCTGCTCACCTCGGGCGTCACGCTGACCTGGGCGCATCATGGCCTGCTCGGCAACCGGCGCGGCCAGCTCAAGCTCGGGCTGTTCGCCACCATCGTGCTCGGCGCGGTGTTCATCGGCCTGCAGGCCTACGAGTACGGGCACGCCTATGCCGATCTCAACCTGCGGCTCGACAGCGGCATCTACGGCTCGACGTTCTACCTGCTCACCGGCTTCCACGGCCTGCACGTGACCATCGGCGCGATCATGCTGGCGGTGATGCTGTTCCGCGTGCTGGCCGGCCATTTCAGTCCGCAGCACCACTTCGGCTTCGAGGCCGCGGCCTGGTACTGGCATTTCGTCGACGTGGTGTGGCTGATCCTGTTCATCGTCGTGTATTGGCTGTAGCTCACCGGGAGCCGGATGTGATGCCTGCCCTTGCCCGCCTCCGCCTGCTGTTGCCGCTACTGGCCGGTGCGCTGGTCACCGCCGCCGCCGTGGCGCTCGGCAACTGGCAGGTGCGCCGCGCGCAGGAGAAGGCGGAACTGCAGGCGGTGCTCGATGCCGCCGCGCGGCGTCCGGCGCTGCGGCTTGCCGCCCTGCCAGGCATCGGTGGCCTGGAGGCGGGCCGGGTTCTGCGGCTGGAAGGCGAGTGGCTGCCGGCGGCGGGCGTTTTCCTCGACAACCGCACCCATGCCGGCCGCGCCGGCTACCACGTGCTGATGCCGTTGCGGCTGGCGGACGGCTCGGGGGCGGTGCTGGTCAATCGCGGCTGGGTGTCGGCGGGGGCGGATCGCGGGGTCTTGCCCGCAGTGCCGGCCGACCCCGGCCGTGTGGTGGTGGATGGGCGCCTGCAGGTGCCGGAGGCGGATGCCTTCACGCTGGCACGGGCGGGGCAGGGCACGCAGGGCCGCGTATGGCAGGTGCTGGACATGGCGCGCCTTGCCGAGCGAAGCGTCGTCGAAGGCGGGGGCGCAGTCTTGCCGCTGTGCCCTGGGCAGGCGGGAGATGCCGCCTGTTTCGCTCCCTGGCTGGTGTTGCAGACCTCCGCATCGGGTGACGGCCTAGTGCGCGACTGGCTGCTGCCTGCGGCCGGCATCGATCGCCACCGTGGCTATGCGTTTCAATGGTATGCACTGGCCGCGCTTGCCGCGGCCCTGACCGGCGCCCACGCATGGCGCGTTTTCTTGCGGAGGACCCATGACGAGCGGAACCCTCGCCTCGCCGGACATTGAGCGCGGCCGCGCCGTCCGGCCGCCCCGATCCGGGCCGCTCGCAGCGCGGCGCCGGGCACGCCTTATCCTGTTGCTGCTTGCACTGGTATGCATCCTGCCGGTGGCCGCATCCTACCTGATGTTCTACGTCTGGCAGCCGCAGGGGCGGGTGAACAACGGCACCCTGTTCGAACCCGTGCCCTTGCCGGATACGGTGCTGGCCGGGATCGGCGACCAGCCGGCATTGGGCCGGGGCGGACTGCAGGGGCACTGGACCTTGCTGCTGGCGGCGCCGTCGATCTGTGACAGTGCATGCGCCCGTGCGCTCTACGTGTCGCGCCAGGCACGCATCGCACAGGCCAGGGAGATGGAGCGCGTGGCCCGCGTATGGCTGGTCACCGATGCCGGCAAGCCCGCCGCGGGGCAGTTGCCCGGCCCTTCCGCGGCCGATGCCCTGCATGTGGTGCGTGCCGATGCCGCCTGGCTGGCCGCGCTGCCGCAGCCCGCGAGCGGCAGCCTGGCGGGCGCGGTCTATCTCGTCGATCCGCTGGGCAACGTGATGATGCGCTTCGATGACAGGCTCGATGTCACCGAGGCCGCGCGCGCACTGACCAAAGACCTCCAGCGCCTGCTGAAATACTCCGCACTGGGGCGGGGAGGGCGGCCATGAAGGCCACGCTGGCGCTGTATCGCCGTCTTGCGCTCGGCGCGCTGCTGCTGACCTTCGTCGTCGTCGTGTTCGGTGCCTATGTCCGTCTGGCCGATGCCGGCCTGGGCTGTCCGGACTGGCCGGGCTGCTATGGCAAGCCCACGCCGGCGCAGGCGGCCGATGCCATCCGCGACGCGCATGCCGCCGCGCCCCACGGGCCGGTCAGCCTGCCCAAGGCGTGGAAGGAAATGATCCACCGCTATCTGGCGGCTGCGCTCGGCCTGCTCATCGTCGGCATTGCCGTGCTGGCTTGGCGTCTGCGCGACAGCCCGCGTGCCGCGCCCGGGGTGGCGGGCGCATTGGTCGCCGTGGTGATGTTGCAGGGCCTGCTCGGCAAATGGACGGTGACCCTGCTGCTGAAGCCGGCGATCGTCACCGCGCACCTGCTCGGCGGCCTGACGACGCTGGCGCTGCTGGCCTGGTTGACGCTGTGCGCCCTTGGCGCCAGGCAGTCGGGCGTGGACATGGGGCACGATGGGCCGTCGCATCGCCGGATGGTGTTCGGGGCGCGGCTGGCCTTCGTCCTCCTCGCCGGCCAGATCGCCCTCGGTGGCTGGACCAGCACCAATTACGCCGCGCTCGCCTGCCTGGATTTCCCGGCCTGCCACGGTAGTTTCGCCCCCGATGCCGACTACGCCAATGCCTTTCACGTGGTGCGTGAACTGGGCATGACGGCCGACGGCGAGCTACTGTCGAACGCCGCGCTCACCGCCATCCACTGGGCGCACCGGGTCGGCGCGCTCGTGGCCGGCGGCGCATTGTTCCTGCTCGGCTGGGCGCTGTGCCGGCGGCGCGCCACCTTCGATACCGGGGCTGCGCTGCTGGTGGCGCTGACGCTGCAGATCGGGCTCGGCATCGCCAATGTGCTGCTGTCGCTGCCCTTGCCGCTGGCGGCTGCGCACAACGCCGGCGCCGCGCTGCTGGTCGGGGTGATGGTATGGGTGAATGTCCGGCTCGGCGCGCCGAACGCCTTGCCGGCAAGCGCCGGGCGGCGCCCGGGGCGGGCGCTGGCAATCGCGATCGAGGAGGGGAGATCATGAAGACACTGGCTCTGGATGCGGCCCGCGCCGGGCGCTTGCGCGCCTTCTACGTATTGACCAAGCCGCGCGTGAATTCGCTGATCGTGTTCTGTGCGGTCATCGGTATGTTCCTCGCGATGCCCGCGGGGCTGCCCGGCGCGCTGACCGTCTTCGCCGCCACGCTCGGCATCGCCTGCGTGGCCGGTGCGGCGGCGGCAATGAACTGCCTGATCGAGCGCCAGATCGATGCCCGCATGGCGCGCACCCGGGGGCGGCCGCTGCCGCGCGGTGAACTGGCGCCCGCCGAGGTGCTGCTGTTTGCCGGCGTGCTCGGCGGCTTTGGCCTGATGGTGTTGCACGAGGCGGTGAATCCGCTGACGATGTGGCTCACACTGGCGACTTTCGTCGGTTATGCCGTGGTGTATACGGTGCTGCTCAAGCCGCGCACGCCGCAGAACATCGTCATCGGCGGCGCATCGGGCGCGATGCCGCCGGTGCTGGGCTGGGCGGCGGTGTCGGGCGAGGTCAGCGGCGACGCCCTGCTGTTGTTCCTCATCATCTTCGCGTGGACGCCGCCGCATTTCTGGGCGCTGGCGCTGTACCGCACGGCCGACTACGCACGCGCAGGCCTGCCGATGCTGCCCGTCACGCATGGCGCCGAGTTCACCCGCTTGTCGGTGCTGCTGTACACGCTGATCCTGTTCGGCGTCACGCTGCTGCCCTTCGCCACGCGCATGAGCGGCGCGCTCTATCTGGGCGCGGCGGTGGCGCTCGGGCTGCAGTTCATCCTGTACGCCTGGCGGCTGTATCGCGATTACAGCGATGCGCTCGCGCGGCGCACCTTCCGCTTTTCCATCGTCTACCTGTTCGCGCTTTTCGCCGCGCTGCTGGTGGATCACTACCTGCGGTGGTGACATGCGGGGTGCGGCGCCTTGACGCAGGCGGGGCGACGAGGGCGGTGCGGGGCACGCCGCAAGCGTCTATCATCGGGCGCTGATCGAACAGGCAGCATGAGGTGCCCGATGTCCTTTTCTCTTTCCCGTTTCGTGCGCCCGCTGGCGGCGTCCGTGCTGGCGCTTGGCCTGCTCGCCGCCTGCGCGCCGTCCGAGCCCGTCTTCCACAGCACCGACATCACCGGGGCGGAGTACGGGAAGAGCCTCCGGCTCACCGATCACCACGGCCAGGTCCGCACGCTGGACGACTTCAAGGGCAAGGTCGTCACCATCTTCTTCGGCTACGTCCAATGCCCCGACGTCTGCCCCACGGCCCTGTCCGACATGAGTACCGTGGTACAGCAGCTCGGGCCCGACGGCGACAAGGTCCAGGTATTGTTCGTCACCGTGGACCCGGAGCGCGATTCGCCCGCATTGCTGGCGGAGTACGTGCCGGTGTTCGACAAGCGTTTCCTGGGCCTGCATGGCAGCCCCGATCAGATCGCCGAGGTCGCGAAGGATTTCCGCGTCTTCTACCGCAAGAGTGGCGATCTCGACGGCCATTACACCATTGACCATTCGGCAGGCACCTACGTGTTCGACCCGCAAGGCCGCCTGCGGCTGTACATGAAGCACGCCGAAGAGCCGGCGAAGGTCATGGCGGACATCAAGGCCTTGCTGGCCGGAAAGTAAGGCTGCGCGTCAGCGCAGTCCGACGATGGGGGTGCCCGCCGTGAGCGCGTTCGACAGGCCGGCCAGCGCCGGATCGAACGCCGGGAGGCCGCTCAGACCGCAGCGGCCAGCATCCCGCGCATCTTCTGCATTGCCTTTGCCTCGATCTGGCGGATGCGCTCGGCCGATACGCCGTATTCGGCTGCGAGTTCGTGCAGCGTGGCGCTGTCGCCTTCGGCCAGCCAACGGCGCTGGACGATGGCGCGGCTGCGGTCGTCCAGGCTGGCCAGCGCGTTGCGCAGGCCGCTGTCCTGCAGATGGGCAAGCTCGGCCTGGGCCAGCACCTCGGACGGCTCGGCGTGAGGGTCGGGCAGGTAGGCGATTGGGGCGAAGCGTTCGTCGTCATCGTCGCTGCCGCCTTCGAGCGGAATGTCGCGGCCGCCGAGGCGGGTTTCCATTTCGACCACTTCTTCGGGCTTGACGCCGAGCTGGGCGGCGATGCTGTCGACTTCGGCGGGGTTCAGCGTGCCGGTGTCCTGCTTCATGCCGCGCAGGTTGAAGAACAGCTTGCGCTGCGCCTTGGTGGTGGCGATCTTCACCAGACGCCAGTTCTTGAGCACGTACTCGTGGATCTCGGCCTTGATCCAGTGCATCGCGAACGACACCAGACGCACGCCGCGCGTGGGGTCGAAGCGCTTCACCGCCTTCATCAGGCCGACATTGCCTTCCTGGATCAGGTCGGCATGCGGCAGGCCGTAGCCCAGGTAGCCGCGCGCGATCGCGACGACTACCCGCAGATGGGACAGAACCAGTTGGCGCGCTGCTTCGACGTCCCCCTGCTCGCGCAGGCGCGTCGCCAGTTCCACCTCTTGCTGCTCGCTGAGCATGGGCATGCGATTGACGCTCTGGATGTATTGATCCAGGCTGCCAGCGGCGGGAACGGGAAACGACAGGGCTTGAGACATGGGCTTGTGTCCTCCTTGTGTGCGTGATTTTAGCACTCGCGCCTTGAGAGTGCTAAAGACGGGAAGGAGTTCCGCTGCACTCGGGGCAGGGCACCGACCATCCGGCACCCCGCACCATGCGGATCAGAACAGGTTCAGCGGATAGTCGACGAACACGCGGATCTCGTTGCCTTCGCTGTTATAGGCGCGGGCATCCTCCGAGACGCGAAGGAAGGATGCGCGCAGGCGGATGCTCAAGTCCTTGGCTGCGCCACTCTGCACCTTGTAGCTCAACTGGTTGAACCATTCGCGTTCCTTGCCACGGCTCGGTGCGCCGGCGTCGATGTTGTCGCCACGGACGTAGGCGACGACGTAGCTCAGGCCGGGCGCGCCGTATTCGGTGAAGTCCACCGCATAGCTCAGTTGCCAGGAGCGCTCGTCCTTGGCATTGAAGTCGGACCAGAACGAGTTGGCGAGGAAGATCGTGCTGCCGCCGTTGCCCACCCAACCTTCGCTCTGATAGAAGCCGTAGTTGAAGCCGACGTCGCCGCTGCTGCGCTGGTGCGCCACGGTGAAGGCGTGCGGGCCGGTGGCATAGGTCGCGGCCAGGCTCCAGATGCGGTTCCTGCCTTCGTCAGGATCGAACTCCTTGTCCTGCTTGGTGTTGTAGCCGTTGAAGTCGAGCGTGAGCGAATCGCCCTGCGCCAGCGGGCGCATGTAGTTCAGGTTGATGTACTGGCGCTCGAGCACGTCCTCGATGTCCGACGCGTACAGCGCGCCGCTGAACACGTCGTTGAACTGGTAGCGGCCGCCGATCAGGTCGATGGCCTTCAGCCTGCCGCCGTCGCGGTTCTCGTCGCTCTTGCGCGCTTCGGCGTGGAAGCGGCCGGCGTGCAGCGTCAGACCTTCGATTTCGTTCGAGGTGATCATCGTGCCGGTGAAGCTCTCCGGCATCAGGCGCGAGGCGTCGTGGTTGAGCACCGGCAGCGTCGGGCGCAGATCGCCGTAGGCGAGCACGGTGTTGGAGAAGCGCAGCTTGATCGAGGCGCCGGCCCGGGCGACATCGCGTTCGACGTCGCCATTGTTGTCCACGCGGAAGAAGTCGATGCCGGCCGCGCCTGCCCGGCCGCTGCCGCCATCCAGGCGGACGGCATACAGGCCGAAGGCATCGACGCCGAAGCCGACCGTGCCCTGGGTGAAGCCCGAACTGAAGTTCAGCACCGCGCCCTGGCCCCATTCGGCCTTGTCCTGGTTGCCCTGCTTGTAGTCACGGCTGATGTAGGCATTGCGCAGGAACAGGTTCAGCGAGCTGTCCTCGATGAAGCCCTTGGCTTCCGATTGGCCGGCGCCCAGTGCCGGCGTCGCGGCCGTCAGGCCCAAAGCGATCAAACACGCCCATTGTTTTGACATCATTTTTTTCCCTTCGAGTTGTTTTGGCTGTGCCGGATGAGTTGCGTGACCCGCTGCCACGATCTCCCCAGGGCGGATTTTCGCATGCTTCGCCGTTCGGGAATGGTGGTTTAGCTTCCCGGCGCTTGTTTCATGACGCCAGGAGTTTGCAATGAAGAGTACGGACACGAGGCAGCATCTCGTGATCAAGAAGAGGCCGGCAGCGCTTGCCAGTGCCGTGGATGGGAAGCCCGATGCCTATGCGTCGCTGTTCGAGCTGTGGAAGCGCTCGTCAGTCGGCCGCCGGGCTGCGACGATGGTCCAGTATCGCAGGGTCCTCGATGCGTTCGCCGCGTTCAACGGGAGGATGCCGATCGGGGAAATCCGCCGCAAGGATCTGCTCGCCTTTCGTGACCATCTGCTTGACTCGGACCAAAGCCCGGTCACCGTCAATCACAAGATCGGCATCATCAAGACCCTGTTCCGTACGGCAGTCGATTACGAGTTGATGGCCTCGAACCCTGCTGTCGAGGTACGGGTGCTGGAAACACAGCAGCGCAAGGCGCGTGTCGCGTTCACCGTGGAAGAGCTGAACAGCCTGTTCCGCGCCGAAATCCATGCCGAGGGCAAGCGGCCGCGGGGAGGAGGGCGAGAGGCCGCGTTCTGGTTGCCGCTGCTCGCATTGTTGACGGGGGCGCGGGTGGAGGAACTGGCGCAATTGCTCGTTGGCGACGTCCGCCATGCAGAGGGGCTGGGCCATTATCTTTGCATCAGCGACGATGCCGAGCATGCACAACTCAAGAACGGCGCCTCGCGCCGGCGAATTCCTGTCCACGCGATTCTGCTGGACTGTGGCTTTCTCGACTACGTTGCAGGCAGGAAGGGGGCGGGGTTGTTGTTTCCCGACCTTCGGCCGAACTCACGTGGCAAGCTCGGCGGCTATTTCAGCACCTTCTTCTCGGGCTACCTGCGCCGCAAGGTAGGTATCGGCGATCGCAGAAAGGTGTTCCATTCCTTTCGCCATACCTTCAAGGATACGTGCCGTGCGGTGGGTATCGAGGAGGAGGTCCATGATGCGCTGACCGGCCATGCAGCGCCGCGGGCAAGCCGCCGTTACGGCAACGAGCAGTATCCGCTCGAGCCCTTGTTCGAAGCGATTGCCCGCTTCGAGATCGCCGGTCTCGACATCGCACACCTCTACACCAGGGCGCCCGTGCGGCCGCGATATGGCGCTGCTTTCCGTCCGATTTCGGCCTATTACGGCATCGTGATCGCCTTTGCCATGCCCAGGCCGGGACAAGGTACGACACCCTTCGTGCTTGCCATGTGGCAGGGGCTTGAGGCGGGTTTCGATATCGAGTCGAACCAGATCATTTTCGGCGAGCTGCCGCGCAACAAGCAGATGCTCGTCAATGCGTGGATCGAGATCCATAGGGAAGAGCTTATCGCCAACTGGCATGTGGGCAGGCTGAGTGGCGAATATTTCAGACTCGATCCATTGCGGTGATGGGGAAGAAAATGGAATGGAAACGAAGGCGTAGACGAAAAAACGGGCGCCGAAGCGCCCGTTTTGGCTTTCAAACCTGTCGAGAGGACAGATTAGAAGGTGTGGCGGATACCGACGCCCAGCAGGTCGGAGTTTTCGCCGCCGAAGGTCGAACCAGCCTTGTGGCCGTAGCCAACCAGGCCAGCGGTTTCGGCGTTGTCGTTGTCGGTGCGGTTGAACGCAACGTAAGCGGTGGTGCGCTTCGACAGGGCGTGGGTGTAGGCCAGGGTGTAGGACTTGACTTCGGTGTCGCTGGCGCCAGCCGGGCGATCGAATTCGACCTCGGCATAAGCCAGGTGGATGCTGCCGGCTGCGCCAACCGGAACGGCCAGGCCGACGGTCCAGAGATCTGCATCCCGGTCCTTCACGCCTTGCACGTTGTCACCGGATTGGTAGGACGCGCTCAGTGCCACGACGCCGAAGTTATAGCTGGCGCCCAGGCCCCATTCCTTCTGCTTTTCGTCGTTGGGGGCTGCAGCGAAGTCATACTTGGCGACTTGGTACACACCGCTGACCTTCAGCGGGCCGTTGCTGTAGTCCAGGCCAAAACCGTAGGCGTCGTCGTCGCTCGGGTTTTCGTCAACTTCAACGCCTTGGGCGGAGTAGATGGCGCGAGCGGTCAGGCCGGAGAAGGTGCCGGTGTAGGTGACCGAGTTGTTCCAACGGGCCGGAGTGTTCGGGGTGATGGTCAGGCCAGCGTAGTTCGACAGGATGGACTGCGGGCCGACTGCGGCGCCACCCAGACCGTCGTACTGGAAGAAGTAGCCCGGCGCATACTGACGACCGAGAGCCACGGTGCCGAACGAGCCGCCCAGGCCAACGAAGGCCTGACGCTGGTAGCCCGAACCACTGCCTTCGTCGATGTTGATACCTTGCTCCAGCACGAAGACAGCCTTCAGGCCGTTGCCCAGGTCTTCGGTGCCGCGGAAGCCCAGACGGCTGCCCGACAGGGCACCGCTATTCACGCCGCGCAGGTCGTTTTCACCGTGCTTGCCGAAACCGACATATGCGTCAGCCACACCGTAGATGGTGACGTTGGACTGAGCGAAGGCCGGAGCCGAAACCAGGCCGGCGATGGCCAGCGCGATCAGTTTCTTCTGCATGTGTTTCTCCTCAAATATGAAGTTGAGACCTTGGCATTTGCCTCGGTCCTACTCACCTCTCTGGCGAGAAGTTGGAGCGATTCTGCAAATCTGCCGCTGGCCTTGCAAGCCTCGCAGCGCGAAAACACCACATTTCGGCGATGCATGTTGCGGACATGCAACAAGGCTGGCAAATCAGAGCCGTGTTTCAAGGGGCAACACAATCCGTCCGCGTTGCTCCAGCAGGGCACGTTCCCAGAAGCTGATCCACCCATCCACCATTGTCGTGCCTGAATGCCGGGTGCAGGGTCGTCGGCGTTCATCCAGATCAGGGGGAGTGTCCAGGACGATCCCATGCCTCCCAATCGCCTGCGGCAAGTGGCGTCACGATGTCGCCTTGGATGCGCAGGCCAGGGTGAAGGCCGAAAGGAGAGCTTCTCGGACGATTCATGCAGAAGAAACTGATCGCGCTGGCCATCGCCGGCCTGGTTTCGGCTCCGGCCTTCGCTCAGTCCAACGTCACCATCTACGGTGTGGCTGACGCATATGTCGGTTTCGGCAAGCACGGTGAAAACGACCTGCGCGGCGTGAATAGCGGTGCCCTGTCGGGCAGCCGTCTGGGCTTCCGCGGCACCGAAGACCTGGGCAATGGCCTGAAGGCTGTCTTCGTGCTGGAGCAAGGATTCAACATTGACGAAGGCACTGAGCATGTCGAAGGCTCTGCTTATTCGCGTCAGGCCTTCGTCGGTCTCGGTGGCTCTTTTGGCACCATCAGCCTCGGCCGCCAGTATGCGCCCGGCTACTTCTTCAGCTACGATGCACTGGCCGCTGCTGCCATCGGTCCCCAGTCTGTCCTGTCGAATGGTGCGGGGATGAGCATTACTCCGAATAATCGTGCCCGCTGGAACAACTCGGTCGCCTACACTGGTTCATTCTCCGGCCTGACCGCTCGTGTCATCTATTCGGCCAAGAATGAAGAAGTCAACTACAAGCGCGGGACCAGCACTCCTGACGTTTATGACTATGCAAACCCCAGCAGTGACGATGCCTATGGTGTGGGCCTTGAGTATGCCAACGGCCCGCTGAAGGTCGGCGGTGTATATCAGATCGTTAAGTACTCCGAGAATTTTGAGTTGGACGACACCCTCAACTGGGTAACCGAAAACGGCAGCAAGAAGCAAAAAGAATGGGGTTTGGGCGCCAGCTATGACTTCGGTGTTGTGTCGTTTCATGCCTCCTATCAGTCCGCATCGAACCTGAGTGGCTGGAAAAGCTATGATGCCGATCTGTGGCAAGTCGGCTTGGTCGTTCCAGTCAGCACGGCTGGTAATGTGCATTTTGCTTACGGCGAAGTCGAATTCGACAACCCGAAGGGCGAAAAAGACACTGACGTGAAGTCCTACACCCTGGCCTATACCCATGCCTTGTCTAAGCGCACCACCGCCTATGTCGCATGGAACCGTACGGATAACGGCAAGGGGGAAGAACTGGGCTTGGTTGAGTATCGTGCCAAGGCTGGCGATCTGACTCCGGGCGGCGAAAACTCCGACCTGCTGGGTGTCGGTATCCGCCATACCTTCTGATCTGTCCCCTCGGCAGGTTTGAAAACCAGAACGGGCGCTTCGGCGCCCGTTTTCTTGTTCTACGCCTTGCAGGCGAAGAGCGAGCTGCGGGACTGGGCGGTTTTCCCGTGTCGGAGAGCCTTTGCCGGGGCGGGTCCTGAAGGAGCGCAGAATGTTCTGCGGCGACGCACGGCTGAGCTTGCGTCACAACCATCACAACGAGGATTTCGTGCCGTACGTGGAACGGCTGCTCAGGGAAGAGCGGCAGGCATGGATTGGATGATCGTCGAGCGCAAGCCGATCTTCTGCAGCGCTGCCTCGCACGTGTGGCAGAAAAGTGCCCAGAGTTGGTAGAGGCACGCGTTGCATCTGCGCCGAGGCGGGGGTTTTCGCAGTCTTGCGGTCACTATGACGAGATCGACCGGCATATCGTGGATGCGATAATGGCCTTGCATCTCGACGATTTTCGCTAGTTTGCCGGGCAGATCGTCGATGCATTGAGCGATTGAAAGATTTGATCCTTTAAAATGCCGATTTTCAGCCACCTTGCCGCGCGTCTGCTGCGGCCCGTATCCGTCTCCCAGCATGTCAACTTACGCCATCGGCGACATCCAGGGCTGTTACGCGCAATTGGCGCGCATGCTCGAACGCATCGCCTTCGATCCTTTGCACGACCATCTGTGGGTGGTTGGTGATCTCGTCAACCGCGGTCCGGAATCCCTGCGAGTGCTGCGTCTGCTGCGCGACCTGGGGGGGACGGTCGATGCGGTGTTGGGCAATCACGATCTCTATCTGCTGATGGTCGCGGCCGGCTACAAGCGACGCGACAACGACGATACCTTGTTCCAGGTGCTCGAGGCCCCGGATCGCGACGAACTGCTGCATTGGCTGGCGAGCAGGCCGCTGGTGCAGATCGAGGGCGAGCATGTGCTGGTGCATGCCGGGCTGCTGCCTGGCTGGACGGTGGAACAGGCGAAGGCCTTGTCCGACGAGGTGGGGGCCGTGCTGGCCGGGCCGCAGGCGCGCAAGTTCCTGCTCGAACTGGCCGGCAACCGGCCGGAGCGCTGGAACGACAAGCTCAAGGGCTGGGACCGTCTGCGCGTGATCGTGAATGCCTGCACGCGCATGCGCTTCTGCTCTGCCGATGGCCGCATGGCGCTGCGGGCGAAGGGGGCTCCCGAACAGGCGCCGCCCGGGACCTCGCCGTGGTTCCGGGTACCCGGCCGGCTCAGCCGGACGCATACCATCGTTTGCGGGCACTGGTCCGCACTGGGGTTTTACCGCGAACCAGGCCTGATCGCGCTCGACTCAGGCTGCGTGTGGGGCGGCAAGCTGACTGCGGTGAGGATCGAGGATGGCGAGGTGTTCCAGGTGCCGGGCTGATCGGCCCTGCCGGGTACGGGCGGCGGCCGCTTTCGTTCAGGGCTGGCCGTCGCCGTCCGCGCAGCCGATGTCCTGCATGATCGTGGCGCGTGCCTTCTGCGCCAGGCTGCGGCGATCGGTTCCGTCGCGGGTTTCGATTGGGGCGGCGGCGCTGACGCATGCGATGAGCCTGCGTTCGGCGATGATGTTGGCCAGGCACTGGCCGAGCGTCAGTTCGCCGTCGTAGGCGGGCGCGCGGCTGTAGCTGCCGTCGGGCTTGCGGTAAGCCAGCGCCAGCGGCTGCACGGCGTGGCCGCAGGCGATGGCCGGCTGCAGCAGGGCGGCATGGAAATGGAGCACGCGGCTGCCGTCCGTGGTGGTGCCTTCGGGGAAGATCGCGACGTTGTCGCCGGCATCGAGCAGGGTGGCGATTTCGGCGTTGATGATGCGGGCGTGGCCGCGGCTGCCGCGGTGCAGGAAGATGGTGTCGCTCTTGGCCGCGAGCCAGCCGATCACCGGCCAGTTGCGCACTTCCGCCTTGCTCACGAAGGCGGCCGGCGTCATTGCGTTGATGACGAAGATGTCCAGCCACGAGACGTGGTTGGCGACCAGCATCGTGCCCGGTGCAATCGGAGCGCCCTGGAACTGCAGGCGCAGGCCCAGGATGCCGAGCATGCGCAGTGACCAGCGCTGGCGCAGGCGGAGATGGGTGGGTCTGGCGCAGAAGGGTACGCACAGCAGCAGCGTCAGGGCGCCTTCCAGCAGATGCAGGGCCAGGCGCAGGTAACGCCAGGCGCGCAGCATGGCGGGCGCCTGGCCGGCAAGCGACGGGGGCGGGTGGGGATACGCCGCTGCTTGGGTGTCTGCGGTCAATTGTCCGGCCTGCCCCGATCGATTCATCAGTCCCTGCGTCCCATGAAGTGCCGCGCGTAGCGGTCGTCGACCTTGCTCATCGGCATCAGGATGGGGAGGTCGGCGGTGTTGAAGTCGGGGTCCCAGGCCGGGGCGCCGCAGATCCAGGCGCCGGCGCGCAGGTAGCCCTTGATCAGCGGCGGAGCTTCGGTTGCCAGATCGGAGCGCAGCGCCGCCATCGGCAGCGGGCAGCGCGGGAAGACGTGGTATTCCGTGGGAGCCTGGTGTTTTTCGTGCAGGCGATTATACAGGCTGGCTGCTGCGTGGCCGCCGTCGGCCATGCTGATCGAGGCGCAGCCCACCAGATAGTCATAGCCGTTTTCCTGCATGTAGCGCGCCAGTCCGCCCCACAACAAGGCGATGACGGCCCCGCTGCGGTATTCGGCGTCGATGCACGAGCGGCCGATTTCCACCAGGCGCGGACGCAGGTGTTGCAGGCGGGTGAGGTCGAATTCGTTTTCGGAGTAATAACCGCCCACCTTGCGTGCGGCTGCCGGCGACAGGATGCGGTAGGTGCCGACGATGCGGCCGGCATCCTCGTCGCGGACGATGAGGTGCTCGCAGAAGGGGTCGTAGATGTCGCGGTCGACGCCGGGCGTGCGTGTCGCCAGGCGCGCGCCCATCTCGTCGGCGAACACGCGGTAGCGCAGTTTCTGCGCTTCGAGGATCTCGGTCTCGCAGGTGGCGAGGCCGACGTGGAGGTTGCGCCCCTTGCGTGCGGCGGCTTCCTGGCGTGGCTGGCGGTTCTGGAGCATGGCGTGGGTCCGTTCCGTTGGAGTGCGGACCATTCTCGAAAGCCTGCGTTGCGCTGCGGTGACGGGCCGGTTACGGTGGGATGACCGGCTTGTGCACGTGTGGGAGTGAATCATGCCAGCCATCCCCGCGTTTGCGACGCCAGGGGGCGGGGCCGCCGGCACGTGTCCGCCCGGGGCGCGGCGTGGAGGCCTCGTATAATGGCGGCCCTTCTTCTTGCCGGGCCATTTCCCATGTCCATTCTCGTCTGCGGATCGGTTGCCTACGACTCGATCATGGTCTTCCAGGACCGCTTCAAGAACCACATCCTGCCCGAGCAGATCCACATCCTGAACGTTTCCTTCCTGGTCCCCGACCTACGCAGGGAATTCGGCGGCTGCGCGGGCAACATCGCCTATTCGCTGAAGCTGCTCGGCAGCGATCCGCTGATCATGGCGACGGTCGGCGAGGATGCCGGCCCCTACCGCTACCGGCTGGAGAAGCTGGGGCTGAGGCAGGACCACATCCGCGAGGTGCCCGGCACCTTTACTGCCCAGGCCTTCATCACCACCGATCTGGACGACAACCAGATCACCGCTTTCCATCCGGGGGCGATGTTCCATTCCCATCTCAATGACGTCCGCGAGGCGATAGGTGTGAGGCTGGGCATCGTGTCGCCCGATGGGCGCGACGGCATGCTGCGCCATGCGAGGGGCTTTGCCGAGGCAGGTGTTCCCTTCGTGTTCGATCCGGGCCAGGCCCTGCCCATCCTCGGTAGCGAAGAGTTACTCGAATGCCTGCAACTGGCCCGTTACTGCACAGTCAATGATTACGAGGCCCGCCTGATGTGCGAAAAGACCGGCCGCAGCGAGCGTGAACTGGCAGCGATGGTCGAGGGCTTCGTCGTGACGCTGGGTGCGGAGGGTTCGCGCATCCACTGCGGCGGCGAGGTGCTCGGCGTGCCGGCGGCCAAGCCGGACGCGATCGTCGATCCCACCGGTTGCGGAGATGCCTACCGCGCCGGTTTGCTGCACGGCCTCGCGAGCGGTTGGGACATGCTGCGGGCGGGCCGCCTTGCCGCAGTGATGGGCGCGATCAAGATCGCGTACCGTGGGGGACAGAACCACGCGCCGACGCGTGAAGACATCGCTGCGCGCTATCGACGGGCTTTTGGAGAAGAGGCATGGTGAATTCCGGATCGATGAAGCTGCGTGCGGCGGCAGGTGCGCTCGCTGCGCTGCTGGTGCTCGGCGGATGTGCCCAGGGCCTGGGCGGCGGGACGTATTCGCGCACCGAGGCCAGGCGGGCGATGACTGTGCAGTTCGGCACCGTCGAGTCTATCCGTGGCGTGCAGCTCGAGGGGACGAAGACGCCGATCGGCTCGGTGGCTGGGGCCGCGGGGGGCGG
>NZ_AMXE01000054.1 GCF_000310205.1 Thauera linaloolentis 47Lol = DSM 12138 | reverse complement strand
GAGCGCCAGGCGCGGCGGTGCCTGGCCTTCGCGCTGCAGGCGGGCGAGCAGGGCCCCGGCCCGCGCGCGCAGGCGCGCGGCCTCGTCCGGAGCGGATGAAGCGGGCAGCAGGGCGACCAGCTCGCGTAGCGACACCGGGGCGCACAGCACACCGGGCTCCGCAGCCAGCATCGCCAGCACACGCTGCTGTTCGGCCAGCAGATCGGCCGCATCGCCCAGTGCCGGGCCAGGCTCGACCAGCAGCGCGGCACGCGGGCGATCGGGGTCGACGCCGAACTGGCGCGCCCAGTCGTCGAGCGCCGGGGCCGGCGTGGCGATGCCGATCAGTTGCAACACGAGTTCCTGGCGCAGGCGCGCATCGCGGGCGATGAGCTGCATCAGCCGCGCCTGCTCGATCATGGTTTCGGCCGCCATGCGCAGCAGTTCGGCGAACTGGCGGATCGCGTCGGGCTCGCCGCTGAGCCCGATCACGCCGACGATGCCGCCTTCGGCGCGCAGCGGCAGATTGACGCCCGGCCGCGCATCGTGCAGCCGGCTCGCCAGCGCATCGTCGATTTCCACCGTGCGGCCCTGCGCCAGCACCATCAGCGCGCCCTCGTGCCGGCCGCCGATGCGCGCCGGGTCGCCGCTGGCGATGATGACGCCGTGCGCATCCATGACGTTCACGTTGGCGTGCAGGAGCTGCATCGTGCGGTCGACGATGGACTGGGCGAGAGAGGCATCGAGCAGCAGCATGGCGTGGGCGGGAAACGGACAGATGCCCGCATGCTGCCGCGTACGGCGGGCGCGGACAAGCACGGCGGCACGGCGGCCGGGCAAGCTGCGTCGAAATGTAATCGCGCCGCCGCAAGCCCCCGCGCCACGGCGGGCCACCGTCTCCGCCGGCATCTGCGGCCCCGGCCCGCACCGGTGCCGGCGGCGAGGCGGAACGCGAAACAACTCGTCACGCTCCGCGCGGAGTTTTCCCGCCGCGCCGTGTTCATATCCGCATCGACCGGCGCAATGTCCGCGTTGCCGCCATATCCAACGAACAGACGACAGGAGAACGACATGAAGCTCCACACCCTCATCCCCGCCATCCTGCTCACCATCGCCGCGACGGGTTGTGCGACCTGGGACAACATGTCCTCGCGTGAAAAGAGCGCCGCCACCGGTGCCGCGATCGGCGGCGTGGCGGGCGCGGTCGTGACCGACGGCGGCATCCTCGGCACGGTCGGCGGCGCCGCGATCGGCGGCGTCATCGGCGACCAGGTCGGCAAGAAGAAGTAAGCCGCGCATCTTCCGCATTCCCGCTTTTCTCCTCCGCTCCCATTGTGGAGACAGCTCGGGCATCGGCGCCCCATCTGGCGCCGATGCCCATTTTTTTATCGCCGGGCCGTCCCAAGGCAAAAAAACCTCCTTTGGAGGGCAGCAAGCCCACTCAGCGGATGAGCGTGGGGGCATTTTTGTCCGCGCTACGCCGCCGCCAACGGTTCGGCGCAGCAGCAGCCCGTCGCATCCTTGGTAGAATCGCGCGGTTCCGCCTCGCCATTCTTGCGCGCAGGCGGTTTTCTTTTCGCTGACGAATCCCGATGACGACCACCCCCTTCCCGCCCGAGCTGCTGCGCGACGTCGAAAAGCGCCGCACCTTCGCCATCATCGCCCACCCCGACGCGGGCAAGACCACGCTGACCGAGAAGCTGCTGCTGTTCGGCGGCGCGATCCAGCTCGCGGGTACGGTGAAGGCACGCAAGTCGGCGCGCCACGCCACCTCGGACTGGATGGAAGTGGAGAAGCAGCGCGGCATCTCGGTATCGAGCTCGGTGATGCAGTTCGAGTACATGGATCACACCGTCAACCTGCTCGACACCCCGGGCCACGAGGATTTCTCGGAAGACACCTACCGCGTGCTGACCGCGGTGGACGCGGCGGTGATGGTGATCGACGCCGCCAAGGGCGTGGAAGCGCAGACGATCAAGCTGCTCGAAGTCTGCCGCCTGCGCAACACGCCGATCATCACCTTCGTGAACAAGATGGACCGCGAGGTGCGCGAGCCTTTCGAGCTGCTCGCCGAAATCGAGGACGTGCTCAAGATCACCTGCGCGCCGGTGACCTGGCCGCTGGGCATGGGCAAGGCGTTCCGCGGCGTCTACCACCTGCTGCAGGACCAGGTGCTGACCTTCACCCCGGGC
Organism: Thauera linaloolentis 47Lol = DSM 12138; assembly: GCF_000310205.1. Taxonomy (GTDB): domain Bacteria; phylum Pseudomonadota; class Gammaproteobacteria; order Burkholderiales; family Rhodocyclaceae; genus Thauera; species Thauera linaloolentis. The sequence continues at coordinate 25,464 of NZ_AMXE01000054.1, read as the reverse complement.
GAGGAGCGGCGCAGCGATGCGCAGGTGCTGAAGGGCATTGCCAATCCCGAACTGGACGCACGCTTCCCGATGGAGGTCGGCCAACTGCGCGAGGACGTCGAGCTGATCGAGGGCGCCTCGCCGCCTTTCGAGCTCGGCGAATTCCTTGCCGGACAGCAGACGCCGGTGTTCTTCGGCTCGGGCATCAACAACTTCGGCGTGCAGGAAATCCTGCACGCGCTGATCGACTGGGCCCCGCCGCCGCAGGCCCGCGATACCGGGACGCGCAGGGTGCAACCGGCCGAACCGGCCTTCACCGGCTTCGTGTTCAAGATCCAGGCCAACATGGACCCCAGGCACCGCGACCGCATCGCTTTCTTCCGCATCTGCTCGGGACGCTACAGCTCGGGCATGAAGGTGAAGCACGTGCGCGCAGGGCGCGACATGAAGCTGGCCAATGCGCTGACCTTCATGGCCAACGAACGCGTGATCATGGAAGACGGCGTCGCCGGCGACATCATCGGCATCCACAACCACGGCCAGCTGCAGATCGGCGACACCCTGACCGAGGGCGAGAACATCGGCTTCAAGGGCATTCCGTATTTCTCGCCCGAACTGTTCCGCGCCGCCCGCCTGCGCGATCCGCTCAAGTCCAAGCAGTTGCAGAAGGGCCTGCAGGAGCTGGGCGAGGAAGGGGCTATCCAGGTGTTCGAACTGGAGGGCGGCCAGATGCTGCTGGGCGCGGTCGGCGTGCTGCAGTTCGAGATCGTCGCCCAGCGCCTGAAGGACGAGTACAAGGTCGATGCCATCTTCGAACCCGCCGACATCCACACCGCGCGCTGGCTGAGCTTCCCCGACGAAGTCACCCGCCGCAACTTCGAGCGCGAGCAGGCACTGCGCCTGGGCAAGGACATCGACGGCAACCCGGTGTACCTGGCCACCAGCCGCTACAACCTCGAAGTGACGATGGAAAAATGGCCCAAGGTCACCTTCCACGCCACCCGCGAGCACGGCCAGGTGCTGGCCTGAGCGGCCGCGCTCAGGCCACCGGCGCGTACAGCGGGTAGAGCACGTCTTCCTCGCGCCGGATGCGGTCGGCCAGCGCCGCGCCAACGGCATCGAGATCGGCGACGAAGCTGGCGGCCAGCGCCGGGTCCTCGCCGAGACGGGCATAGCGGGCGAGGAAGGCGACGACTTTCTTGCCGATCTCGTCCATGTCGTGGCGGAACTCGCGCATCAACGCATGGCTGGCGGGATCGTCCGCCAGCGTGTGTTCCAGATAGACGTACAGCCGCACGTTCTCGACCAGCAGATGGCCGTGGAGGTCGGCGCGGAAGCGCTCCAGCAGCAGCGCGGCCTCGCCGAAGCGCGCGCCGCGCGCCGCCTTGCCGATGGCGGCGAAGCATTCGAGCATGGCATGGTGGTCGCGGACCAGGTGCTCGACCAGGTCGGCGCTGTAGCGGATCGAGGTGCCCGGCGCGCAGCCGTCCGCCTCTTTCAGGGAACGAGCGGGCGCGGGCGCGGCATCGGGCTTGCCGTGGCGCCTGCCGAACAGCCAGTCGAGCAGAAACATGGAACGCTCCAGTGGAAAGCCGCGCAACGGCGGCCGGTCGCGAAAAGTTTCCCGACGCTAAACCCTGTGCCGCCCCGATTTCCATGTCATGGATCAAATCCATGCTGCCAACAGGTGTATATCTGTCCGTGCCGGGGCCTGCGATCGCGCCGTCCAGCCGGCGGGCCGCCGGCCCCTGGCGCGTTCCCGCCACTCTGGTATGGTAGCCGCCAAGGGGCGCAGCGCATCCCCACATGCCAACCACCAACCGCCACGGAGATGTCATGGCCAAGATCGAGACCATTCTGTTCGCGACCGATTTTTCCAAGGGTTCGGCCCAGGCATGCGAGCTCGCACGCACGCTCGGCACGCTGACGGGCGCCCGCCTGCATGTCCTGCACGTCATCACGACGTTGCACGACAGGAGCAATCTGCGCATTTCCTCCGCGATGCTCTCCAACATGTTCGATGAGATCAAGCAGGGCGCGGCGCAGGACATGCGGCAGTTCTGCCAGGAGAACCTGGCCGGCCTCGACATCACGCCCCACATCGTCCAGGGCGCCAGCCACGAGGAACTGCTCCGCGAAGCCACCCGGATCGGCGCCGACCTGATCATCATGGGCACCCACGGCCGCACCGGCCTGGAAAAGCTGCTGATGGGCTCGACGGCGGAAAAGGTCGTGCGCAGCTCCATCATCCCCGTGCTGACGGTGCGCGAATCGGAAACGGCGGGCAGTTGAGGACTGCGTGCTTTCGGCAAGCGCCGCAGCGTCAATGGTATTGACCTGAATCGGACAGCGAATGACGACTCCGGCAATGATGCCGGAGTCGCCGCCTGTCCTATCCCTCAGTCGCGACCAGAACGTCAAGAACTCCATCCTCGGCTACCCATGCCAGGCGCTGGAACTCTTCGCCGCGAAGAGACGCGGGATCCCGCCGACACGGTGCCTTGCAGCGGCCTTGATGACAATGAGCAGCGGCGCCCCCCGATGCGGGCAGCCGCCATGGCCGCCCGGCATGAGGCCTAGAAGCGGTATTTCGCCGTCAGCAGGAAGTTGCGCGGGTCGCCGAAGAAGTTGGCATCCGAGTAGGAGCCAATGGTCGAATAGTATTTACGGTCGAACAGATTGTTGACGTTCAGGCTCAGGTCCAATTGCCTGGTGACCGCATAGCTGGCATGCATTCCGGCGATGGCATAACCGCCCTGCTTCACGCCCCACGGACTTTTGACGCCGTCCTGCACATGCAGCGAACCGCCCACCTTCCAGCGGCTCAACTCGCCCGGCAGCCGGTAGCTGGTGGCGAGCTTGAACAGATGGCGGGGAATGTTGGTCGCGTAGCGCTTGCCGATGCTGTAGCTGCCGATCGGATCGTACGCCGAGGCCTCCGACAGGCGTTTGGCTGAGGCATAGGTGTAGCTGGTAGCCATCTGCCAGCCCGGCGCCAGTTCGCCGTTCAGTTCGAATTCGACGCCGCGGCTGCGCACTTCGCCGGCCGAACGATAGCAACTGGTCAGCCCGGTCGCACACTGGGACACGGGCAAACCATCCGGCAGATTCTCCAGGTCGATCTGGAAGATCGCGGCGCTGGCGTTCAGGCGGCCGCCGAAGTACTCGCCCTTGATGCCGACCTCGTAGTTGCTGCCGGTCTGCGGGTCAAGTAGACCACCATCGGCCGTGTAATAGTCTTGCGGATTGAAGATGCGCGTCCAACTGGCATAGATCGAATGCTGCACGTTCAAGTCGTAAACCGCGCCCAGATACGGCGTGAATTCATGGTCGACCTTGAAATCCGACGCGCCATAGGCAGATCCGCCCCACTGCTGGGCAATCGTCTGCTTGTACCAATCCACCCGGGCGCCAGCGATCAGGGTCAGCGGATCGGACAGTTTGAAACGCCCGGATCCATAGATGCCGGTCTGCTCCCGTTCAGCGTCGCGGGTCCATAGGTTCCAACTGCCGGTGATCGTCGGCTTGGGGACGGAACGCGGGCTCCAATCCAGCGGGTTGAAGCTTACCGGGGTGAAATCGGTCGGTGCGCCTTCATCCTTCCACTTGTTTTTGCGATGGCTGGCGCCGAACACCAGTTCATGCGTGCCTCCCCATAAGCGGACCGGGCCGGCGGCATGGGCGTCGATGCTGTACTGATCGCGCGCATAACGATATGCAGGACTCCCCCCTACGAGGTTGTAGGATGGGGCGGCTGTTTGATTCGCGAGGTATGTACCCATCATGTCCATCTCGCTATCGATGGACGTTGCCGCCAATTTCGCTTTCCAGCCATTGTCGAAACGGTGCTCGACATCGGCGAAGACGGTGGTGCTCTTCTTGTCCCAGTAGGCCCAGCTCGGACTCATGCGCGTGGAGCGGGAGATGGGCAGGAAGCTGCCGTCCGGCCAGGTGCCGATGCCGTTCCAGTCCACGCCGGGGTTGTCCTCGTTGCTGTAGGAGAAGCCCAGCGTCGCGGTGGTGGCGGGGGTGAGATCGGCTTCGAGGATGCCGTACACCAGCGTGCGCTTGTTCTCGTAATCGTCGATGAAGGATTTCTTGTCCTGATGGCTGACCACGGCGCGACCGCGCAGGGTGCCGGCCTCGTTGATCGGGCCGCCGACATCGAGGGAGCCGAGATAGTTGTCCCAGCTGCCGACGCTGCCGGTCAGCGAGCCCTGGAATTCCCTGGTCGGACGCTTGCGCATCAGATTGATCGAGCCGCCCGGCGTGCCCTCGCCCTCCATCAGCCCGGCCGCGCCGCGCATGACTTCGACGCGGTCGTACATCGACATGGCGCCGGTGGACAGCGCGGCCTCCTCATACTGGATCGGCAAGCCATCGACCATCAGGTTGTTGACCTGGAAGCCGCGCGACGTGAAGCGATAGCGTTCGCCGCCCCATTTGGTCACGGTGAGGCCGGGCGTGGCCTGCACGACGTCGCTGAGCGAGGTCAGCCCCTGATCCTCGATACGCTGCGCGGTCATCACCGTGACCGACTGCGGCGTTTCGCGGATGGACAGCGGCATCTTGGTGGCGGTGTTCATGCTGCCGGTGGTGTAGCTGCCAGTACCTTCCGTGGTGCCGCCGCGCTCGGCCTGGGCCGTTACCGTAACCGGCGCCAGCCTGGTGTCCGCCGCTGGAGGCAAACGGCGCAGGCGGTAGCCGCCATTGGCGCCGGGCACGGCTTCCAGCCGGTGGACGGCGAGGATGGCGGCGAGGCCGGAGGCGGTGGTGTGCGTGCCGCGCAGCCCGGCGCTACGGACATCCTGGGTGAGTTCGGGATCGATGGCGATCATCACCCCGGCTTCGCGGCCGAAACGGCCGAGCACCTGGTCCAGGCTGCCGGCGGCGATGTCGTAGGCGCGGCCGGCCGAGGCCGGGGCGCTGCCGGCGGGTTCGGCCAGTTGGGCCCGGGCGGGCGCCTGGATGGCGCCGCCGGCCAGGAGGGCGCCGCACAGCATCAGGCGGATCGCGCTGGCAAGCGGCGTGCGGACGGGGAAGGGGCGATTGTGCGGCATGCGGGTTTTCCTTTCTCGGACAGGCGTTGAACGGAAGGCGCGCGGACTTTTGCGGCCTCTCTGTTCTGCTTGATGCACGAGATGGAAAAAACTACCCCACCATCCAAAATTTTTTTTGCCACCGGGCGGCAACGGTGGGGCATGGGGGCCTTTTTGCCGCGCGGCGCTCAGGTGCGCGGCCCGACGGTGACCCAGTAGCGGGTGAAGTGCCCAATCCGGATCGGCAGCGTCTCGGCCAGCAACGCGAGCACTTCGTCCGGCGCGTGCAGCGGAAAGGCGCCGCTGACGCGCAGGTGGGCGACAGCGGGGTCGCAACGCAGTCTGCCGGGGCGGTAGCGGTCGAGTTCGGCGATGAAATCGGGCAGCGGCATGCGCTCGACGACCAGCATGCCGTCGCGCCAGGCTTCCTGACCGGCACGCAGGGGCTGTGCCGGGGCCGCGCCCCCGGCGGTGAAGGCGCTCTGCTGGCCGGCACGCAGCCGCAGCGCGGTGCCGCGCGCGGGGCGGAGGTCGACGGCGCCGTCGAACACGGCCACGCCGACGGGGCCTCCGTCCCGCTCCTGGCGGACGGAGAAGCGCGTGCCGACGGGCAGGATGTCTCCTTGGGCGGTGCTGACGAGGAAGGGGCGGCGTGCAGCGTCCGGCGCGCTTTCCACGAGAATTTCGCCGTGGCGCAGATGAACCCGGCGCTGCTCCGCGTCGTAATGCACGTCGACGGATGTGGCGGTATTGAGCAGAAGGCGGGTACCGTCCGCCAGCGCGATCCAGCGCTGTTCGCCGGTGGCGCTGCGGTAGTCGGCGCCGATGGCGTCGTGCAGGCGCAGTTCGCGGGCCAGCAGCGCGCCACCGCCGAGCAGGCCAAGGCCGGCGAAGGTCTTGAGCACGGTGCGCCGCGCGCCGCCGGTGGCGCTGCGCAGTACCTGACGGGCCAGCGGCGCGGCGATTTCGCCGCTGGCCGCGCGCATGCCCTGGCCCAGCGCGGCAATGCGCTGCCAGGCGCATTCGTGGGCTTCGCTTGCCTGCCGCCAGGCCAGACAGGCCGCGCGCTGGGCATCGTCCGCGCTGCCGGAGAGCAGGGCGACATGCCAGGCGACGGCCTGCTCCACCACCTCGGGGTCGAGCGCCGGGCGGCCATCCGGCTGCCGACCGAGCGGGGGTCCGGCGGAACGGTTCATGCGTCGCCGCCGTACACCGCGCCGTAGCAGTGCATGAAGGCCTTGGTCATGGCCTTTTGCACGGCGCCGACGGAAACCTGCTGCAAGCGGGCGATTTCGCCATAGGTCAGGCCGTCGAGCTGCGACAGCAGGAAGATTTCGCGCGTGCGCGCCGGCAGGCCGGCCAGAACATTGCTGACCGCAGCGAGGGCCTCGACCACCAGTTGGCGGGTTTCCGGCGACGGGGCGGTGGCTTCCGGCTGGGCGGCAAGGGCCTCCAGGTAGGCGCGCTCCAGCGCCAGCCGGCGAAAGTACTGCGCGGTCAGCCGGCTGGCGACGGTGGTGAGGAAGGCGCGTGGCTCGCGGATCGACAACGGTTCGCCGGTGGACAGGATGCGCAGGAAAGTGTCCTGCGCGATGTCGTGTGCGTTATCCACATTGCCGAGCTTGCGGCGCAGCATGCCGACCAGCCAGCCGTGGTGCTGGATGTAGAGCGCGTCGATGCGGTCCGGCGGAGTGGATGTGTCCATATCGAGAGGGTTCCTGTCCTTGAGGAAATGCGAACGCTTCTTATTTTATGGGAATGAGCGGCAGCACGGCCAACTCCATTTCGGCCCGCCTCTCCAGATGGAAGCGCTGTGCCTGCACGCAGGCAACACCGTCGAGGACTACGCCGGTGAGTTCCTGGATGCGGCCATACGGAAAGCAGGCTACGAAAACTGCTGATGGGCTCGACGGTGCGCGAATCGGAAACGGCGGGCAGTTGAGGGCTACGTGCTTTCGGCAGGGCTTCAGGGCGCCGAATTGACCTGGAAGCGATTCCGATACGCTCCGGGACTCATGCCGATGCGCTGCCGAAAGAGCCGCGAGAACGAGCTGGTGTCACGGTAACCGACCTGGCCGGCGATGGCATCGATGCCCTGGTCGCCGGTTTCGAGCAGCGCGCGGGCGGCTTCGAGCCGCAGGTCCTGCACGTACGCCAGCGGCGCCTGATCCAGCGCGGCCCTGAAGCGCCGGATCAGCGTCCGCTCACTCGTCGCCAGCGCCGCCGCGAGTTCGGAGATCCGCAGTTCCCGGGTCATGTTGCTCTGGAGCCAGTGCTGCGCGCGCTGTACCAGCGAATCGGAATGCATGCGTTCCGCCAGTAGCGGCAGGTAGGGAACCTGGCTGGTCTGGCTCACATCGATCAGCAGGCTCTTGGCGGTCTGCGCGGCAATGGCCTGGCCCGCGAAGCGTTCGACGATGCGGATCGCCTGCAGCAGGTAGGACGCCGAAGCACCCGCGCAGAGCATCCGATCCGATTCGGTGATCACCGGGCGCAGTTGCAGATCCACGTCCGGATACCTGGCGCGGAACTGGCGTTCCAGCCACCAGGTCGTCGTCGCCGTCCTGCCGTCGAGGAGCCCCGTCTGCGCCAGAATGAAGGTGCCGGTGCAGTTGGCGGCGATCCAGGCTCCGGCCTGCCACTGCGCGAGCAGCCACGCACAGGCGCCGGCTTGCCGGTCGAGGATCTGCTCGAACCGCCGCCGGCCGCCATAGTGCAGGCTGGGAATGAAGACGAGGTCGTAGCGCTCGTGCGGCGCCAGTGCGTGCGTCTGCAGTTGCAGGCCGTTGCTCGCCGTGACGGGCTTCCCCGCCAGGGACACGAAGCGCCACGCGAACTGCACGGCCGCGGCGCCCTGTTGCCGCCGCAAATGCGCGTTTGCAACCTGAAGGATATCGGCAAAGCCTCCGGCACTGGAGGCATAGCACTCGTCGAGCGTCAGGATCGCGGCATGGACCATGGCGTGGCGAAATTCGCATAAAGACAGTCGGTTTTGCCACTCTACACGGCAAAGCCGGCTTTCTACACTGCTACCGTCACGCAACGCTCCACTCCGCGACCGGGTGGAACGGCCGTCAACTAAAGGGCATTACCCGGCCGGCAACGGCCAAGGCATGGCCCACCGAATGTGAGCGCCCATTCATGAAGATCTTCGTCGTCCACGCCCACCCCGAACCGAAGTCGTTCTGCACGGCCATGAAGTCGGCCGCGGTCGAGACCTTCGAGCGCCAGGGCCACGAGGTCCAGGTCTCTGACCTGTACGCCATGGGCTTTCAGCCGGTGGCGTCGCAGGCCGATTTCGGCGATCGCGCCAACCCCGATTACTGCGTCTACGCGCTCGAGCAGCGGCACGGAGCCACCACCGGCACGCTCAGCGCCGATATCCGCGCGGAACTCGACAAGCTGTTCTGGTGCGACCTGGTCGTGTTCGTCTTTCCACTCTTCTGGTATTCGACACCGGCCATCCTCAAAGGCTGGATCGACCGGGTGTTCGTGTCGGGCCGGGTTTACGGCGGCAAGCGCTTCTACGACCGCGGCGGACTGGCCGGGCGCCGCGCGCTCGTCGGCCTCACGCTGGGCGGCCAGGAACACATGTTCGGGCCGCAGGGCATTCATGGGCCGATCGAAGACATGCTGAAGCCTTTTCTGCAAGGCACGCTGGCCTATGCCGGACTGCAGGTACTGCCGCCTTTCATCGGCTGGCACGTTCCCTACGTCACCGACGAGGCGCGGCATCAACTGATGGCGGCATGGGAACATCGCCTCCGGTCGGTTCAGGACGATGTGCCGCTCCGCTTCCCGAGCCTCGCGGATTACGATGACCAGCTCCATCCGCTCAACGTTGCAATGTAGCGGCCCGCTGGATGTCCACGCCTTCGCACCGGGCCAGGGCGTTAACGCGGACCCCGTGCGCGGCAGCAGCAAGCTGTCCATCGACATCGACGCCGGCGCGGGGCCGGACTGTTCCGCCAGGTGCTGGTGATGCACGACATGCTGGGCGTTTTCCCGGGCAGAAAAGCGCGTTTCGTGCGCGACTTCACGCAGGGAAAAACGAGCGTCGAGGGCGCGATCCGTGCCTACGTCTAGGCCGTCCGGGAAGGCAGCTTCCCCGGGCTGGAGCACGGCTTCTAGGACGCGGCCGCGGGTTTTCCCGCCGGCTGAAGGCGGCTGGCACCGACACGGACCTCCGCCACCGCCCGCATCGCGGGGGATTCCAGGCGGGGATCGCCGCGCAGACAGGCCCGCAGCATCGGCAGGGCGTCCAGCCCCCAGAACAGGCGCTCGCCGACGGTGATGGTCGGCACGCCGAACACGCCGTCGGCCGCCGCCCGGGCCGTGTCATCCTTGAGGCGCGCCTTGACTTCGGGGGCGTCCAGGGCAAGCGTTCCCTCGGCCACGCCCAGGCGTTCAAGCAAGGATCGCCACGCCTCCGGGCCATCGGGATCACAGCCGGTGGTGTAGAGCTGGTCGAACACGGCCGACACCACGGCCGGTGTGCTGCCCAGCGCGATGATGAGGCGCAGGTAGCGCAGCGGGTTGAACGGATGGACCGCCGGCATGACGAAGGGGATGCCCTGCTCCTGGGCAGTCCAGGTGCACAGTTCGTAGGTGAAGCGCCGCTTGCGCTCGATCTCGGCCGGCCCCTTGTGGCCGAATGCGTTCAGCAGTCCGGCGAACAGCACCGGGCGCCGTTCGAGCGGCACGGGCAAGGGGTTCCGGCGCAGCGCGTGGTCCATGAGGCAGGCCCAGGGAGAAACGACGTCGAAGTAGAAAATGCCCTGGGGCGCGGGGTCGATGGTGCTCAATGGGGGCTCCTTGTCTGGAAGGCGGGCGAATTCAGGCCTGCGCCGCCTTCAGGGTTTCCGCCAGCAGGTCCAGCCGGTCGCCGCCCCAGAACAGTTCGTTCCGGTAGACGAAGGTCGGGGCGCCGAAGACGCCGAGACTTTCCGCCCGCGCCTGCGCCGCGGCCAGATCCGTCCCAGCCTGGCTTTCCAGATAGGCGTGCCAGTCCTGCACGTCCAGGCCGGCCGACTGCAGGGCGGACGCGATGTCTGCCCGCGATTCCAGGTCGAACTCCCGGCGCCAGAACGCCGCCAGCACGGGATCGATGAACGTCCACAGGCGCTCGCGGGCCTTGGCGAAGAGCATGGCCTGGCAACCCAGGGTGGGGTCCCAGAGCTTGGTCGTGGCGCGGATGGTCAGTCCTTGCTTGCGGGCGAGACGGCGGCAATCCATGTACAGGTACTTCACCTTGGCGATGTCCCGGCCCGCGCGTGCTTCCGCCTCGCCGCCATAGGCGGAGCGAAAGTCCGTGATGAACGGCCACCAATCGAAGGCCACCCCGCTGCGTTCGACCAACCGGCGGACGGGGCCGAGAGCGAGGTAGGAGTACGGGCTGCGCAGGTCGATGAAGGCGTCCACCACCGCGGGGGCGTGCTCATGCATGGCCGGTCATTCCACCTTGAAGAGATTCCGTTTTGCCTCGGGCGAAGCCGAAACGTCGACCCAGCGGTCGCGCAGAAGATCCAGCCCCCGTCCCACCGCGGGCCGGCCGCGCACGCGGCCGTACCAGGCCTGCACGTTGGCGAAGTCGTCGAGGGCCACGCCGGTGAGCTTGTGGATGCGAACCCACGGAAAGCAGGCCATGTCGGCGATGGAGTAGTCGTCGCAGAGGTATTCCCGCCCTGCAAGGCGCAGGTCGAGCACCTTCAGCAGCCGCTTCGTCTCGTTCTGGTAGCGGTCGAGGGCGTAGGGCACCGGGTCCGGCGCATAGCGGAAGAAGTGCTGCGCCTGCCCCATCGTCGGCCCCAGCCCGCCGACCTGCCAGAACAGCCATTGCATGACCTCGTTGCGCTGCCGCCATGCCGCAGGCAGAAAGCGGCCTTCCTTCTCCGCCAGGTAGAGCATGAGCGCGCCGCTCTCGAAAACCGTGACGGGCTCGCCGCCATCCACGGGCTCATCGTCGATGATCGCGGGAATCTTGGCGTTGGGGTTGATGGCCCGGTAACCAGGCTCGCGCTGCATGCCCCGGGTGATGTCGATGGGGATGAGCCTGTAGGGAATCCCCAGTTCCTCGACCAGGATCTGCGCCTTGTGCCCATTGGGCGCGGGCCAGCTGTACAGATAGATCACGGCCGCCTCCTGTTATTTTTCCACCTTGCCGTGCATCACTATGATGGTTTGCTGCATCAGTGCACAGAGCGATTCCTTGCCATCCTTGACTGCGAAGACCTCGGCCTTGGTCACGATCAGCGTGCGGCCCGGACGCACCACTTGGCCGCGGGCGATCAGCTTTTCGCCATCGGCCGGCGCCACCAGATTCATCTTGTATTCCACGGTCAGCACCGAGGCGTCGGCCGGCACCAGCGTCATCGCCGCATAGCCGGCGGACGAATCGGCGATCATGCCGACCACGCCGCCATGCACGAAGCCGTGCTGCTGCTCCACGCCCTGCCAGTGGGGCAGGTGAATTTCCGTCAGGCCCTGTTCCACCACGGGCAAGGTGGCCTGGATGAGATGCATCGCGCTCTGGCGATCGAAGCTCGCGCGGATGCGCTGCGCGAAATGAGGGTCGGGTGTGCGAGCCATGCTGCGGGTCTCCGGTGGAAGCAGTGAACGCATTAGAATTCATGCATGGCGTCGGTACAATTGAGTTTTTCGACACTTCGCATGAGTGTGGAGAATGTCAATTCCGCTTGCCAGAGTACCGTCGCCCGACCTTTTGCGCAGCTTCGTCGCGGTCGGGCGGCGCATGAGCATCACCCTGGCTGCCCAGGACCTGTTCCTGACCCAGTCGGCGGTCAGCCGGCAGATTCACGGGCTGGAGACCGCCCTGGGGATGACGCTGTTCGAGCGCGCGCACCGCGCCATCCGTTTCACGCCCGAGGGCGAGCGACTGTTTCTGGCCGCCGACGCGGCCATGCAGCAGTTGCAGGACGCCATCGGCGCACTCCAGGCCAGCCAGTTGGCCCACCCGCCGGTCACCGTGACGGCGAGCATTTCCTTCGTGGGGCTCTGGCTGCTGCCGCGCCTGCCGGATTTCCAGCATCGGCATCCGAAGGTGGAGGTGCGCCTGTCGGCCAACAACAACATCGTCGACCTGCGCCAGGAGGGGCTCGACATCGCGATACGCTACTGCACCCAGGAGCAGATGCCCGCCGGCGCCCGCCGACTTTTCGGCGAGACGGTGTTCCCGGTGGCGCATCCCAGCCTCGGGATCACGAAGCTGGACGATCCGGACATCATCGCCCGCTCGGTCCTGCTCGAATTCGAAGGCGACCCCTCCCCATGCTGGCGGTGGGAAGCCTGGCTCGACATGCAGGGCTGGCCCGGGATCAAACCGAAAGGGGTGATCCGCTTCAACCTGTTCGACCAGATGATCCACGCCACCATCGCGGGCCAGGGCATCGCGCTGGGGCGCAGCCAGTTCATCCGCCCGATGCTGGACGACGGACGGCTGACGGCATTGGCCACGCCGCAGCCCGGCCCGAGGTCGAACAAGGTCTACTGCCTGCTCCAGCGCGACGCCAAGCCTTCGCAGGATGCGCGGGCATTGATCGACTGGATCATCGCCGAGGCGCGGCATACCGATGCGGCCGAAGCTGCGGACGTCTCTCCGCCGGAGCATCGCCGGCCATAAACGAGGGGGCTCCGGCGAGCCCCCGTCCCCCGCGATTCCGCTCCGGGCTGCGGCCCGCGTCGCCGCTTGCGCGAGCGCTTTCCAGTAGCCGGCATACCGGCTGAAAACCCAACGGCATTTCTGGCCCCGGCCGCACGCGCGCAGCCCATCCGACATAGGGTAAACCTATGTCTTGTATTTCATAGGAGTTTGTGCTGCTATTGAAGGCAGCTGCTCAGTTCAGTCCTGCAAACCAACCGAAGACGGGAGGAGACAATGAACGTCTCGAGACGCGGATTCTTCAAGGTCTGCGCGGCGGGCATGACGGGTTCGAGCCTGGCCACGATGGGCTTCGCGCCCAGCGCGGCACTGGCCGAGGTCCGCCAGTACAAGCTCGCGCACGCGACCGAAACGCGCAGTATCTGTCCTTACTGTTCCGTATCCTGCGGCACCCTGGTGTATTCGATGGGCGACAAGTCGAAGAACGCCAAGGCGCGCATCTTCCACATCGAGGGCGATCCGGACAACCCGGTCAACCGGGGCAGCCTCTGTCCGAAGGGCGCCGGCCTGCTGGACATGGTCCACAGCCCGCAGCGCCTGACCCACCCCGAAGTGCGCGAACCCGGCAGCAACGAGTGGAAGCGCATTTCCTGGGACGAGGCCTTCGACCGCATCGCCGGGCACCTGAAGGCCGATCGCGACGCCAACTTCATCGAACGGAACGAGGCCGGGCTGACGGTCAACCGCTGGAACACCACCGGTTTTCTCGCCAGCTCCGCCGCATCGAACGAACCCGGATACTTGATGCACAAGGTCATGCGTGGCCTTGGCGCAGTCGCATTCGACACCCAGGCACGCATCTGACACGCTCCCACGGTAGCCAGTCTGGCTCCGACGTTCGGGCGTGGCTCGATGACCAACCACTGGGTGGACATCAAGAATGCCGACCTCGTCCTGATCATGGGCGGCAATGCCGCGGAAGCGCACATCTGCGGCTTCAAGTGGGTGCAGGAAGCCAAGCACGGCCGCAAGGCCAGGCTGGTGGTCGTCGACCCCCGCTTCACGCGCTCCGCAGCCGTGTCCGACTACTACGCGCCGATCCGCGCGGGCTCGGACATCGCCTTCCTGTCGGGCGTCATCCACTACCTGCTGGAAAACGACAAGATCCAGCACGAGTACGTGAAGACGCACACCAACGCATCCTTCCTGATCGATCCGGCCTACGGCTTCGAGAACGGCCTGTTCACCGGCTACGACGCGGAAAAGCGCGGCTACGACAAGTCCACCTGGCGCTACCAGATGGGCGAGGACGGCTACGCGAAGGTCGACCCGACGCTGCAGGACCCGAACTGCGTCTTCCAACTGATGAAGAGGCACTTCGCGCGCTATGACGCCGACACCGTCAGCCGCATCACCGGCACGCCCAAGGATGCCTTCCTGAAGGTGTGCGGGATGATCGCCGAGTGCTCGGCGCCCAATCGCACGATGACCATCCTGTACGCGCTGGGCTGGACGCAGCACTCGGTCGGCTCGCAGAACATCCGCAGCATGGCGATGATCCAGCTGCTGCTGGGCAACATGGGCATGGCCGGCGGCGGCATCAACGCCCTGCGCGGCCACGCCAACGTGCAGGGCATCACCGACCAGTGCCTGTTCGGCGAGAGCCTGCCGGGCTACCTGCACGAGCCGACCGAGGCCGAGCCGACGCTGGAGGTCTTCCTCGACAAGCGCACGCCCAGGATGCTTCGTCCGGGGCAGATGAACTACTGGAGCAACTATCCGAAGTTCTTCATCAGCCTGCTGAAGGCTTTCTACGGCCCCAGCGCCACGCCCGACAACAGCTTCGGCTACGACTGGCTGCCCAAGATGGACGGCGCCTACGACGTGCTGGCGATGTTCGAGCGCATGCACCAGGGCCGCATGAACGGCTTCGTCTGCCAGGGCTTCAACCCGCTGGCCTCGGTCGCCAACAAGGGCAAGGTTTCGGCCGCGCTGGCCAAGCTGAAGTACCTGGTGGTGATCGACCCGCTGGCCACCGACACCTCCGAGTTCTGGAAGGACTACGGCGAGCTGAACAAGGCCGATCCGGCGCAGATCCAGACCGAGGTGTTCCGCCTGCCCGCCGCGCTGTTCGCGGAGCACGAAGGCAGCTTCACCAACTCCAGCCGCGTCATCCAGTGGCACTGGAAGGCGGCCGACGGTCCGGGCGAGACGCGCGAGGACACCGAGATCTTCGGCCAGCTCTTCGTCCGCCTGCGTGCGATGTACGCCCGCGACGGCGGCGCCTTCCCCGAGCCGATCCAGAAACTGCACTGGCCCTACCGCATCGCCAGCCACCCGTCGTCCCAGGAACTGGCGCGCGAGATCAGCGGCTACGCGATCAGCGACCTGACCGACGCCAGCGGCAACGTGACGGTGAAGGCGGGCGAGCAGGTGGCGGGCTTCGCCGTGCTGCGCGCCGACGGCTCCACCGCCTGCGGCAACTGGCTGTATTCGGGCATGTGGTCGCAGGCGGGCAACCTCACCGCGCGGCGCGACAACAGCGACCCGACTGGCCTGGGGCAGTCGCTCAACTGGGGCTTCGCCTGGCCGGCCAACCGCCGCATCCTGTACAACCGCGCATCCTGCGACGCCAGCGGCAAGCCGTGGGACCCGGAGCGCAACGTCATCCACTGGAACGGCAAGGCCTGGGGCGGCAACGACGTGCCCGACATGCGGCCCAACGCCACGCCGGACGAGGGCGTGGGCGCGTTCATCATGACCGGCGAAGGCGTCGCGCGGCTGTTCGCGCCGGGCATGGTGGAAGGCCCCTTCCCCGAGCACTACGAGCCGTTCGAGACGCCGCTGGGCAGGAACCCGATGCATCCGGACGTCCCGGCGGTGGTCAGCAACCCGGCGGCACGGGTGTACCAGGGCGACATGGAGCTGTTCGGCAAGGCCGACGAGTTCCCTTATGTCGCCACCACCTACCGCCTGGCCGAGCACTTCCACTTCTGGTCCAAGACCTCGAAGATCAACGCGATCCTCCAGCCGGAGCACTTCGTCGAGATTTCCGAGGAACTGGCCGCCGAGAAGGGCATCCGCAAGGGCGACGTCGTCACCGTGCGCTCCAACCGGGGCCACATCAAGGCGGTGGCGGTGGTGACCAAGCGCATCCCGGTGCTGACGGTGGAGGGCCGCAAGGTCCATACGGTGGGCATCCCGCTGCACTACGGCTTCAAGGGGGAAACCAAGCCGGGCTACATCACCAACACGCTGACACCGTTCGTGGGCGATGCCAATACCCAGACGCCGGAATACAAGGCGTTCCTGGTCGACATCGAGAAGGCATAGAGAGGAGGTCCCATGGCACTGCAATCGCTCGACATCGCGCGGCGCTCGGCGACCACCACCGAGATGCCCAGGGCGCGTGAAACCACCGAGGTCGCCAAGCTCATCGACGTGTCCGCCTGCATCGGCTGCAAGGCCTGCCAGGCGGCCTGCATGGAGTGGAACGACATCCGCCCCGAAGTGGGGAACAACGTCGGCATCTACGACAACCCGCAGGACCTCGACGACAAGACCTGGACGCTGATGCGCTTCACCGAGGTGGAGGAAGAGGGCAGGCTCGAATGGCTCATCCGCAAGGACGGCTGCATGCACTGCACCGACCCCGGCTGCCTGAAGGCCTGTCCGTCGCCCGGCGCCATCATCCAGTACTCCAACGGCATCGTCGATTTCCACCAGGAAAACTGCATCGGCTGCGGCTACTGCGTCACCGGCTGTCCGTTCGACATCCCGCGCATCTCCAAGACGGACAACAAGGCCTACAAGTGCTCGCTGTGCTCCGACCGCGTCGCCGTCGGCCAGGCGCCGGCCTGCGCCAAGGCCTGTCCGACCGGCGCCATCAAGTTCGGCGCCAAGGAAGACATGGTGCATTACGCCGAGGCGCGCATCGACGACCTGAAGGAGCGCGGCTACCGCAACGCCGGCCTGTACGACCCGCAGGGCGTGGGCGGCACGCACGTCATGTACGTGCTGCAGCACGCCGACAAGCCCGCGCTGTACGCCGGCCTGCCGCAGGACCCGCAGATCAGCCCGGCGGTGGCGCTGTGGAAGGGCGTCGCCAAACCGCTCGCACTGCTCGCGCTGGGCGCGACGGCCGTCGGCAGCCTGTTCCACTACGTCATGAAAGGTCCGAACGAGGTCTCCAAGGAACTCGAAGAGGAAATGGAAAAGGAGGACGCACAATGATCCGCAATCCGCGCGACCTGCAGCGTTACACCGCATCCGAGCGTGCCAACCACTGGATCGTGGGCATCTGCTTCATCCTGCTCGCGCTGTCGGGGCTGGCCTTTTTCCACCCTGCGCTGTTCCCGCTGGTCAACCTGTTCGGCGGCGGCACCTGGGCACGCATCCTGCACCCTTGGATCGGCGTGGTGATGGCGCTGTTTTTCATCATCATGTTCTTCCGCTTTGCCTGCCTCAACCTGATGCGCGGCGCGGACTGGGACTGGCTGTCCAAGGTCGGCAAGATGGTGGACGGCAATGACCACGACATGCCCGAGCAAGGCAAGTACAACGGCGGCCAGAAGCTGCTGTTCTGGCTGCTGACGCTGTGCATGGCGCTGATCATCGGCTCGGGCGTGGTGATGTGGCGCAGCCAGTTCGACTTCCCGGTCGGCCTGGTGCGCACCGCCGTGGTGGTGCACGCCGCCGCGGCCGCCTTCATGATCGGCCTGATCTTCGTGCACGTGTATGCCGCGATCTGGACCCGCGGCACCATCCGCGCGATGCTCTACGGCACCGTGACCCGCGCCTGGGCCAAGCAGCACCACCGTGGCTGGTACCGCCAGATGACGGGCAAGAACTGAACGATCCTGCCTGCAACCCACGGCGGGCGGAGTCCGGTCGGACCGGGCGCTGCCCGCCGCTCCTCGCAAGGAAACACATGAACCTGCCCCAAGCCGCCGCTGCCGGCGCGGCCCTGCAGCAAGGACTCGAAGCCCCCGCCGTGCTGCCGCCCGCGCCGGCCAGCGTCTTCGCCGACCGCGCCGCGCGCTTCGAGCGCCTCGCCGACGGCCACGCCTCGGGCGACTGGCTGGCCTTTCTCGCCCGCCTGACCCGCACCCAGCACGCACTGCTGCAGAATCATCCGCCGGCGGACCTGCCCAGCGGCACCGCGCGCGCCCTGGCGCTCAGCCACGGCATGCCGGCGCTGCCGGCCAACGGCTGGCGGCGCAACCCGGTGTGGCGTCGCCACCTCGCCGCGCTGGCCGAGGGCCTGCAGACGCAGGCCCCCGAGGTGCTGCGCCCGGTACTGGCCGGCCTGCCGGCGATCGGCGAAGCCGAACTCGAACGCCTGGCCGACGGCGTGCTGCGCACCGAATACGATCCCGCGCATAGCGCCCGCCTGCCCTTCGTCGCCGCCGCGCTGCAGGTCTACTGGACCTGGATGGCAGCCCAGCCCGCGCTGGCCGGCCTGGCCCGGCTCGACGTGCCCGGCGTCTGCCCCTGCTGCGGCAGCCTGCCGGTGGCCAGCGTCATCCAGGCCGGGCAATACGCCGGCGTGCGCTACCTGCACTGTTCGCTGTGCAACACCGAATGGAACCTGGTGCGCGCCAACTGCACGAGCTGCGGCGAAACCGACAAGGTGTCCTACCGCGTCCTGGAAGGCGCGGGCGGCGGCGCGCCCAACGGCATCGTGCGCGCCGAAGTCTGCGACCACTGCCACGGCTATCTGAAACAGATGCGGCGCGACAAGGACGCCAGCGCCGACCCGGTGGCGGACGACCTCGCCACGCTGGCGCTGGATATCCTCGTCGACGAGGCGGGCTACCTGCGCGGCGGCCCCAACCCGCTGTTCATCCCGGGCAGTGCCGGCGAGCACCGCCCGGGCCCCTGAACCCGGCGCCGGCGCTGCGGGCCAACCCTTATGGCGAGGCCCCGCCAAGGGCACCAGAATCGAACGGACACACGCTGCGCCTCGCGCTTTCCACCTTCTCCGATAGACCTCGCTGCCCGGTCCGGGCGTAGGCCATGACGACATCCACACTCGCTTCCCTTCCCGCGGTCGACCGCCTGCTCGCCGAGCCGGCCCTCGCCGCCGAGGCCGCCACTCACGGCCGCCGCATCGTCATCGAAGCGGTGCGCGCCGAACTCGCCGCCCTGCGCGAGGCGGTCCAGGCCGGCACGGCACTGCCTTCCGCACCCGCGCTGACCGATACCCTCGTCGCGGCCGTCGCCCGGCGCATCGCCCACGCGTGCCGGCCCCGGCTGCGGCAGGTGTTCAACCTCAGCGGCACCGTGCTGCACACCAATCTGGGCCGCGCGACCCTGCCCGAAGAAGCCATCGCCGCGATGGTCGAGGCCGCCCGCCACCCCTGTGCGCTGGAGTACGACATCGACTCCGGCGGCCGCGGCGACCGTGACGAGCTCGTTTCCGGACTGCTCTCCGAACTGACCGGCGGCGAAGCCGCCACCGTGGTCAACAACAACGCCGCGGCGGTGTTCCTGCTGCTCAACACGCTGGCACAGCGCAAGGAGGTCATCGTCTCGCGCGGCGAGCTGGTGGAAATCGGCGGCGCCTTCCGCGTGCCCGACATCATGAAGCGGGCCGGCGCGCGGCTGGTCGAGATCGGCTGCACCAATCGCACCCACGCGCGCGACTACGAGGACGCCATCGGCCCGCGCACCGCGCTGCTGATGAAGGTGCACACCAGCAACTACGCCATCGAAGGCTTCACCCAATCGGTGGCGCAGGCCGAAATCGCCGCCATCGCCCATGCCCGCGGCCTGCCTTTCGTCGAGGATCTGGGCTCCGGCACGCTGACCGGCCTCGAAGCCTGGGGCCTGCCGCACGAGCCCACACCGCGCGAAGCCATCGCCGCCGGCGCCGACCTCGTCAGCTTCTCCGGCGACAAGCTGCTCGGCGGCCCGCAGGCCGGCATCCTGGTCGGCCGCCGGGAACTGATCGCGAAGATCAAGAAGAACCCGCTCAAGCGCGCGCTGCGCGTGGGCAAGATCACGCTCGCCGGGCTGGAGGCGGTGCTGCGCCTGTACCGCGACCCCGAGCGCCTGCCCGAGCGGCTGGAAACCCTGCGCCTGCTCACCCGCGGCCAAGCCGACATCCTCGCCCAGGCCGAGCGCCTGCGGCCCGCGCTGGCCGCCGCGCTGGCGGGCTGGCCGCTGA
The DNA here is from genome assembly GCF_000310205.1 of Thauera linaloolentis 47Lol = DSM 12138. Lineage (GTDB taxonomy): Bacteria > Pseudomonadota > Gammaproteobacteria > Burkholderiales > Rhodocyclaceae > Thauera > Thauera linaloolentis. The sequence goes on along the minus strand of NZ_AMXE01000054.1, from coordinate 5,657 downwards.
CGGTGGGCGTGGAGCCGATGCGTTCGCAGATCGGCTCCGGCAGCCTGCCGGTGGACCGCCTGCCGTCCGCCGGCCTGGTGTGCCGCCCGCACAAGAAAGGCAGCCTGCCCAACCGGCTGGAAAAGGCGCTGCGCGGACTGCCGGTGCCGGTCATCGGCCACATCGCCGACCAGGCCTTGTGGCTCGACCTGCGCTGCCTGCGGCAAGCCGATGAAGCCGGCTTCGCGGCCCAACTCGGCCAACTCGCGGCCCGGCCGCGCTGAAGCGGCCGGCCACGGGCCGGCCCCGCTTCGACGGATTCGCGCGGACAGTATCCTTACCGGACGCGCGACCGGACACATCCAGGCCGATCTGAACATCGGCCGTCCGGTACGGCGGCACACGCCGCCACCCCAGGGCCTGGCGCTCGCGCTCGGCCGATCAAGCCCCGGCGGCATCCCGCACCGGGGCGGCTGAATCATCATCGGGAGAAGACACATGACCGACCGACACACAGTTTCGCGCCGCCGCTTCCTTGCCGCGGGCAGCGGCATCGCCGCCGCGCTGGCCACCCCCACCCTTGCCCAGGCCGCAACGCCGTTGCAGATTGCCGGCCCGGGCCGCCCGTTGCCGCCACTTGCCGGGCGCAGCACCCAGACCCTGCTCGGGCGCGGCAAGGCGCGCCGCGCCGTGATCTGCGGCGGCGGCTGGGGCGGCATCACCGCCGCCAAGTACCTGCGCCAGCAGGTGCCGCACCTGGAAGTGGTGCTGCTGGAACGCAACGCGGTGTTCTTCTCCTGCCCGATGAGCAACAAGTGGCTGGTGGACGTCGTCGACACCCAGTACCTGACCAAGGACTACCTGAAGATTTCCGAAGAACTCGGCTACCGCTTCATCCAGACCGAGATCCTCGAGATCGAGCGCGACACCAAGCGCGTCGTCACCGCCGCCGGCGCAATCGACTACGACTACCTGATCCTGTCGCCCGGCATCCGCTACAACTACGAAGCCTGGTTCGGCAACGACCTCCGCGCGGCCGAAGCCACGCGCGCGCGCTTCCCGGCGGCCTACATCCCCAGCGCCGAGCACTTCCGCCTCAAGCAGGCCATCCACGACTTCAAGGGCGGCGACCTGGTCATGACCCTGCCGCCGCCGCCGCAGCGCTGCCCGCCCAGCCCCTACGAGCGCGCCTGCCTGATCGCCTCGCTGTTCAAGGCCAAGAAGCTCAACGCCAGGGTCGTCATCCTCGATCACAAGCCGGACGTGATGCCCATCGGCCCCGGCTTCAAGGCCGCCTTCCAGGAGCTGTACAAGGACATCGTCACCTACGTGCCGAACGCCCACGTCAAGGAAGTCGATCCGTTCAACAAGCGCATCAAGACCGCCGCCGGCGATTTCAGCTTCGACCACGCGATCCTGATGGCGCCGCACCAGGCCGGCGACCTGGCGTGGAAAGCCGGCGTGGTCGGCCAGTCCTTCCAGGGCGGACCGGACGGCTGGGCCGCGGTCGATCCGCTGTTCCTGCACGCCGAGGACGACAAGGACGTGTACGTGATCGGCGACGCCGTCGGCTACGTGTCGCCGCAGTTCTCCTTCTATCCCAAGGCCGGCCACGTCGCCAACCAGCACGCACGCATCGTCGCCCACTACATCGCCGAGCGCGAGGCCGACCGCGAACCAGGCTACCGCCTGCCCGACAACCTGTGTTTCATGATGGTCAGCACCCAGCCGCAGGAAGCCATCTCGGTGAAGTTCGACTACAAGGTCAATGCGATGGGCATCATCGAGCAGACCCAGATCGACTTCAACGAACGCAAGCCGGAGACCGTCGGCGAAGACTTCGAGTGGGCACGGGGGATTTACGAGGACATGTTCGGCTGATCCGGACCCGGCAACACCGGCGAGGCCAGACTTCCTGAAGAAGTACGGCCTCGCCGGTTTCATTGTTCTCCCCATCAAGACAGACGGCGTACCCCGTCCAGCTTCGCGGCCCTCCTGTCGAAGCTCAGCAGCGGGCCACGCGCGGACTCGCTGACCAAAGCCAGATGCATGCAGTCGGCAAAATCCGGCGCCCCACCGGGGCGGTAATGCCACAGCGCGACCTCGACTGCGGATTCGTGCTGGAGCTCAATTTCTTCCACTCCCAGCAAGGCATCCAGCGCAGCGAGCACGGACGCCTTGTCGAAGCCGTAGCAGGCGCGAAGTACCCATTCGAATTCCAGGACGACCGTGACGGACACGAACAATCGCGCCTTTTCCCGCGAATACTGGTCGAACAGCGCCGCCACGGTCTCGGCCTGTCCCGCGTCATCCACGACCAGCCAGCGCACCAGCACGTTGGTATCGAGTGCCACCATCAGGGCTTGCCCGGATTCATGTCTTCGACGGCAACACTGACACCGGGCGCAGGCTTCAACATGCCCTTGAGCGCCTGAACGGATCTGGTCTTGGCCCTCAAGACCACCGTACCATCAGGCATCAGCGTAAACGTGATGCGATCCTGTGCGCCGACACCCAGGGAGCGCCGGATATCGGCGGGAATGGTGATCTGGCCTTTGCTGGTCAAAGTGGCTTCGGACATCCCAATCTCCTTACTTTTTAGCCAATAGTAAGAATGGAGGATGTATCCGTCAACGACCGCCCACCCTCCACACTTTCACAGGCCTCCAAGGGCGCACTAGACCCTATCCGTTATCGCCAACACGCACATCTGGAGCTTCCGCCATGCTGAATCACTGGAATGCGTCCATGAGCAAGAAAGTTCCCGGTGATCTTTGATGCTTGTCTATCAACGGCACCAGCCTCTTGAAGTGCTCAGTGTTGCAATGCACGTCCAAAGCTGCGCGGTCAGGCCACTCCTCTATGAAGACGAAGTGCCCAGAATCTTTCTGGTCGACATAAAGATCATACGACACGCAGAGCGGCTCCTCTTTGGTTCTCGCCACAAGCTCTCGATAAAGCGGCATGACGTCCTGAATGTGTTCCGGCTTGATGAAGTCTTGAGCAATAACTTTCAGCATTCTGTGTATCCGATTATTCAGCCTAACGAATGCTACCGCCCTCGGCAATGCTGCCGAGCTCGGCGTGTGAACAACCGTTCGTGAACGGCTGCCCCGTGCGGCTTTGAAGGGGCATAACGTTCAGCATCAGCCGAGGATTTGCCGCAGCGAAGCAAAGGCAAATACGTCGGCTGGATTCACTTGTTGGGCAGCATATCTATCTCCCCGGCTGCCACTCTGGGTAAAACGGAACTGCTGCCCCATCCTTTAGCCACGGTGCATCATGTGAACACCAGATATGCAGGGCCGGAGTAACGCCGGGGTCTTCATCCAGAGTAGCCACTCTGACTATGACGTGACTTTGCTGCGGACGCTCAGCTACAAGATGAGCGCCGCAGGCGGAGCAAAAGTGACGAAGTTTCCCCGGAGACGATTCAAACGACCTGAGTAACTCTTGCCCTTTTAGCCACTGAAAGTTGTCTCGCTTGATGCCAGCAGTTGAAGCATACGCAGCAGCGTGAGCCTTGCGGCATGTCTTGCAGTGGCAATGCGCAATAGGCATATCAAGACTGGCACATTCGTACTGAACGCCACCACATAAACAGCTACCTTTCATCGTTGATTCCTTCATGCTCAACGTTTGACATGAGATGTGCTTGGAGGCCGCAGGCCGGAAACGTCCTCTCGATGGAAGGGTTAGAACGCATTCTTATTTGCCCTGGACGATGTGGCTGACCCCGACTGGCTGCGCGGCAAGCGCACCACGAAGAAAAGCAGGATGGAGATTCACGCTCTCCAGTTCAACCAGTTGAAACCAGCGAAACTCAAGAGCCTTGTTGTCCTCGATTCCCTTGTGCGAGATGACCTTGTCGCGCAGATACGAGTCGGGCCGAAGAGTCGAACGAAAGTACAGGCCGACTTCGTGTTGTGGCTTGCCGTTATATTCGAAGAAGTTCTCGACGACGAAGAGAAGCTCTCTGCACTCAAGGTGTTCGCCGGTCTCTTCCAACATTTCCCGCACAACGGTCGACGCAGCAGGCTCGCCCGGCTCAACCCGGCCGCCAGGCAGAGCCCAGATTGGATCGCCCTCTAACCGGTGAAGCAGCGCATACCCGTCCTCGACGATCACTGCCGCCGCCCGAAGCTGGAATCTGTGACTGCCGATGTCGAAGCTAAGCATGTGCTCTAACGTGGAGGTCACCGGCGCTGCGCGGCTTTATCGCGCAGCGTCCGGTGGACCGCAGGGTTATGCCGCTTGTGCAGCACAGGCACCTTCCTTGGGCATGCTCCTGCCCAGCGAAGAAATAGCATCAGCAAAACCGCTTCCGGCACCGCAACGGGATAGTTGAAGCACCTCATTTAGCCCAGACTGACTTGACAGAATGACTTCCTCGTATCGGCAGATGGGCAGTTCCTTGTTGTCCTTGAATCGTTTATCGGGGCCACCGGACTTGTTGACGTACTTCCACGTTCGATCAACGACTTCGGCATCGCGGGGAACTGATTCGTTTTCGATGAATCGAGTTGCGCCTACCTCCACTCGGAGTTCTTGATAGCCAACAGCACCCACGCCGTTTTGGTCATATACGAGAACGCGGTCAGGGAAAAAATGAAGCGTTTGACGACCTACACCAACAGCGACGGTTTCGATGTTCGTCTTGACGTATGGTGGTTCAGCCCTACGAATGGAAGTGCTCTTTCGGCGGACAAGATCGCTTGCTCCCGCATGGTATTTTCGATCATGTACCTTTCCAGACGCCTCGATATGCCAAGCCGCCGCGCAACTGGCAAGTTGGCTCGCGGCCGCGTGAAGTTTGGCGTAGGCGGATTCCATGTCGGAATCGAAGTCGTAGAAGAGCACAACGGTCTTTTGTAGGGTGTCTCGCGTATGGGCTGCATACGTTCCAGCAGCGGCGGCGACTGCGAGTACGCCTACGAACCAAACGGGCCAGCCTGAAGAGACACCAAGACCAAGCACCATAACCGAAGCAACCGCAACGAAAGGCCAAAGGCGAGTCTTCGCGCGCTTTCGGTTTAACTCGTCTAGAAGCTCTCGGGATGACGAATCGACAATTTGAGAAACATCGGCTGATTCAATTTCCTCTAGCGGAGCGTGGGTTCCGGGTGGTACTTCAGGAGCCGTTGGCGAAAGCGGTTGAGGTGGCGAGTTACGGGGCGACGACGATGGAGAAAGCGTAGCGCGATAGTAGAGGCCACCTCGGCCCATGTGGACGTAGTTACCTCGTGGACCGACGCCAAAGCGAAGACCAGTTACACCAGCCGAAACGCCGATTCCTGACTTCGAGAGATTGAATTTCAGCGGCCCGACACTGATGCACTTTCTCAGATAGAAGCCCATTGGCTAAACCTCCGATAAGGCGTGAATGTAAGCGGTATAACGAATAAAAGGGACTTCCCCGTCCCGGCCTGACCACATTGCGGTGATCGGCACCTGAGTGCCACGATGGGAAGTGCGAAGTCTCATCAATCCGTCCGAAAGGGGAAGTCCATGAGCATTGTGACCGTTGGGATCGATCTCGCCAAGAACGTGTTTGCCGGGCATGGCGTCAATGAAGCCGGCCGCGCCGAGTTGATACGCCCGGCGGTGCCGCGCGAGAAGCTGCATGAACTGATCGCAAGCCTGCCGCCGTGCGTGATCGGCATGGAAGCGTGCTCGGG
>NZ_AMXE01000053.1 GCF_000310205.1 Thauera linaloolentis 47Lol = DSM 12138 | reverse complement strand
CCCCCCCGGGCGAACCAGGCGCGCACGCTGGCGCCGCCGCCCCGATCCGCCCGGCCCTGGACCCTGCCCCGCCGTGACCCGTCGCATCATCCCGCTCACCCCTGCCCCGGCGGCGCGCACAGTGCCGCTGCCGCAGCGCCCGCAACTCGACGCCCCGCCGCCGCTGGCGCTGTACGTGCATTTTCCGTGGTGCGTGCGCAAGTGCCCCTACTGCGACTTCAATTCGCACGCCCCGCGCGACGGCGGCATCCCGGAACAAGCCTGGCTCGACGCCGTGCTCGCCGACCTGCAGCACGCGCTGCCGCAGGTCTGGGGGCGGCGCGTGCAGAGCGTGTTCATCGGCGGCGGCACGCCCAGCCTGATGTCGGCGCGCACGCTCGACGCCCTGCTCACCGGCATCCGCATGCTGCTGCCGCTCGACCCGCTGGCCGAGATCACGCTCGAAGCCAACCCCGGCACGGTCGAAGCCGAACGCTTCCGCGACTACCGCGCCGCCGGCGTCAACCGCATCTCGCTCGGCATCCAGAGCTTCGACGACGCCATGCTGGCAAAGATCGGCCGCATCCATGGCGGCAGCGAAGCACGGCGCGCCATCGACGCCGCCACCACGCATTTCGAACGCGTGAACCTCGACCTGATGTACGCCCTGCCCGGCCAGACGCTGGAACAGGCGTTGGCCGACCTCGACACCGCGCTCGGCTTCGGCACCGAGCACCTGTCCTGTTACCACCTGACACTGGAGCCGAACACTCCCTTCGCCCACGACCCGCCGCCGCTGCCGGACGACGACAGCGCGGCCGACATGCAGGAGGCCATCGAGGCCCGCCTCGCCGCGGCCGGCTTCGCCCACTACGAAACCTCCGCCTTCGCCCGCCCGCACGGCCAGAGCCGGCACAACCTCAACTACTGGACCTTCGGCGACTACCTCGGCATCGGCCCGGGCGCGCACGGCAAGCTGTCCAGCTTTGATGGCATCCGCCGCGAAATGCGCCACAAACATCCCGCGCGCTACCTCGAAGGCGCGGCGCGCGGCGACTTCGTGCAGGAGGCGCGCGAAGTCGCGGTGGCGGAACTGCCCTTCGAATTCATGATGAATGCGCTGCGCCTGACCGACGGCGTACCGGCCGGGCTGTTCGCCGCGCGTACCGGGATCGCGCTGGAAGCCATCGGCGGCAAGCTGCGCGCGGCACGGGAGCAGGGGCTGCTGGACGCGGGCGGCGAGCGCATCCGGCCCAGCGTGCGCGGCCAGCGCTTCCTCAACGATCTGCTGCAGATCTTCCTGCACGACTGAAAAAAGGACGCGGCCCCGGCGCGGACAATGCCGGCGGGGGCCGCGCCGCCTCCCCCTGCGGGGAAGCGGCACGCTCCCGGGCTTGCTACGGCCTGGACGTCACGGCAGCGGCTTCAGGTCCAGCCCGTCAACGACGTACAGCGTGTTGCCGTCGAAAACGGTATTGCCCGCGTCCAGATACTTCTGCTGCAGCGCGAAGGTTTCGGGGTTGACCCACAGGGCGAAGTCGTCGTCGTTCATCACCCCCAACGTGGAGCTGTTGATGACCCACAGGCCTTCCATCTTGTCGTGCGGGTACTTGACCTTGGCGACCATGTCGACGACCAGGCTCTTCTGCGCGGGCTTGATGCCGGCGGAAGCCAGCACGTCCCAACCCGCCTTGAATGCCTTGTCCGCGCCTCCCGCGACGACCACCTGCTCCAGCGTCTGCCCGTCCACGGTCAGGCCCTGTGCGTCGTGCTGCACGAGCGTGCCGGAACCGGCCACCGCTTCCAGGTTGGTGGCATCGCGCAGGTCGATCTTGTAGACGCGCTTGAACACCCCGGGGTTGTCGCGGTAGAAGCCGCCGTCGCGTTCCAGCACCAAGAAGCTGGTATTGCTCAGGGCGACGATGGCCGAGTTGGAAAACTCCTGCCCGCTGACGTTCTCGTCCTCCAGTCCCTGGCGGTACAGGTACTGGCCATAGGTCTTGGTTTCCAGGTCCACCGTCACGATGCGGGTCAGGTTGGACTTGTTGGCCGGGCCGTTGGGATTGCTCATGGCCGACTGCATGATGCCCACCAGCGTCTTGCCGTCCGGCGTGATCGTCAGCCCTTCCATGCCGCGGTTGGGGCGGCGCTTGCCGAACTCGGCAGGCAGCAGGTAGCCGCCCACGCGGCGCTCATCGGCGGCGAAGGGGTTGATGCGGTCGATCTCCTTGCCGTTCGCATCGAAGTGGATCATGTGCGGGCCGTACTCGTCGCTGACCCAGAAGCTGCCGTCCTTCAGCGCGACCAGGCCTTCCGGGTCGAGGCCGTAGCGGTCGGTCCGCGTGGGGTTGGTGACGGCATCGAAAGGCTTGCTCGGATCGACCAGCAGGGGCTGGCCGTCGAAGCCGAACGCCACCTCGTTGGTGTAGCCCAGTCCGGCCGGGTTGGGCAGGCCGGTGATGGTGTTACCGTCGCGATCCTTGAGCAGGATCTCGCGCAGCTTGACCACCTTGCCGTCGGCCGTCACCTCGAATTCGCCGATGCGCGGTACGTAGTCCGGGTCGGGGAAGCGCTTGCCGGTGGGGGCGTAATCGGTCTTGAGGTCGGCGTTGGGACCACGGTCGGTCAGCGCGTAGTAGCGGTTGGCGATGCTCGGGTGGGCGGTGATGTCCGAGCCGAAACCGCCGCGGCGGAATTCGATGTTGCGGTTCTTGAGCACGTCGTCGAGCACCGGGGGCAGGTGCGTGATCAGCTCGAAATCCGGGCGCACGCCGATGCTGCCGAAATCGGCGAGGGTCGTGCACTCGACGGTGCTCTGGGTGACTTCGCCGGCGTCCAGCGTGCCATTGCCGTTGTTGTCCGGCCCAGACTGGTTGTCGACGCCGCCGGCCCAGCATGCCTCGCTGCCGAAGGCCAGCGGGGTCTGCTGGCTCAAGGTCGCCACGTCGTCGTCATCGTCGCCTCCGCCACAGCCTGCCGCCAATACCAGCAGGGAGGCCAGGGCAATGGCCAACGGTGTTCTTCTCATTTTGGATCTCCGCCAGGTCAAAAGAACTGGCAGACTACGCCGCCAGTGTGGCAGGAGCATGTCACGCCAACGGCATGGGCACGCGGCCCCGGCCGGACCGGCGGAGAAAGCGCGACGAGCGGGGCGCGGCCAGCGGCGCGGCGGCCCCCGCTCCACGACGGGCGAGGGCGCGCGATGGATGCGGCCCGCCGCTCAGTACAGCAGCGACGGATTCAGCGTATAGGTGCCCAGCACTCTCGCCTCGGCCAGCACGTGGCCGTCGATCGCGTCGCGCACGTCCTGCCCGCTGAAGCGCCCCTGCACCGGGCAGTTCGCCACGTCCAGCGCATACAGCGTGAACACGTAGTGGTGGACCAGTTCGTCATTCCACGGCGGGCAGGGGCCGTCGTAGCCGTAGTAGTCGCCTTTCATCGCGTCGTCGCCCGCGAACCAGGCGGTGTAGTCGTTTACGCCGTGGCGAGCGCCGAGCGAGGTGTCCGGCCCTTCCTTGCCGCCCGGCGTGACCTCGTTGGAGAACTGGCCGGCGTCGATGGCGCGCAGGTCGGGCGGCAGGTCCACCAGCACCCAATGGAAGAAATCCACCCGCGGCAGGTCGGCCGGCACCGTGCGCCCTTCCTGGTTGACGTCGTCTCCCCGGCTCGGCACGTCGGGGTCGTGGCAGATCAGGACGAAGGACTGCGTGCCCTCGGGCACCTCGCACCACTCCAGTTGCGGATTGTGATTGCCGCCGAGACACACCTTGCCTTCGTCCGCCGGGATGCAGAAGGCGAAGTCGCCGGGAATGGGCGCGTCGTAGGCAAAGCTCTGGCTGGTGAGTTTCATGCTGTCTCCTTGTTCAACACGCAGGATGGATGGCAGGCGCGAGGCGTCCGACTCAGGGCGCCTCGCACAAGCAATGCATGTAAAGGTGCTTAGGATCGTTCCACTGCAGCAGGGCCGCCGCGGGCGCCTGCAATTCGGCCAGCAGCCGGCTCAGCGGCGACGGCGAAGCGGGCTGGGGCAGTTCGACGCCGAAACCACCGGCAAAGCCCGTCAGCTTGCGCAGCAGCCGTTCCTGCAGCGACTGGCTGGCTTCCGGCCACACGACATCGTAGCCCTCCCCCACGCCGGCGCGCGTCGCCGCCGCGGCGATCGCCGCCTCCAGCCCACCGAGCTGGTCAACCAGCCCCAGTTCGTGCGCGGCCGCGCCGGTCCACACGCGCCCGCGGGCGACGGCATCGACCTCGGCCGCCCTCATGTCGCGCGCCTTGCCGACGACGTCGAGGAAGCGGCGGTAGCCGTGCTCGATGCCGAGCTGCATCGCGTCGGCCGCGGCCGGGCTGAGCGGGCGGCGAGGGTCGAGCGCCCCCGCGAGCGGTGCGGTGGCGACGCCGTCGATGCCGATGCCGAGGCGCCGCAAGGGTTCGGAGAATTCGGGGAACATCGCGAAGATGCCGATCGAGCCGGTCAGTGTCGCTGGCGCCGCCCAGATCTCGTCGGCCCCGGCCGCGATCCAATAGCCGCCGGACGCCGCCACCGAACTCATCGAGGCAATGACCGGCTTGCCCGCCTTGCGCGTCAGTTCGAGCTCGCGGCGGATGACCTCCGACGCCCAGGCGCTGCCGCCCGGGCTGTCGATGCGCAGCACCAGCGCCTTGATCTGCTCGTCCTCGCGTGCGGCGCGGATCAGCTCGGCGAAGGTGTCACCGCCGACCACGCCGGCCGGTTCGCGGCCATCGACGATCGCCCCCTGCGCCACCAGCACCGCCACTTGCGCATCGTGCCGCGGCCGGCCGCCGCGCGCCACGGCAAGGTAGTGGCCGGCGTCGACCATGCGCGCATCGGTGCCGGCGGGGTTCGCGCCGACACGCTCGATCAGGCGGGCACGCCACTCGTCGCGGGTGCTGAAGCGATCGACCAGGCCGGCATTGCGCGCCGCCAGCGCGGCATCGCCGCCGGCCGCCGCCAGCGCGTCGCGGTAGTTGTTCACATGCGCATCGACCGCTTCCGGCGCCAGCTTGCGCGCCGCGGCGACGTCGTCGCGCAGCAGGCTCCACAGGCCGTCCAGCAGGTCGCGCGAGGAGGCGCGGTCTTCTTCCGACATGTCGTTGCGGGTGAAGGGCTCGGAGAAGGACTTGTATTCGCCGACGCGGAAGACGTGGACCTTCACGCCCAGGGAATCGAGCGCATCCTTGAAATAGGTGCCATAGCGCGACAGGCCGTGCAGCAGCACGAAGCCGTCGGGCGACAGGTGCACTTCGTCGGCGGCCGTCGCCAGGTAGTACTGCCCCTGGGTGAAGCGTTCGCCGCGCGCCAGCACCGGCTTGCCCGAGGCCTTGAAGTCGAGGATGGCGGCACGCAGTTCGCCCAGCTTGGAAAAACCGCCGGCCAGCAACTGGTCGGTCTCGATCACCAGCGCATTGATGCGCGCATCATCCTTCGCCAGGCGGATCGCTTCGAGCAGGTCAGCGAGCGCATTCTGCCCGGCGGGCGTGCCGCCGGCGGCCAGCAGGTCGAGCGGCTGGTCGAACACGGCCTGCTCCACGAGGCTGCCGCTCGGGCGCAGCAGCAGCGCGGAGTCGGCCGGGATGTCCGGTTCGGGGCGGAAGAAGAAGGCCACCACCATGCCGATGCCGAAGATCAGCGCGGCATAGAACAGCCCGCGCACGACGAAGTCCAGCGTGCGCACGAACAGGCGCAGCGTGGAGAAGATGAAGCGGAACAGGCTGCGGATCAAGGGACGTTTCTCCTCAGGCGGCGCGGCGGCGGAACACCAGGTCCCACACGCCGTGGCCCAGCTTCAGGCCGCGGTTCTCGAACTTGGTCAGCGGCCGGTGGGCCGGACGCGGCGCGAAGCCGTCGGCGCTATTCTGCAGCAGGGGCTCGGCGGAAATCACCTCGAGCATCCAGTGGGCATAGTCTTCCCAGTCTGTGGCGCAGTGCAGGTAGCCGCCGGGCGCCAGCTTGCGCGCGATCAGCGCGACGAAATCGGGCTGGATGATGCGGCGCTTGAAATGGCGCTTCTTGCGCCAGGGGTCGGGAAAGAACACATGCACCCCCGCCAGCGCGCCGTCGGCGATCATGTCGCGCATCACCTCGACGGCGTCGTGCTGCATGATGCGCAGGTTCGCCAGACCGCCCTCGGCGATCAGCTTGCACAGCGCGCCGACCCCCGGCGTATGCACCTCGATGCCGAGAAAGTCGTGGCCGGGCATCGCGGCGGCGATCTTCGCCGTGGTCTCGCCCATGCCGAAGCCGATTTCGAGGATCTTCGGCGCCTGGCGGCCGAAGGCGGCATCCAGGTCGAGCGGCGCCGCGCGGTAGTCGATGCCGATCTTCGGCAGCACATCGTCCAGATAGCGCTGCTGTGCCTCGGACATGCGCCCCTGGCGCAGCACGAAGCTGCGGATGCTGCGGCTGGAAAAGCGGTGTTCCGGGCTGTCGCGGCCGATGATCTCGACGCCGGCCACGGCTTGCTGCATGTCGTGCTGCACTTCGCCTGCCTCGCTCATGAACCAATCAGCCCCTGCGCCGGCGAGCTGGGGTCGGCCGAATAGAACTTGCGCGGCATGCGCCCGGCGCGGAAGGCCTCGCGGCCGGCCTCGACCGCCTTCTTCATCGCGCCGGCCATCAGCACCGGCTGGCCGGCGGCGGCGATGGCGGTGTTCATCAGCACGCCGTCGCAGCCCAGCTCCATCGCGATCGCGGCATCCGACGCCGTGCCCACGCCGGCGTCGACGATCACCGGCACCTTGGCGTTGTCGATGATCAAGCGCAGGTTCCACGGGTTGAGGATGCCCATGCCGGAGCCGATCAGCGAGGCGAGCGGCATCACCGCGGCGCAGCCGATGTCTTCCAGCATCCGGGCCTGGATGGGGTCGTCGGCGCAGTAGACCATGACGTCGAAGCCGTCCTTGACCAGGGTCTCGGCCGCCTTCAGCGTCTCCGGCATGTTGGGGAACAGGTTGCTCGGGTCGCCCAGCACTTCGAGCTTGCACAGATCATGCCGTCGAGCCTCGGTTGACAACAACTCGCGCGCCAGGCGCAGCGTGCGCACCGCATCGTCGGCGGTGTAGCAGCCGGCGGTGTTGGGCAGGATGGTGAAGCGCTCCGGCGGCAGCACGTCGAGCAGATTGGGTTCGCCCGGGTTCTGCCCGATGTTGGTGCGGCGGATGGCGACGGTGACGATCTCGGTGCCGCTGGCGTCGATGGCCGCGCGGGTTTCGGCGAAATCCTTGTACTTGCCGGTGCCGACCAGCAGACGCGAGCTGTACGCCTTGCCGGCAATGACCAGGGGGTCGTTCATGGTGTGGAAACCTGTGCTGTGCTTGGAAACGGTGAGCGGTGGAAAGGCCGCGCAACGCATGCGCTGCGCGCGGGCGCCGGCCGCAGCCGGCCTGCGCCGCCCTCAGCCGCCGCCGACGGCGACGACGATCTCGAGCCGGTCGCCCTCGGCGAGCCGCACCTCGGCATGGCGCGCCTTGGGCACGATCTCGCCGTTGCGCTCGACCGCCACGCGCTTGCCGACAAGACCACGCGCCTCGAGCAGGCCGAAAACGGAAAGATCGGGCGCCAGCGCTTCGGGCTGGCCGTTGACGATGACCTGGATCATGACGGTACGGATGGACGTTGCGGGTGAAAATCTTATCACGCCACGGGGTTTGACTTTTCCCGCGGCGGGCGCTAAGTTCGCCGGACCTAGCGCCGATTTGATCAACAGCTTGCGGGCGCTCAACAAATACGGCTAAAGCGAGGGCACCCAGTCCGCTGCTTCAGCCGGCTGGGTTTTTTGTTTTTCACACCACGAACATGATCCAAGCACAATCCGTCGGGATCGTCGCGCCGCAGCGGGCGGACTTCGCCGAGCCGCTCAAGCTGCGCAGCGGCGGGCAGCTCGACAACTACCATCTCGTCTTTGAAACCTACGGCACGCTCAACGCCGAGCGCAGCAATGCCGTGCTGGTATGCCACGCGCTGTCGGGCTCGCACCACCTCGCCGGCCACTACGCCACCGATCCGCACGATATCGGCTGGTGGGACAACCTCATCGGCCCGGGCAAGCCGCTGGACACGCGCAAGTTCTTCGTCATCGGCGTGAACAACCTCGGCGGCTGCTACGGCTCGTCCGGCCCCAACCAGACGAACCCGGCCACCGGCAGGCTGTGGGGGGCGGACTTCCCCTTCGTCACAGTGGAAGACTGGGTCGAGTCGCAGGCGCGGCTGGCCGACCATCTCGGCATCGAGCGCTTCGCGGCGGTGGTCGGCGGCAGCCTGGGCGGCATGCAGGCGCTGTCATGGTCGCTGCAGTTCCCCGAGCGCGTCGGCCATGTCGCGGTGATCGCCGCCGCGCCCAAGCTCACGGCGCAGAACATCGCCTTCAACGAAGTCGCCCGCCAGGCCATCCTCAGCGACCCCGAATTCCACGGCGGGCACTACTACGAGCACGGCGTGGTGCCGGCGCGCGGCCTGAAACTGGCGCGCATGGTGGGCCACATCACCTATCTGTCCGACGACGCGATGGCGGAGAAATTCGGCCGCAGCCTGCGCCACGGACGCAACACCTACAGCTACGACGTCGAGTTCGAGATCGAGTCCTACCTGCGCTACCAGGGCGACAAGTTCGCCGGCTACTTCGACGCCAACACCTACCTGCTGACGACCAAGGCACTGGACTATTTCGACCCCGCCTTCGAGTACGGCGGCAGCCTGCCCGCCGCGCTGGCGCGCGCCAGCGCCGACTTCCTGGTGGTGTCCTTCACCACCGACTGGCGCTTCGCGCCCGAACGCTCGCGCGAGATCGTCTACGGGCTGCTGCACAACAAGCGCAACGTCAGCTACGCGGAGATCGACTGCCCGGCCGGCCACGACTCCTTCCTGCTCGACGACACGCGCTACCACGCGCTGCTGTCGGCCTGGTTCGACCGTATCGAGGTATGACATGACGGCCTACCGTTACGACTACGAAGTGATCACGCAGTGGATCGAGCCCGGCGAGAAGGTGCTCGACCTCGGCTGCGGCGACGGCGCGCTGCTCAAGCATCTGGCCGACGTGCGCCAGGTGCAGGGCTACGGCGTCGAGAACGACCCCGACAAGCTGCAGGCAAGCGTCAGGAACGGCGTCAACGTGATCCAGATGGACCTGGAGAAAGGCCTCGTCGGCCTGGAGGACGGCTTCTTCGACCACGTCATCATGAGCCTGTCGCTGCAGGCCATGCACAACACCCAGGGCATCCTGCACGAGATGCTGCGCGTCGGCCACGAGGCCGTGGTGAGCTTTCCGAACTTCGGCTACTGGCGCCACCGCCAGAGCATCCTGAACGGGCGCATGCCGGTATCCGAGAGCCTGCCGCACCAGTGGTACAACACACCCAACGTGCGCTTCTTCACCATCGCGGATTTCGACGTGCTGTGCGAAATGAACGGCATCGCGGTACGCGAGCGCCTTGCCTTCGACGAAGGCAAGCTGGTGCTGGACGAACCGAACTTCCTGGCCAGCGTGGCGGTATACCGCCTCGGCCGCGCCGGCTAGGATCTACCCGTAGGAGTTCGGCAGCGAAAACAGCGCCTGAGGATGGCTCCAGCCCCATCGCGGCTGAAGCCGCTCTTACGGCGATGTCACGGAGGGCGGCGGGTCTCAGCCGACGACGAAGGACGCCACGTCGACGCGGACGGCCGGACGGTCGAGCGCGGCGGCGGTCACCAGCGCGAACCGCTTCGCCCAGTCGGATGCCTGCTCGAAGCGGCTCTCGCCGGCGTACTTGGCGACATTGAGGATCATGTCCAGCACCAGCACCTTGCCCATCGGGTTGGACGGGGTGCATTCGAGCTCCTCGAACTCCTTCGCCAGCCAGCTGCGCGCCTGCTCCTTGGTCGTTCCCGCCACTTCGGATTCGTGCAACGCAAACTCGTACTCGCGGTTGCCACCGAATACCACGGTCACTGTGTACGACATGAAGGACTCCCTCCTCGAAGCTGGAAATACACCGAACTCGGCTGAATGCGCGCATTGTTGAGGCAGATGGCGCTGGACGCAAGCAACGTATCGAATTGTGTAAACCCGCGCCCCGGCACAGCCTTGCCGATCTGCGATAATGCGCCGTCCCGCCACGCCGCCCGCCCACTTCCCTTGCCTGCCGCCCCTCCTCCCGCCCTCGCGCGCGCCTGGCGCCTGTTCGCCATCCTGGTGCTCGGTTTTGCATCCGGCCTGCCGCTGGCACTGACCGGCCAGGCCATGCAGGCGTGGCTGACGATCGACGGCGTCGACCTCGCCACCATCGGCTTCTTCGGCCTGGTCGGCGTGCCCTACACCTTCAAGTTCCTGTGGGCGCCGCTGATGGACCGCTTCGAGCCGCCCTGGCTCGGCCGCCGCCGCGGTTGGCTGGCCCTGACCCAGCTCGCGCTGGCCGCGCTGCTGTGGTGGATGGCGAGCCTGTCGCCGGTCGCCACGCCCGGGCTGTTCGCCGCCGCCGCGGTGCTGGTCGCCTTCCTGTCGGCCTCGCAGGACGTGGTCGTCGACGCCTACCGCACCGACCTGCTGCCCGAGGCCGAACGCGGGCTGGGCGCCTCGGTGCATGTGTTCGCCTACCGCCTGGCGATGATCCTGTCGGGCGGCATCGCGCTGATCTGGGCCGGCCAATGGGCGTCGTGGCCACGGGTGTACGAAACCATGGCGCTGATCATGCTGGGCTGCGGCGCGGTGTCGCTGCTGGCACTGCCGCGCGTATCGGCGGCGCTGAAGCCACTCGACTCCGACCCCAGGCGCGAGCTGCTCGGCTTTGCCGCGATGCTGGCCGGCGTCGCCGCCGGCTACTGGATCGCCCGCCAGGCGCTGATCCTGCTCGGGCTGGACCCGGACGACGCCAACCGCTGGATCCAGCTCCTGTTCGTGCTCGCCGAAATCGCGCTGGCCATGCCGCTAGCCTGGTGGGCGGCGCGGCGCGCGGGCTTCGAGACCCTGAACCGCTCGCTGTCGAGCTACTTTGCCCAGCAGGGCGCGGCGGCCTTCCTCGCGCTGATCATCCTCTACAAGCTCGGCGACGCCTTCGCCGGCAGCCTGACCACGCCCTTCCTGATCAAGGGCATGGGCTTCTCGCAGGAAGAAGTCGGCATCGCCAACAAGGTCATCGGCATCTGGCTGACCATCCTCGGCGCCTTCATCGGCGGCCTGATCATGACGCGGCTGGCGCTGTACCGCTCGCTGCTGCTGTTCGGCGTGCTGCAACTGGTGTCCAACTTCGGCTTCTACCTGCTGGCGCAGCTCGGCAAGGGCGCCTGGGGCGCGGTGATGGTGCCGGCCTTCGACTGGGGCATCGTGTCGCTGGACGCACCCGCCGCGCTCGACCTGCTGCTGCTGGCGGTGATCGCCGGCGAGAACATCAGCGGCGGCATGGGCACGGTGGCCTTCGTCGCGCTGCTGATGGGGCTGTGCAACCAGCACTTCACCGCCACCCACTACGCCATGCTGTCGGCCTTCGCCGCGGTGGGCCGCATCTACGTCAGCCCGCTGTCAGGCGTGCTGTCGCAAAGCATCGGCTGGCCGGCCTTCTTCATCTTCTCCATCGTCGTCGCCATACCGGGCGTGGTGATGGTGTGGTGGCTGCGCGACGCGCTCGGCCGCCTGGGGCGGCCGCGGACCGACGGCGCGCTGGACGACTGATGGCGCGGGCGGAAAAGACCGCGGCCAGCGAATTCCTCGCCGGCTGCCGCGACGAGGCCCCGCTGCTGCTGGGGGCCGTGCCCTTCGGCATGATCTACGGCATCGCCGCGCTCGCGGCCGGCGTGCCGGCCTGGATCGCACAACTGGCCTCGGCCGTGGTCTTCGCCGGCGCGGCCCAGCTCGTCATCGTGCAGATGCTGGCGGCCGGCGCCGGCGCACTGCCGATCGCGCTGACGTCCGGCCTGCTCAACCTGCGCCACATGCTGTACAGCGCCTCGATGGCCGAATACGTGCGCCACCTGCCGCGGCGCTGGCGCCTGCTGCTGGCCTACCTGCTGACCGACGAGGCCTACGCGGTGGCGGTGCTGCGCTACCAGCGGCGCGAGGACGCGGCGCCCCCGGCCGACCTGCGCCACTGGTACTTTCTCGGCGCCGGCTTCACGCTGTGGGCGGGCTGGCAGGTGTCCACCGCGGCCGGGCTGCTGTTCGGCGCCACCATCCCCGCCGAATGGGAGCTGGACTTCGCCGTGCCGCTGACCTTCATCGCCCTGCTCACCCTGCTGCTGCGCGAACGCGCCGGGCAGGCGGCGGCGCTGGCCGCGGCGCTCGCGGCCCTGGCCCTCGCCGCCCTGCCCTACAAACTCGGCCTGGTGGCGGCCATCCTGCTCGGCCTGCTGGCCGGCGTATGGACGGTGCGCCGCCTGGAGCACGCACGATGAGGTCCGCCACATGAGCACGCCCAGCCTGCTCGCCCTGCTGGTGGCCGTCGGCATCCTGACCTTCCTGTACCGCTACGCGATGATCGGCCTCTTCGCCCGCCACAGCCTGCCGGGCTGGCTGCACGCGCTGTGCCGCCACATCGCGCCGGCCAGCTTCGCGGCACTGACCGCGAGCGCCTTGTTCGTGACCGGCGGCGAAGTGCAGTTCGCCTTCGACACGCCCCGCCCCTGGGCCGCGCTGGCCGCCGTCCTCGTCGCCTGGCGCACGCGCAGCGTGCTGGCGACCATCGTCGCCGGCATGGCGGCGCTGTATCTGCTCAAGTACCTCGTCTTCTGAGACAGCACGGCTACACTCACCGCTTTCGCCGCCTCCATCCCGAGCCGCCATGACCGCCCCCGCCTCGACCGCCGCCACCCTCATCGACGCCGCCCGCCGCTTGTCCGCCACGGTTGACGCGATGCGCTTCGCCCCACCCGTCACCCACGTCTACAACCCGCTCGACTACGCCTGGGACGTGCATCGCCGCTATCTGGAACGCTTCGGCGAAGGGCGCAAGCGCGTGGTCTTCGTCGGCATGAACCCGGGGCCCTTCGGCATGGTGCAGATCGGCGTGCCCTTCGGCGAAATCGCCAGCGCACGCGACTGGCTGGGGCTGGAAGGCCCGGTCGGCCAGCCGCGCGAAACCAACCCCAGGCGCCCGGTGGAAGGCTTCGCCTGCACCCGCTCCGAAGTCAGCGGCCAGCGCCTGTGGGGCCTGTTCCGCACGCGCTTCGGCACGCCCGACGCCTTTTTCGCCGGACATTTCATCGCCAACTACTGCCCGCTCGCCTTCTTCGAAGGCGGCCGCAACCTGACGCCGGACAAACTGCCCGCCGCCGAGCAGCGCCCGCTGCTGGCCGCCTGCGACGAACACCTGCGCACGCTGGTCGCCACGCTGCAGCCCGAATGGGTGATCGGCATCGGCAACTGGGCCGAAAAGCGCGCCATGGAAGCGCTCGGCACCTCCACCGGCGCCCGCTTCGGCCGCATCCTGCACCCCAGCCCCGCCAGCCCGGCGGCAAATCGCGGCTGGGCCGCGGCGGCGACGAAACAATTGGTCGAACTGGGGGTGTGGGCGGATTGAACAAGCAGCTTGACCGGTGGGCAGCTCTACCCAGACCGGCTCTCAGCCTGCCGGCCGGGCCAGCTCCGCCTCAGCGCGGTGCGTAGCTCAACACCGTGTCGTATTCAAGCGCGATTTCCCGCAGCAAGGCCTGCAGGGCGGGATTGCTGGATACCAGCTTGCGGCGGATGACGACTTCGTTGCCTTCCAGCCTGTAGTCGGACGTGAAGGTGTAAGGCAGCACCGCCGCCTCGGACTCCAGGCTGCGTCCGGGCGGCAGCGTGCCAAGCCGCACCATGTCCGGCCAAGCGATGCGCTGCTCTTCCTCCATCGTCGCCGTCAGGCAGTCGGAAGGCGCGCGACGAGGGATGCTCATGCGTCGATTCCTTTCATGCCTTCCTCGGTATAGCGTTCGCCCACCACCGGCAAGGCATCGAGTGCACGATTCAGTTCCGCGAGGTCGTCCGGCTGCAGATGTACCGACAACGCGCCCAGGTTGTCCTGCAGGTGGGCGATGCGTCTCGTGCCGGGGATCGGCACGATGTCGTCGCCCTGTGCCAGCAGCCACGCCAAGGCAATTTGGGCGGTCGAGCAGGCCTTGTGCGCTGCCAGGGCCGCCACGACCTCCACCAGGGAACGGTTGGTGCCTATGTTCCCGGGCTGAAAGCGCGGCAGGCTGGCGCGGAAGTCGCCTTCCTCGAACCTTGCGTCGCTCTGGAACCGGCCGGTCAGAAAGCCACGGCCCAGGGGCGAATAGGCGACCAGGCCGATCCCCAGCTCGCGGCACGTCGGCAATACCTCGGCTTCGACCTCTCGCGTCCATAGCGAGTATTCCGTCTGCAGCGCAGCCACGGGATGCACGGCATGCGCGCGCCGTAGCGTGGCGGCGCTGACTTCGCACAAGCCGATGCGGGCGATCTTGCCCTCCTGTACGAGTCGAGCAAGCCCGGCCATCGTCTCCTCGATCGGATGGGCCGGGTCGACGCGATGCACGTAATAGAGGTCGATCTGCTCGATTCCGAGCCGACGCAGCGAGGCTTCGCAGCATTGACGGGCGTACTGAGGCGTGTTGTCGAGGCTGCGCCTGTATTCGCCCGCCTTGCGCACGATGCCGAACTTTGTGGCGATACGCACCTGGGGCCGGTGCGTTGCCAGGAAACGGCCGATCAACTCCTCGTTGTGCTGCGGGCCATAGATATCGGCGGTGTCGAGAAAATCGACGCCCATTTCCGTGGCTTGCGCCAGCGCCTGCATGGCCAGTTCATCGTCCCGTGGGCCATAGAACTCGCTCATGCCCATGCAGCCCAGTCCCAGGGCGGAGACATCCAGATCGGTCCCGAGTTTGCGTCGTTGCATCACATTTCCTCTCACACAGTGCGGAAAGTATGATCTTCCGGATCAATCGCATACACAGATAAAATCGGAGCCCGACTTTCCGAATATGGAAGACAACAAGAACCCGCTTTTGCACTGGGATGACGCCCGTGTCTTCCTGGCGATTACGCGCAACGGCACCTTGAGCGGCGCGGCGATCGCTCTGGCGATGGGCGTTGCCACCGTGTCGCGGCGACTGGATCGCCTGGAAGGGGCCCTGGGCGTGCCATTGTTCAGCCGGCATCAAAGCGGCTATCGGCTCACCGACGATGGCGGGGCCCTGCTGGAGCGTGCGGAAGCATTGGAGCATGCCGGGCATGCCTTCGGCTACGCCGCCCAGCAGCAACGACATGTCGCCGGCTGCGTCCGCCTGGCCACCGCGGAGAACCTGGCCAACCCGCTCATCATCCCGTCGCTGCCCCAGCTTTTCGCAACCCATCCCGGCCTACGGGTGGAGATCGTCAGCGCGGTGCAAACGGTCAACCTGCACCGGCGCGACGCCGATCTGGCCGTGCGGATGGTCAAACCCGAAGCGGGCAACATCACGATCAAACGCCTGGGTACGCTGGGCTTCGGCCTCTATGGTTCTCGCGGCTACGTCGAGGCCCGCCGGGGCGGGGCTGATGCCGGTGCGTTCGTTGATGACGATTTCATCGGCTGGGCGGAGCCCCACGGTCACCTGCCTGCGGCCAAGTGGCTCGCTCGGATGCTGCGTGACAAGCCGTGCAGGGTGGAGACGAACACGCTGTCGGCGCAGCTCTCGGCCACCACCGCAGGCCTCGGGCTGGCCGTGCTTCCGCATTACCTGGCACGGCAGGCGGACTTGGTCTGCCTGTTGCCGGAACTGGGCGCGGATCAGCCGATCTGGCTGGTGCTGCACGCCGACCTTGCCCATTCCCGGCGCGTGCGGGCCGTCGCGGATCACCTGATCCAGTTGTTTGAAGACCGCAAATCGGAACTCGATCCCCTACCGGCACGCACCCCATGAAGACGCGACCAGCCTGCCGGCAAATGCTGACCTGCAACGGATGCCCGGGTCTCTTTGCCGCCCGATTTACCCGGCACCGGCCAGGCTGGAGCCGACCCCGCCTTTCGCGACTGCTACGCCCTGCCCACTATTCCAATCCCGGGTTGTCCTTCACAATCGCGCCTACTGCGCCAGCGCGCGATCCAAGGATCTTCATGTCTCAATCCATCGAACACCTCTTCGCCAACAACAAGGCTTGGTCCGAACGCATGCAGGCCGAGGACCCGGAGTTCTTCTCCCGCCTGGTCAACCAGCAGTCGCCCGAGTACCTGTGGATAGGCTGTTCCGACAGCCGCGTGCCGGCGAACCAGATCATCGGCCTGGCGCCGGGCGAGGTCTTCGTCCATCGCAACGTCGCCAACGTCGTCGTCCATACCGACCTCAACGCCCTGTCGGTGATCCATTACGCGGTCGAGATGCTGCGCGTGAAGCACATCCTGGTGGTGGGCCACTACGGCTGCGGCGGGGTCAAGGCGGCGCTCAATGACAACCGCACCGGCCTCACCGACAACTGGCTGCGCCACGTGCAGGACGTGCGCGACCGCCATGCGGACCGCCTCGCCCAGATCGACGATACCGACACCCGGCTCGACCGGCTGTGCGAACTCAACGCCATCCACCAGGTAGTCAATGTGTGCCAGACCTCGATACTGCGCGAGGCCTGGCAGCGCGGCCAGGGCGTGACCGTGCATGCGTGGTGCTACAGCTTGGACAACGGCCTGGTGAACAACCTCGGCGTCAGCGCCAACAGCCGCGACGAGGCGCTGGAGCTGTACCGCGGCGCGGTCGAACGGCTCGTCTGAGCACGGCACCGCACGCGCGTGCTGCATCGGGCGACATGCTTGTAGCGGGCATGTCGCCCCTTTTATACTCGAACTTGAGAATACATCTCACTTCACAGAACCTTCGGTAATTCGCCCTGTCTTTCCGCAGGTCTCCCACGCAGCAAGCGCCTTCCTGAATCCATGCCTTCCACTTCGTCATCCAAGGGGCGACTGAGCCTCTTGCTCCTGGCCGCGGCCGCCGTCGCCGCCACCGCCTGGTATTTCCTGCGCAGCGACGCTCAGACTTCCACTTCCGGCGCGCCGCGCCCCGGCATGATGAGCGGCCCGGTGCCGGTCAAGGCCGTTGCTGCGGAACGCGGCGAGTTGGACGTGCGCCTGCGCGCGATCGGCACGGTCACGCCGCTGGCCAGCGTCACGGTGAGAAGCCGTGTGGATGGCGAGCTGATGAAGTTGGCATTCGAGGAAGGCGACCGGGTGCGCAAGGGCGCGCTGCTCGCCGAGATCGACCCCGCGCCCTACCGCGTCGGCCTGTCCCAGGCCGAAGGCCAGTTGCAGCAGAACCAGGCCCAGCTCAAGAACGCCGAGACCGAGCTTGCCCGTTATCGCCTGCTGTTCGAGCAGGATTCCATCGCCCGCCAGCAGGTCGAGGCCCAGGAGGCGCTGGTCAACCAGTTGCGCGGCACGCTCAAGACCAACCAGGCCCAGGTGGACGACGCCCGCCTGAAGCTCGGCTGGACCCGGATCGAGGCGCCGATCGAAGGCCGCGTCGGGCTGCGCCGCGTCGATGCCGGCAACCTGATTTCCAGCGGCGACACCGACGGCATCGTCAGCATCGTCCAGACCCGCCCGATCGCGGTGATGTTCACCGTGCCGGAGCGCGAGCTGGCGACGGTGCGCGAGGAAATGGCGCGCGGCCGCAGCCTGCAGGTGGAGGCCTGGGACCGCGACGACCGCAAGCAGATCGCCAGCGGCGTGTTGCGCACCTTCGACAACCAGATCGACACCGCGACCGGCACGGTGCGCCTGAAAGCCGAATTCGCCAATACCGACGATGCCCTGTTCCCGAACCAGTTCGTCAATATCCGCCTGGCGGTGCGCAGCATCCAGGACGCGGTGACCATCCCCGCCGATGCGGTGCAGTTCGGTTCCCGTGGGAGCTACGTCTACGTCGTCGCCGACGACAAGGCCAATGTCCGCCCGGTCGCGCTGGGCGCCTCGGACGGCACCAAGGTGGTGGTGGAAAGCGGCATCGACGGCGGCGAGAAGGTGGTGCTCGAAGGCCTGGACCGCCTGCGCGAGGGCAGGGCCGTCACCCTGGTGGACAGCGACGGCAACGAGGAAGCCGGCACGCCGGCGCCAGGCGCCCAGCGCCAGGGCGGTTGAGCGGAGATGAACATCTCCCGCCCCTTCATCGAGCGGCCGGTGGCGACCACGCTGCTGATGATCGCGCTCGTCATCTCCGGCCTGCTGGCCTGGCGCCTGCTGCCGGTGGCGGCGCTGCCCCAGGTCGACTACCCCATCATCCAGGTGTTCACCTTCCATCCGGGCGCCAGCCCCGAGGTGACCGCCCGCACCATCACCGCGCCGCTGGAGCGCCGCCTCGGGCAGATCCCCGGGCTCAAGCAGATGAGTTCGACCAGTTCCGGCGGCGCATCGGCGATCACGCTGCAGTTCGGCCTCAGCGTGGACCTGGGCGTGGCCGAGCAGGAAGTGCAGGCGGCGATCAACACGGCGGCCAACCTGCTGCCCGACGACCTGCCGACGCCGCCGATCTACCGCAAGGTCAACCCCGCCGACGCGCCGATCGTGACCCTGGCGGTGTCCTCGGCCGCGCTGCCGCTGCCCGAGGTATACGACATGGTCGATACCCGCATGGCGCAAAAGCTGGCGCAGTTGCCCGGCGTCGGCATGGTGAGCCTGGCCGGCGGCCAGCGCCCGGCGCTGCGGGTGCAGGTCAATCCGCAGGCCATCGCCGCGCACGGCCTCAACATGGAAGACATCCGCAGCGCGCTGGTCGCGGCCAACTCGACCCAGCCCAAGGGCAGCCTAGACGGCCCACACCGCTTCGTGATGGTGGAGGCCAACGACCAGCTCAAGTCGGTCGAGGAATACCGCAGCCTGATCGTCGCCTGGTCGAACGGCGCGCCTTTGCGCCTGGGCGACATCGCCACCATCGAGCAGGGCGCCGAAGACCGCTTCCTCGCCGCCTGGGCGGGCTATTGCGATACGGGCGAAGCCGGCGCCGGCGCCAGCGGCTGCGCCACCCCGGTGGAGGCACCGGCGGTGCTGGTCAACATCCAGCGCCAGCCGGGCGCCAACGTCATCGAGGTGGCCGACCGCGTGCGCGAGCTGCTGCCGCAACTGACCGCCACGCTGCCGGCCGCGGTCGATGTCGCACTGCTGACCGACCGCACGCTGTCCATCCGCGCCTCGGTGCACGACGTGCAGAAGGAACTGGTGTTCGCGGTCGGCCTGGTGGTGCTGGTGACCTTCCTGTTCCTGCGCCGCGCGAGCGCCACGCTGATCCCGAGCGTGGCGGTGCCGCTGTCGCTGGTGGGCACTTTCGGCGTGATGTACCTCGCCGGCTTTTCGGTGAACAACCTCAGCCTGATGGCGCTGACCATCGCCACCGGCTTCGTCGTCGACGATGCGATCGTGATGCTGGAGAACATCGCCCGCCACCGCGAGGCCGGCGCCTCGCCGATGCAGGCGGCGCTGAAGGGCGCGGCCGAGATCGGCTTCACGCTGGTATCGCTGACGGTTTCGCTGATCGCGGTGCTGATTCCGCTGCTGTTCATGGGCGACGTGGTCGGACGGCTGTTCCACGAATTTGCCGTCACCCTGGCGGTGGCAATCCTGATCTCGCTGGTGGTGTCGCTGACGCTGACGCCGATGATGAGCGCGCGCATGCTGGGCGACACCCCGGCGCATGGCGAGGGCGAAGGCGACGGCCCGCTCGACCGCGTGATCGAACGCTACGGCGCCTGGCTGGACTGGGTGCTCCGCCACCAGACCGCGACGCTGCTGGTCACGGTCGGCACGCTGGCCCTGACCGCGCTGCTCTACGCCACCGTGCCCAAGGGCTTCTTCCCGGTGCAGGACAGCGGCGTGATCCAGGTCGTCACCGAAGCGCCGCAATCGGTGTCCTTCGGCACCATGGCCGAACGCCAGCAGGCGCTGGCGCAGGTGGCACTGACCGATCAGGACGTGCTCAGCCTGTCGTCCTTCATCGGCGTCGATGGCAGCAACACCACACTCAACAGCGGCCGCATGCTGATCAATCTGCGCGCGCACGGCGAGCGCGACGGCGCCGAACGCGTCATGCGCAGGCTGGCCGGGCGCTTCGCCGAAGTCGAAGGCATCAAGGCCTGGATGCAGCCGGTACAGGAGCTCTCCATCGAAGACCGCATCAGCCGCACCCAGTACCAATTCACGCTGTCCACGCCGGACGAAGGCGAACTCGCGGCCTGGGTGGACACCATGGTCTCGGCGCTGCGCCAGCGCCCCGAACTGGCCGACGTCGCCTCCGACCTGCAGCGTGACGGCGTACAGGCACGGGTCGACATCGACCGCGACGCGGCGAAGCGCCTGGGCGTAAGTGCCGCACAGGTGATCGGCGCGCTGCACACCGCCTACGGCCAGCGCCAGATCGCCACCTTGTTCACCCACGCCAACCAGTACCGCATCGTGCTCGAAGTCGATCCACGCCATGCGGTCGGCCCCGAGGCGCTGGAGCGCACCTACATCCCGACCGCCAGCGGCGGGCCGGTGCCGCTGTCCACGGTGGCACGGATCTCGCTGCGCCCGGCGGTGCTGGCGATCTCGCACCAGGGCCAGTTCCCGGCGGCGACGCTGTCCTTCAACCTCGCGCCGGGCGCCTCGCTCGGCGAAGCCGTGGCCGCGATCGAGGCGGTGCGCGCGGAGATCGGCCTGCCGCTCGCCGTGGAGATGCGCTTCCAGGGCGCGGCCGAGGCCTTCCGCGCCTCGCTCAGCAACACCTTGTGGCTGATCCTGGCCGCGGTGGTGACGATGTACATCGTGCTCGGCGTGCTGTACGAAAGCACCATCCACCCGGTGACCATCCTGTCCACGCTGCCGTCGGCCACGGTCGGCGCGCTCGCCGCGCTGCACCTGTCCGGCCGGCCGCTCGACCTGGTGGCGGTGATCGGCATCGTGCTGCTGATCGGCCTGGTCAAGAAGAACGGCATCATGATGGTGGACTTCGCCCTCGATGCGCAGCGCAAGCTCGGCATGGCGCCGCGCGACGCGATCCGCCGCGCCGCGCTGCTGCGCTTCCGCCCCATCCTGATGACTACGCTGGCGGCGCTGGTCGGCGCCTTGCCGCTGATGCTGGCGGGCGGCTCCGGCGCCGAGCTGCGCCAGCCGCTGGGCGTCGTCATGGTCGGCGGACTGCTGGTGAGCCAGGTCCTGACGCTGTTCACGACACCGGTGGTCTATCTCTTCTTCGACCGCCTCACCGGCCGCCGCGCGGCCCGCCAGGGCACGGCGGCGGCGGACGCCGGCGCATGAACCTGGCGCGCACCTTCATCCGCCGTCCGGTGGCGAGCTGCCTGCTCGCGATCGCGCTGGTGCTGTGCGGCCTGCTCGCCTACCGGCTGCTGCCGGTGGCGCCGCTGCCGGAAGTCGAGTTCCCGTCGATCGAGGTCAGCGCCAACCTCCCCGGCGCCAGCCCCGAAAGCATGGCGGCAAACGTGGCGACGCCGCTCGAACGCGCGCTGGGCAGCATTGCCGGGGTCACCGAGCTGAGCTCGTCGAGCAGCCAGGGTGCCGCCCGCGTGCGCCTGCGCTTCGCCCTCGACCGCGACATCAATGCCGCCGCGCGCGACGTGCAGGCGGCGATCAACGCGGTGCGCGGGCAGTTGCCGGCTGGCATGCCGGGCAACCCCAGCTACCGCAAGGTCAACTCGACCCAATCGCCGGTGATGGTGGTGGCGCTGTCCTCGCCCAGCCTGTCGCCCGGCCGGCTGTACGACCTGGCGGCGACCATCCTGGCGCAGAAGATCGCGCAGATCGCAGGCGTCGGCGAAGTCGGCGTCGGCGGCGCCGCGCTGCCGGCGGTGCGGGTCCAGCTCAATCCGGGCATGCTCGCCCACCACGGCATCGCGCTCGACGACATCCGCTCGGCGATCGCCGACGCCAATGCCCTGCAGCCCCTGGGCGTGCTGGAAGAGGGCGACCTGCGCTGGCGGGTGGGCAGCAGCGACAGCCTGCGCACCGCGGCCGACTACCGCGACCTGATCGTGCTCTACCGCGATGGCGCGGTGGTGCGCCTGGGCGACGTCGCCACGGTCAGCGACGCCACCGAAAACCGCTACAGCAGCGGCTTCCACAACCACGACCCGGCGGTGCTGCTGCAGGTCTATCGCCAGCCTGACGCCAACATCGTCGCCACCGTGGATGCCATCCACGCGCAGCTGCCCGCGCTGCAGGCGCTGCTGCCGGCCGATACGGCGATGCGGGTGGTGATGGATCGCAGCCCCGGCATCCGCGCGACGCTGGCCGAGGCGCAGTTCACGCTGCTGATCGCCGCCGCACTGGTGATCGCGGTGGTGTGGGCTTTCCTCGGCGACGGCCGCGCCGCGCTGATCCCGAGCCTGGCGGTGCCGGTGTCGCTGATCGGTGCCTTCGTGGCGATGTACTTCCAGGGCTTCTCGCTCAACAACCTGTCGCTGATGGCGCTGATCGTCGCCGCCGGCCTGGTGGTGGACGACGCGATCGTGGTGCTGGAGAACATCGAGCGCCATATCGCCAACGGCATGCGTCCCTACCGCGCCGCGCTCAAGGGGGCCGGCGAGGTCGGCTTCACGCTGCTGGCGATGAACGTGTCGCTGGTGGTGGTGTTCCTGTCGGTGCTGTTCATGGGTGGCGTCGTCGAGCGCCTGTTCCGCGAGTTCGTGATCACGCTCGCCGCTGCCATCCTGGTGTCGCTGGCGGTGTCGCTGACGCTGACGCCCAGCCTGTGCGCCCATCTGCTGCGCCCGCGCGAAGCGCGCGGTGGCGGCGGCCTGGCGGCCTTCGGCGCACGCGTGTCGTCCACGCTGCAGCGCGGCTATTCGACGAGCCTGGACTGGGCGCTGCGCCACAGCGCAGTCGTGCTGCTGGCGCTGGCCGCGGTGATCGGCTGCAACGTCTACCTGTACGTCGCCATCCCCAAGGGCACGCTGCCGGAACAGGACACCGGCCAGTTGCGCGGGCTGGTGCGCGGCGACGACGGCTTTTCGTTCCAGTTGATGCAGCCCAAGATCGATGTGTACCGGAACCACATGCTGGCCGACCCCGCAGTCGCGGACGTCGTCGGCACCAGCGGGGGCACGGGCGGCATCAGCAACTCCTGGCTGATGGTCAAGCTCAAGCCGCGCGCCGAGCGCGACGCCAGCGCCCGCGAAGTGGTGGACCGCCTGCGCAACACGGCCCCCCAGGTGCCGGGCGGCATGCTGCTTTTGCATGTGGACCAGGACATACAGCTCAGGCCGCCGTTCAACTCCAGCGAATACGAAGTGCTGCTGATGTCGCCCGAGACCAGCGCCCTCAAGCAGTGGGCGGCCCGTCTGACGCAGGCCATGGAAGACCTGCCCGAACTCGAGGATGTGAACGGCTACCGCGACGAAGGCACCCAGCAACTGAGCATCGACATCGACCGCGAGGCGGCCCAGCGCCTGGGCGTCGACATGCGCATGGTCGGCTCGGTGCTCAACAACTCCTTCTCGCAGCGCCAGGTCGCGACACTCTACGACAGCCTCAACCAGTACCGCGTGGTGATGGAGCTCGATCCGCGCTACACCGAGCATGCCGGCGTGCTCGACGAGCTGCAGGTGATCACCGCGGACGGCCAGCGGGTGCCGCTGTCGGCCTTCACCAGCTACCGCAACAGCCTCAGCAACGACCGCGTGTCCCACTACGAGCAGTACGCCGTCGAGGGCGTCGAGTATGCGCTGGCATCCGGGGTCGGGCCGGAACAGGCGATGCAGGCCATCGACGGCGCCATCGCGCGGCTGATGATCCCGTCTTCGCTGTTCACCCGCCACGGCGGCTCGATCCAGAGCCTGGACGAGACCAGCCAGTCGCAGCCGCTGCTGATCCTTGCCGTGCTGGTGACGGTGTACTTCGTCCTCGGCATTCTCTACGAGAGTACCCTGCACCCGCTCACGATCCTGTCCACACTGCCGTCGGCCGGCATCGGCGCGCTGCTGGCGCTGATGCTGTCGGGTACCGAATTCAGCCTGATCGCCCTGCTCGGCCTGTTCCTGCTGATCGGCGTGGTCATGAAGAATGCCATCCTGATGATCGATTTCGCGATCGACGGCGAACGCAACCTGAAGCTGTCACCGCACGAGTCGATCCGGCGCGCGGCGATGCTGCGCCTGCGTCCGATCCTGATGACCAACCTGGCCGCCCTGCTCGGCGCCCTGCCGCTGCTGCTCGGCGTGGGCGAAGGTTCGGAGCTGCGCCAGCCGCTCGGCATCGCCATCGTCGGCGGACTGGCGGTCAGCCAGTTGCTGACGCTCTACACCACCCCGGTGGTGTACCTCGCCCTCGACCGCCTGCGGCTGCGGTGCGCGCGCCGCACGACCCCGGCGGCGGCGCCGTGAGCCTCACCAAGCCCGGGCCGCAGGCCTGTTCCCGCCGAGCCTTTTCCATTCCGTTTCCGATCATGCGCCTGCCTACCTTCTTCCCCATGTCCGCCGCCTTCGTCCTGAGCCTGTCCGGCTGCGCGGTCGGTCCCGACTACCGCGCTCCGGAGCTGCCCGCCATGCCGCAGGCCTTCAAGCACGACACCGGCTGGCAGACGGTGCGGACACCGGTGGCCGAGGACGGCGCCTGGTGGAAAGCTTATGGCGACGACAGGCTGGACGGCCTGATCGACGAGCTGGAGGCCGCCAATCCGGGCGTCGCACAGGCCGCGGCACGCCTGCGCCAGGCCGAGGCGGCGCTGCGCGGCACGCGCGCAGGCTTCGCGCCGACGGTGGGCGGCGAGCTGTCCGGGCGGCGCAGCGGCACGGCCGACGCCGTCGCCAACAGCTACGACGGCACGCTGTCGGTAAGCTGGCTGCCCGATGTGTGGGGGCGGGTGCGACGCGCGGCCGAAGCGGGGCAGGCCGAACTGGAAGGCTCGGCGGCGGACCTCGCGGCGCTGCGGCTGTCGCTGCAGGCCAGCCTGGCGCAGGCCTACATCCGCCTGCGCGTGCTCGACCAGCAGCGCGAATTGCTGCTGCAGACCGAAACCGCCTACACGCGCTCGCTGCAACTGACCCGCAACCAGTACGAGGCCGGCATGATCGCGCGCGCCGACGTGGTGCAGGCCGAAAGCCAGCTCGAGAACGTGCGCGCGCAGTTGCTCGAACTGGTCGACCAGCGCGCAGTGGCGGAAAACGCCATCGCCGTGCTCGCGGGACGGCCGCCAGCGGGCTTCGCCCTGGCCGCCGACGGCAGCCTGGTGGCCATGCCGCCGGTGCCCACGGCGCTGCCGGGCGAGCTGCTGGTCCGGCGCCCCGACCTGGTCGTGGCCGAGCGCCGGGTGGCCGCGGCCAATGCCCGCATCGGCGTGGCGCAGGCGGCCTGGCTGCCGGACCTGACCCTGGGCCTGTCCGGCGGCTACCGCTCCGCCGAGTTCCGCCACTGGTTCGAGGCGCCCAACCGGGTCTGGGCGCTCGGCCCCACGCTGGCCGGCGTCTTGTTCGACAGCGGCGCGCGCGCGGCGGCGCTCGACGACGCCCGTGCCGTGCACGAAGCCGCGGCCGAAGCCTGGCGCGAAGCGGTGCTGGCCGCACTGCAGGAAACCGAGGATGCCTTCGCCAGCCTGCGTGCGCTGGAAGCGCGTGCGGGCCAGCAGGCGCGCGTGGTGGCACTGGCCGAGGAAAACGAGCGCCTGGTGACCAACCGCTATCGCGCCGGCCAGGTGTCCTTCCTCGAAGTGGTGGTGGCACAGAACGGCACGCTGGCCGCGCGCCGCGGCGCGCTCGACATTACCCGCGACCGCCTGCAGGCGAGCGTGCAACTGGTCGCCGCGCTCGGCGGCGGGTGGAGCGGGACGACTGCGGTGCGCTGAAGCGCGCATCAGACGGCCTGTTCCGGCCGGGCACGCGGCCTAGTCCGACAGACAGCGCTCGCACGTACCGCGCAATTCGATGGCCGCGCTTTCCATCCGGAATGCGTGTTCCTTCGCCCAGCGCCGCAGTCCTGCCTCGAATTCCGGCCCGGAAAACTCCATGACCTTGCCGCAGCGCTCGCAGATCGCGAACGAGATCAGTTCGTGCCGATGCTCGTGGGGATGGGCGCAGGCCATGAAGGCGTTGAGGCTGGACAGCTTGTGCACCAGGCCGTATTCGATCAGCTTGTCCAGCGCGCGGTAGACCTGCAAGGGTGCGCGCAGCCCTTCTCCCCGCAACTGCTCGAGCAGGGCATACGCGCTGACCGGCTCCTGCGCGTGCAGCAATGCGCCCAGCACGAGCGTCTGGTGCCTGTTCAGTTGAGGGGCCTGCGCCATGGGTATGTTCCTGTTTGAGTCGCGCTACCGATGGTAACCGGGTTTGGCCGCTCGCCAGGAGTGCGCATGCGGCGGAAACGAGGCCCGGGCTGCCGCGCGCCACATGCGCGGATGGCGCCGGCTTACACGTCGAGCGGATCGACATCGAGCTGCCAGCGCAGCTCGCGCGCGGTGCGCTGGCGATACAGCACGGCCACCCAATCGGCAAGGAAGGCCTGCAGCACGCCGCGCTGGTCGGCCTCGACGAGCAATTGCGCGCGTTCGCGCCGCGCCAGCCGCGTCATGCGCATCGGCACCGGGTCGTAGATGCGCAGGCCCGCCAGCGCATGCGCTTCGACCAGCCGGCGGGCATGGCGCAGGAATTCGACCGCGTCGTCCAGCGCCGGCGCATCGGCGCGCAGCATGGCCTGGTGGCTGAAGGGCGGAAAGCCGGCGCTGCGCCGCGCCTGCAGCTCCATGCGAGCGAACGCGTCGAAATCGTGGCGCGCCAGGTGCTGGTAGAGCGGATGCGCCGGATACTCGGTCTGGATCAGCACTTCGCCGGGCAGGGTTCCCCGCCCGGCGCGGCCGCCGACCTGCATCAATTGCTGGAACAGGCGCTCGGGGGCACGGAAATCGGCCGCGTGCAGCGAGGCGTCGGCGCCGATGACGCCGACCAGGGTCAGGTTCGGGAAATCGTGCCCCTTGGCCATCATCTGCGTGCCGACCAGGATGTCGGCCCCTCCCTCCGCGATCGTCGCCAGCAGGGTTTCCCATTGCTTGCGCGTGCGCGCCGCATCGCGGTCCACCCTCAGCACGCGTGCCTGCGGGAACAGCTCGGCCAGGCGTGCCTCGATGCGCTGCGTACCGCGGCCGAAGGGCTGGATGTCCTGGTTGCCGCAGCTCGGACAGGCATGCGGAATGCCACCGTCGCAGCCGCAATGGTGGCAGCGCAGGCGGCGGTCGGCCAGATGCACGACGAGATTGGCCGAACAGTGCGGGCAGCGGCTGACCCAGCCGCAGGCGGGGCAGGACAGCACCGGCGCGTAGCCGCGGCGGTTGAGGAACACCAGGCTCTGTTCGCCGCGTTCCAGGCGCTGTGCGATCGCCGCCAGCAGGCCGGGGCCGAGCCCCTCGTCCAGCTTCAGGCGGCGCACGTCGATGCAGCGCACCGTCGGCATCGCCGCCGCCACCGCGCGCTGCTTGAGCACCTGCAGCACGTAGCGCTCGTTGCGGGCGTGGTACCAGGTCTCCAGCGACGGTGTCGCCGAGCCCAGCACCACCGGCACGCCGCGCTGGCGAGCGCGCCACACCGCGACGTCGCGCGCCGAGTAGCGCACGCCTTCCTGTTGCTTGTACGAGGCGTCATGCTCTTCGTCGACCAGGATCAGACCCAGGCGCGGTAGCGGTGCGAACACCGCGAGCCGGGTGCCGAGCACGATGTCGGCGTGCCCGCTCAGTGCCTGCACGAAGCCGCGCGAGCGCGCACCGTCGGCCAGCCCGGAATGCAGGCTGACGACCCTGGCCACGGCGAAGCGCTCGGCGACACGGTGTTCGAGCTGCGGCGTGAGCGCGATCTCGGGCACAAGCATCAGCACCTGCTTGCCCTGCGCCAGCATGTGCGCGGCAAGGCGCAGATAGACCTCGGTCTTGCCGCTGCCGGTCACGCCGTGCAGCAGATGACAGCGAAAGCCCTCGCCCGCGTCGAGGACCGCGCGGACGGCGGCATCCTGCTCCGCGGTCGCCGCGGGGCGCGGGCCTGTCGCGTCGCGCGCCTGCGCATCGGCCGCCGCCGCGACC
>NZ_AMXE01000052.1 GCF_000310205.1 Thauera linaloolentis 47Lol = DSM 12138 | reverse complement strand
GTAGGTCATCGTCAGACTAACTACCCAAAAACGCCCGATCAAAAAACATTGATCGGGCGTTTTAACGTCTACGCCATGAAAAGCAAAATCCCCCTCAGACAGGGCGCTTCCAGAAAAAGACCAGAACAACCTCGGCTAAAGACCGAAAAAACAAAACAGAAAAACATCAGCGAGAAAAAAGCCAGCGTTGCTAGCACACTCCTGGCGGGTTTGTGAATAGACTCTATTTCTGATAGTGGTTTGTTCCGTTATCCCCAATCATTCCCCTCCAAATGTGTTTTTCAAAAAGGTCCGCATGAATTCATGCAGGCCCATAACAGGGGGAGAGTGCGATGCGTGTTCAGCGCGCCTGTTGCACGTTCTCGGTAGCGTTGGGGACGTTGATCACGATGTCGTCTGCGCAAGCCGTGGATGGAAGCAAGATCTACAACGAAGGGGGAGGCGATCCGGCCGCGATCGCCTGCGCCACCTGTCATGGTGCGGATGGCAGAGGGCTCGGCCCGGCGGGCTTTCCGCGCCTGGCGGGTCTGTCACCCGCCTATCTGGCCAAGCAGCTGGCGGATTTCAAAAGTGGCAGCCGCGACAATCCCGTCATGAAACCTATCGCGAGCGCGCTGGGCGATGAGGAGGTCAAAGCGGTGGTTGCCATGCTATCGGCGATGCCGTCGCCCGAAACACGGCACGTCACGCGTGTCGATCTGGCGGACTCTCCCGGCGCGGTATTGGCATTGCGCGGAGCCTGGGGGCGCAACATTCCGGAGTGCGTCGCTTGCCATGGGCCAGGAGCCGTTGGTGTCGGGGATCATTTCCCGCCGCTGGCAGGCCAGTCTGCCGAGTATTTGAGTGCCCAACTCAATGCATGGCGTGATGGTTCCCGCAAGAATGATCCGAACGACTTGATGGGGCATATTGCCCGCAGCATGACGGACGAGGAGGTCTCCGCCGTTGCGGCCTACTTTGCCGGCCTGAGCCATTGAGGAGACTTGAGATGAAAAGCATGCTCGTTTCCTCTTTGGCGGCGCTGACAGTGGTCGCGCCCGTGCTGGCTGCCGGTATCGCAATGGACGACCAGTCGCAGCTCACGCCACAGCCTGCCTCCGATGTCCACGCTCACAGCATGCCGGCGGCTTTCACACCGCCGGCCGAGCGTGATTTGCCGGACAACGCATTCGGCAAGCTAGTGCAAGAAGGCCGCGCCATTTTTGTCGATACGCGCAATCGGGCCGCAGAGTATGTCGGCAACGGAATGAATTGCACCAACTGCCATCTGGGGCAGGGACGCAAGGCGAACTCCGCTCCACTCTGGGGGGCCTATCCGATGTATCCGGCCTATCGGTCGAAAAACGACAAGGTCAACAGCTACGTCGAGCGGATGCAGGGGTGTTTCCAGTTCAGCATGAATGGCAAGGTCCCTCCTGCGGATAGCCATGTGTTGAATGCATTGACTGCCTACTCGTACTGGCTCGCCACTGGCGCGCCGATCGGCAAGGAATTGCCGGGACGAGCCTATCCTGAAATTCGTCAGCCCAAAGGCGGCTACGACATTGCCAAGGGCAAGGCGGTATATGCGGAGAGATGCGCAATCTGCCATGGCGATGGGGGGCAGGGGCAGAAGTCCGGCGACAACTACGTGTTTCCTCCCTTGTGGGGCAAGGACTCCTTCAACTGGGGGGCGGGGATGCATCGCATCAATACGGCCGCATCCTTCATCAAGGAGAGCATGCCGCTCGGGCAGGGGGGCTCGCTCACCGACGCAGAGGCCTGGCATGTGGCGGCATTCATGAACAGCCATGAACGTCCGCAGGACCCCCGCCTGGTCGAGGGCTCGGTCGAAAAGACGCGCTTGCGCTATCACGCCAACGACGGTGTGAACCTGTATGGGGTTGAGGTCAACGGCGTGGTCTTGGGCCAGGGGGTCGATTGATACGCTCGAGAAGGGCACGGGCCTGAGCACACCGGTCGAGGGCGGGGCATTCATGATTCCCGCCCATCCGGGCCCCGATGCCCGGCCACCTGCATGTGTCGTGCGCTTTATCGGGCAGATACGTGACGCCTCGATGTGCATTCGGCACAATGCCGGGCTTGGGGTCACTGCCTGGATGCTTGAATGAATTTCGATCTGATCGTCGTCGGCGGAGGATTGGCGGGAGCGGCGCTCGCGGTTGCACTGCGCCGCAGCCACCTCAGGGTGGCTGTCGTCGAAGCGAACGCACCGCAATTGCCGGCGGGCTGGGATCAGCGGGTGTATGCCTATAGCCCGGCGAGCATCCGCTTCCTGGACGAACTCGGCGTCTGGCCGCATCTCGAGCGGGAGCGCCTGCAAGCCGTTGCCGAGATGCGCGTTTCCGGTGATGCGGGGGGAGCGTTGCGCTTTTCCGCCTACGACTGCGGTTTGCCGGAACTGGCGTGGATCGGCGAATCCAACCGCATTCACCGGGAATTGTGGGAAAGCCTGAAGCGGCAGCACAACGTCGCACTGTTCTGCCCGGCTTCTCCGGCCAGCCTGGAGCTTCTGGGGGATGGCGTCTCCCTCGGGCTGCAGGACGGGCGGGTGCTGCGCGCGCGCCTGGTGGTCGGTGCGGATGGGCGGGACTCCTGGGTTCGCCGGCAGGCGGGCATCAATGCCAGTGTTTCCGCCTACGGCGAGCGTGGCGTCGTCGCCAATTTCGATTGTGCCGCGCCGCATCGTGCGACGGCGTTCCAATGGTTCCGAGACGACGGCATCCTGGCCTGGCTACCTCTGCCCGGAAACCGGATGTCCATGGTCTGGTCGGCGCCGGACGAAGAGGCCGAATGCTTGCTAGCGCTCGACGAGGAGGCATTCTGCGACAGGGTGGCCGCGGCGGGTGGGCATGCGCTCGGCGCGCTCGGCCTGATCACGCCACGGGCGGCGTTTCCCCTGCGCATGATGCGGGTCGAATCGATGGTCAAGGAGCGGGTCGCCTTGATCGGCGATGCGGCGCATGCGATCCATCCGTTGTCGGGCCATGGCATCAATCTAGGTTTCCAGGACGCGAAGGCGCTGGCCGAGATTCTCGCGACTGCACCCACCTGGCGGGACATCGGAGAGCTTGCCGTCCTGCGCGCCTATGCCCGGGCCCGGGCGGAAGAGCCTTTCCTGATGCAGTACCTGACCCATGGGCTGAATCGCCTGTTCGGCCAGCAAAACCCCGTTCTCTCGGCCTTGCGTAATACCGGGATGAACCTCACCGGCCATTTGCCAGTCCTAACGAACGCCCTGACGCGCTATGCGGTCAACGGGCGCTTCTGAATCCATCCGGAGATATCGATGACCTTGTTTGCTCAACGTACCGTGGCACCTTCGATCGCACTTTTGCTGAGCCTTGCAGTGGTGGGGCCCGTGCAGGCCTCGGAGGAGGCGGTAAAGAAGGGCATGGAGAGCTTCATCGGCGCGCCTGCGGTTGAATCCGTGAAGCGTACGACTTACGCTGGTCTGTACGAGGTGGTGCTGAAGAATGGCCAACTCGTCTATACCGACGAGAAAGCGACGTTCATCATCGATGGCAGCATCATCGACACGGAGACGCGCCGCGATGTCACGCAGGCACGGATGAACGAACTGTCCGCGATCGATTTCGCCTCGCTACCGCTGGACCGCGCGATCAAGCAGGTAAAGGGCAAGGGTACGCGCGTCATCGCAACCTTCGAGGATCCGAACTGCGGCTATTGCAAGCGTCTGGCCAAGGATCTGGCAGGCATGGACGATGTCACGATCTATACCTTCCTGTATCCGATCCTGAGCCCGGATTCGACGAGCAAGTCGAACAACATCTGGTGCGCCAAGGACCGGGCCAAGGCCTGGACCGGCTGGGTCCTGGAGGGCAAGGCGCCTGCCGACGCCGATTGCGACGCCAATGCGGTCGCGCAGAACGTGCAGCTCGGCCAGCAGTTGCGCATCAGCGGCACACCGACGATCTTCCTCGCCGACGGCACCCGCATCGGCGGCTACATGCCGGCGGCAGAGCTCGAGAAAGCGCTCGACGGCGTGAAGGCGAAGTAAGCCTTCCGCCTTCCGGGACCTGGGATCATCGGCGGGGCGGCTGCATGCCCTTGGGCAGCAGGAGCCACATCCGCCCCTGCTGGCGCATCCTTCCGGCCTCGCGCCCTGCTTTCTCGCCGAAGCCCCAGAAAAAATCCGCCCGCACCGCCCCCTTGATGGCGCTGCCCGTGTCCTGTGCCAGTACCAGCCGGCTCAGGGGGCGCGTGCTGAGGGGGTGGGTGGTGGCCAGGAACACCGGCGCGCCCAGTGGCACGTAGCGGGGGTCGATTGCAATGCTGCGCCCTTCGCTGAGGGGAACGCTGAGCGCGCCGACGGGCCCCGCATCGGATACCGGCAATTCGCGGAAGAAGACGTAGCTCGGGTTCGCGTTAAGCATCTCGCGCAGGCGGTCGGGGTTGTCGCGCGCCCAGCGCTTGATGCCATCCATCGAGGCCTGGTCCAGGCTGAGCTCTCCCTTTGCCACGAGCCAGCGTCCGATCGATTGGTAAGGGTGCCCATTCTGATCCGCATAGCCGATGCGGACGGTCTTGCCATCGGGCAACTGAACGCGCCCCGAGCCCTGCACCTGCAGGAAGAACAGGTCGATCGGGTCGTCCGCCCACAGCAGGACGGGAGCGGGCAACTGCGCCCCGCGTTCCTGCACCTGCTCCCGCGTCCAGTAAGGCAGGATCTTGTTGCCGACGATGCGCCCTCGGAGGCGCAAGGACTTGAGCTCCGGATAGACGTCGCCGAGTTCGATCGTCAGCATGTCCGCCGGCACACCATGGATCGGCCACGCGTATTGGCCGGAGCGGCTGCGGCTGCCGCGGATCAAGGGCTCGTAGTATCCGGTGACGAGTCCTTCCGCGCTGGGGCCGCTGCCGAGCAATTGCCAGGGCACGAAGTGCTGTTCGAAATAGCGCCGCGCCTGCTGGCTGCCGGGGGCGCTGCCGAGCGCGGATGCCGCGTCGCATACAGGCTTCCAGTTCGGCTGGCGGGCCAGCTTCGAGCAGGAGGCGAGCAGTGCGGGCCAGGCCGCGGCGGGATCGT
The DNA here is from genome assembly GCF_000310205.1 of Thauera linaloolentis 47Lol = DSM 12138. Classification (GTDB taxonomy): domain Bacteria; phylum Pseudomonadota; class Gammaproteobacteria; order Burkholderiales; family Rhodocyclaceae; genus Thauera; species Thauera linaloolentis. Next base: position 23,130 of record NZ_AMXE01000052.1, on the reverse strand, counting down.
CTTCGCTCCAGCCGGCGACCGACGACCAGCTTGCCTGCACGGCAGGCGGAGGTTCCGCTGCCGGATCGGCGGGCCGGGCAGTCGCAGGCGCCGGCGGGCGCTCGGCGGCGGGCGGCGGGCACGAGGGGCAGGCCGGGCAGGGGCTCTGCGGCGGACACTGCGCCTCGGTATCGGGCGCTTTCGATGGTGTCGCACAGGCGCCGAGCAGGGCAAGGAGGAAGGGCAGCGCAAGGCGTGCGGGGCGGGTAGGGGCCGGAATCATGGAGAGGATCGGTTAGACTGCAGAACTTTCGGCCAACAGTATACCGGTGGTGGCACCCCGGCCCAGAGGTTTGCAATGTGGGTGATCTTTCTCGAAGCAGGGCTCGCGCTCCTTTTGCTGCTGATCATCGTCTGGGCAACCTGGCCGCGACGGGGGAATGCCAGCACGCCGGACGATGCCGACGACAAGGACAAGCACGATGACTGAACTGCCAGACCTGATGAGCCGTGCCGAGCGGCTGCTCGAACGCCTCGAAACCCTGCTGCCCGGCCCGGCGGCGGAGCCCGACTGGAGCGCGGCCGTCGCTTTCCGCTGGCAGCGGCGACACGGACGCGCGGCCCTCAAGCCGGTGCGCGCGCGCCATCGCATCCGCCTTGCCGACCTGCAGGACGTCGATGAGCAGAAAGCGCGCATCGACCGCAATACCCAGCAGTTCCTTGCCGGCCGGCGTGCCAACAACGTGCTGCTGACCGGCGCGCGCGGTACCGGGAAATCCTCGCTGATCAAGGCCTTGCTCGACGAATACAGCGAACGGGGCCTGCGCGTGATCGAGGTGGACAAGGCTGATCTCGTCGATCTGCCCGAGATCGTCGAACTGGTCGACCAGCGCCCTGAGCGCTTCATCCTGTTCTGTGACGACCTGTCGTTCGAGGAAGGTGAGGACGCCTACAAGGCCCTCAAGAGTGTGCTCGACGGCTCGGTGTCGGCAGTGTCGGACAATGTGCTCGTGTATGCGACCTCCAACCGCCGTCACCTGATGCCCGAATATCACGACGAGAATCTGCAGGCGCGCCATGTCGATGGCGAGATCCATCCGGGCGAGGCGACCGAGGAGAAAATCTCCCTGTCCGAGCGTTTCGGGATGTGGATCTCCTTCTACCCCTTCAGCCAGGACGAGTACCTGGACATCGTCGCGCACTGGCTCGCGAGCTTCGGCGTGCCGCAGCCCCGCATCGACGAAGCGCGGCAGGAAGCGCTGCAATGGGCGCTGATGCGCGGATCCCGCTCCGGCCGGGTCGCGTGGCAGTTTGCGCGCGACTACGCCGGCCAGTTGCAGGACTGAGGCGGATCGATGGCGAGAAAGCTCGTGGATGTGGCTGCCGGCGTGCTGTTGCGTGCGGATGGGCGCTACCTGCTCGGCCAGCGGGGGCCGGATACCGTATATGCGGGCTACTGGGAGTTTCCGGGGGGCAAGGTGGAACCGGGCGAGACGCCGGCACAGGCCCTGTGCCGCGAACTCGACGAGGAGCTTGGCATACGTGTCACCCACCTGCGGCCGTGGCTGCGGCGTGAGCACCTGTACGAACATGCGCATGTCCGCCTGCATTTCTTCGAGGTGTCGGCCTGGGAAGGCGAGCCGGATGGCAAGGTGCACAGCGTGCTCGACTGGGTCCGGCCCGAACAGGCCACGCGCGAGCCGATGCTTCCCGCCAACGGTCCCATCCTGAAGGCGCTGCGCCTGCCGCGCATGATGGCGATCACCCAGGCGGCCGCCATCGGCGTCGAGGCGCAGCTTGCGGCGCTCGATCGCGCGCTGGCGGGCGGTTTGCGCCTCGTGCAGGTACGGGAGTCCGCGCTCGATCCTCTGCGCCGCGAGCAGTTCGCGCGCGAAGTCGTCGCGCGTGTCCATGCCTGCCAGGGGCTGGTGCTGCTCAATGACGATCTCGCGTTGGCACGGGCCGTCAGGGCCGATGGCGTGCATCTGCCCGCGCGCAGCCTGATGGGCCTGCGCCAGCGGCCCGATTGCGCCTGGGTGGGGGCTTCCTGCCACGGCCGCGACGAACTGGAACATGCCGCCGCGCTGGGCCTGGACTACGCCGTGCTGGGCCCGGTGGCGCCGACCGCAACCCACCCGGGCCAGCCCGGACTGGGCTGGGTGCGCTTCTGTGAACTGGCCGCGGGCCTGCCGATGCCCGTGCTCGCGCTGGGGGGGCTGGGGACGGCGGACATGGAGACGGCGCGCGATACGGGCGCGCATGGCATCGCCGCGATTCGCGGGGCATGGCGGTTGCCCGGGACCTGAGGAGGCCGGCAGGCGGGGAGGCGCGGCGGCGTGTTCAGCCGCGCGCCGTCCCGGGAGGCGGGAATTCTTCGCCGTCGCCGGCGTCGGGGGGCGAGGAGGGGACGCGATAGGCCTCGGATGCCCAGGCACCGAGGTCGATCTGCCGGCAGCGTGCCGAGCAGAAAGGGCGGTAGCGGCTCTCGGTCGTCCAGACCACGGCTTTACCGCAAGCCGGACAGGATACGGTGCGCGGCGTGTTGCTCATGGCGTTTGCTCAAAGACTGCAGAAGGTGAGCTCGAAATGCACGTCGCGTTCGGCCAGGCGCGGGCGGGCAACGGTTTCGGGCAGCATGAAGCGGATGTTCAGCGCGTACTTGTTGGCGCTGATCTCGGGCACGACCGCATCATTGCGCGGTACGCGCACGCGCAGCATTTGCGCGCTGCGGCCCGCCATCGTCAATTGGTAGGCGCCGCTGCGCGCCTGCTGCGCCTCGGGTCGGCCACTAGCGCGCAGCAGGCGCAGCACGATCTCCAGGCCTTCGCGGATCGGCGCCATCGGCGCCATCCAGGTGTCGAGGTCGTGCCGGCGCGCGGCCGGTTCGCGGTTGAGCCAGTAGTGGTAGGACGGCAGATCGAACTGGCACACGCCGCCCGGTATCGCCGCGCGGCTGCGGATGCTCATCAACCACTCGTTCTCGCGCAGGTACTGGCCGATCTTGCCCGCCATCGCCAGCAGCCCGGTGGAAGCCTGTTCGATCTCGTACAGCGCGCCGGCCAGGGCTTCCTCGGAGATCTCGGGATTGTTGCGGAAGGACATCAGGATCTGGCGCTGGCGCTCGAGTTCCTGCACCAGGTCGACCTTGAGATCGGCGCGGCTGGCGACTTCCAGCGTCTCGAAAATGGTCTGCAGCGCGATGTGATGGTCCTGTGGAGCGTCGTGCCCGGAGAAGTGCGCGACCTTGACGAACAGGTCCTCGAGTCGCAGCAGCGTGCGGATGCGCTCGTTGAGAGGATATTCGTAGCTAATCACCGCACATTTTCCGCAAGAATCGCGCCCTCGTAAGTTGCCCGGATGATAGCACACAGGCCTCCTGCACCCCTTGCCGCAGCCCTTGCGCCACGGGCGCTTCAGGCCCGCCGGGCGGCGAGCGAGGCGTAGTGCGAATGCAGCGCGGCGACCTGCGCGCGCAGGTACTCGAGGGAAGCGCCGTTGTCGATGACGTCGTCCGCGGCGGCAAGCCGCTGGTCGCGGCTTGCCTGGGTGGCCATGATGGCGCGAATCTGAGCTTCCTCGAGTCCGCTGCGTGCCCGCACGCGTTCCACCTGTATCTCGGGCGGGCAGTCCACCACGCACACCCGGTCGCAGCGCGTTCGATAGCCGCCCGATTCGACCAGCAGCGGAACCGCAAGGATGACGTAGATCCCCCGCGCCGTGGTGCATTGGCGCGCGCTTTCGTCGCGGATCATCGGGTGCAGGATGGCCTCGAGCTGCTGGCGCGCATCGGCCTGCGCGAAGACGCGCGCCCGCATCGCCGCGCGGTCCAGGCTGCCATCGGCGGCGATGACGGCGTCGCCGAATCGTGCGTGAATCGCCGGCATCGCGGCACCGTCGGCCGCGGTCAGCGCGTGTGCGATGGCGTCGGTATCCACCAGGCCGGCGCCGTGCTCCACGAAAAGCTCGGCCGCGGCGCTCTTGCCGCTGCCGATGCCGCCGGTCAGGCCAACGATGAAGGGGCGTGAAGGAGAGGGGGGGGCGGTTGCCATCGGCTTTGCTCGAAAGTTCAGCGCGGGGTGCAGGCCGTGCGCCGGGCGGCGATGCCTCGCACGCCGCTCTCGATGCTCCGCACCGCGTCCGCGGCGACCCGGGCCTGGACCCGGTAAGTGGTACTCAGGCGCGCCTCCACGCCGGCGTTGCGCACGCCCTGGGCGCGCAACTGGTTCAGCAACTGGCGCGCGCGGGTGTCGGTCTTGAACACGCCGAGCGAAATGGCGTATTGCGCCGGCCCGGCATCCTGCACGATGAACAGATCCTTGACCCCGAGCGTGCGCAGTTCCTGCGCCTGCCTTTCGGCCTGTTCCCGGCTGCCCTGGGGCGGAATGCGCACCCACCACGAGCTGGGCGTGTCGGTCTTGCTGCGTTCGGCCTCCGCGCCGCTGCGGCGCAGGCGGCGTGTGAGGGCGTCGGCGTCGGCCTGGCTCAGGCCGCTCCATGCAACACAGCTCAGGGCCGCGTCGGCCACCGCCGGAGTGGCGGCGGATTGCGGCTCGCTTTCCGGTTGTTGCGGCGCGGGCACCGTGCCGGCGGCCGCTTCGCCGACGGGATCTTGCTGCGGTGGATTGGCGGATCGTGCCGCGATGGCGTTGGCCTGGCCGTCGCCGGCTGTCTGCTCGCCGGCATCGGCTATCGGGGGCGGCGCTTCGTCCGCCACGGCGGCGGACGTGTCTGCCATGGCCTCGGGTGCCGCCGGCGATTCCTGCGGGGGCGGCGGATCGGAGGCCAGCCGGATCCGTTGCGGGTCGAGCTGGTTGCCGATGCGTTCGGGTTCGATGCGTGGCGCGGCGCCGCCCAGCCAGCCCTGGATGCCGGCGAAGGCGAGCGCATTCGATGCGACGAGGACGATGACGAGGATGCGGCGCATGCTCATGCCTGCCGTCTAGCGGGTGGAGTGGATGGGGCGCATGTTCGCCGCCTGCCGCTTGCGTCAGCCCAGCTTGGGCAGATGGGCGAGCGACGCCGCCACTGCGTCGGCAGGGTAGTCGTAGTTCTCGAGCTTGCCGGAGAAGTAGCGTTCATACGAACTCATGTCGAAGTGACCGTGGCCGGTGAGGTTGAACAGGATCGTCTTCGCTTCGCCGCTTTCCTTGCAGCGCAGGGCCTCGTCGATTGCCGCGCGAATGGCGTGGCAGGACTCCGGTGCCGGGATGATGCCCTCGGCGCGGGCGAATTGCACGCCTGCGTCGAAGGTCGCCAGCTGCGGCACCGCGACCGCCTCGATCAGGCCGTCGTTGAACAATTGCGACACCAGCGGCGAGTCGCCGTGGTAGCGCAGGCCGCCGGCGTGGATGCCGGGCGGCATGAAGTCGTGGCCCAGCGTATACATCTTCATCAGCGGGGTGAAGCCCGAGGCGTCGCCGTAGTCGTAGGTGAAGCGGCCCTTGGTCAGTGTTGGGCAGGAACTCGGCTCGACGGCGATGCAGCGCAGCCCTTGCGCGCGCTTGTCGCCGCTGGCCTTGTCCGCCAGGAAGGGGAAGGCGATGCCGGCAAAGCTCGATCCGCCGCCGCAGGGGCCGATGACGACGTCGGGGTAGAGTCCGGCCTTGTCGAACTGCTTCTTCGCCTCCAGGCCGATGATGCTCTGGTGCAGCACGACATGGTTCAGCACCGAACCCAGCGTGTAGTTGGTATCGGCGCGGCTCGCCGCCTCCTCGACCGCCTCCGAGATGGCGATGCCGAGCGAACCTTCGTTGTCGGGGTTCTCGGCCAGCAGGCGGCGGCCGGTTTCGGTCAGCGGCGACGGGCTGGGGAACACCTCGGCGCCCCAGGTCTGCATCATCAGGCGGCGGTAGGGCTTCTGCTCGTAGCTCACCTTCACCATGTACACCCGCACCTCCAGCCCGAACATCTGCCCGGCGAAGGCGATCGACGAGCCCCACTGCCCGGCGCCGGTTTCGGTGGTCAGGCGCTTGATGCCGGCCTGCCTGTTGTAGAAGGCCTGCGGCACGGCGGAGTTCGGCTTGTGCGAACCGGCCGGCGACACGCCTTCGTACTTGAAGAAGATCTTCGCCGGGGTGCCGAGTGCCCGTTCGAGGCGTACCGCGCGTACCAGCGGGCTGGGGCGCCACAGGCGGTAGATTTCGCGCACTTCCTGGGGAATCGCGATCCAGCGCTCGGCGCTCATCTCCTGTTCGAGGATGGCGCCGGGGAAGATCGCCCCCATCTGTTCGGGCGTCGCCGGCTTGCCGTCCGGCCCCAGCGGCGGGGCGGGCGGCGTTGGCATGTCGGCGACGACGTTGTACCAGTGCGTCGGGATGTCGCCGGCTTCGAGTTCGATGCGGGTGGATTCCATGGGGTTCTCCGTGGGAGCGTGCCGTTGGGTTCAGTGTGCGGCGGCGACGGCAAGGCCGTGCAGCACCAGGTTTTCGAAGCGCCGCAGCGGAATGCCGAGCAGGTCGGCAAAGGCGTCGGCGGCGCCGCCGCCCAGCAGGCACAGGGCATCGGGCTGGCCAGCGACCTGGCGGAACATGCGTTCGATGGCGCCGGCCTGCGCCTGCAGGCAGCCGGAACGGATCGCATCGACGGTATTGCGTGGCTGGGGGGTGAAGCGGCCCGTGGCGAGCGGCAACTGGGCCGTGCCGGCGGCGAGCGACTGCTGCATCAGCTCGACGCCGGGCAGGATCAGTCCGCCGAGGAACTCACCAGCGGCCGATAGCAGGTCCACCGTGGTGGCCGTGCCCGCCATCACCACCAGGCAGGCGCCGGGATGCAGGTCGCGCGCGCCGATCAGCGCGGCCCAGCGGTCGGCGCCGAGCTGGCCCGGGTCGGCATACAGGTTGCGCACGCCGCAGGCCTGCGCGCCGGGGCGCAGCCATTCGATGTGCTCCACGCCCAGCGCGGTGGAGATGCGCGCGGCGGTGACCGCCCCCGCCACGTTGCTGCCCACGACCCGAAGCGGGCTGGCTGCGGCCTGGCCCAGGTGCGAGAGGGCAGCGATGTCCTCGTGGGCGACGGCCCCCTCGGCGTCGATGCGGCCGCTTGCGGCGGCCTGCAACTGCCACTTGATGCGGGTATTGCCGGCGTCGATCAGCAGTATCACGCGGTCTCTCCGCCGAGCGGGCGCAGCGACACGTCGCCGGCCAGGATGCGCTGCACGCCGCTGGCGGTATCGAGCAGCAGAGCGCCGTCGTCATCGACGCCGAGGCAGGTGCCGTCGGTGGATTCGTGGTCGCTGCTGATGCGCACCGGCAGATCGGCGAATGCGTTGCGCTGCTCCCACGCATTCTTCAGCGCGGCGAAGCCGGCCACGGAATAGGTATCGAGCAGAAGATGGAGCTCGGCGAGCACGTACGCCAGCAAGGCCGGGCGCGAAGGCGGGGTGGACTCCAGCGCGCGCGCGAGGTCGGTGACGCCGGCGTGATGCTCGACATGGGCGTCGGGCGGCAGGCTGAGGTTGATGCCGATGCCGATCACCGCGGCCAGCGAACGGTCGCGCGCGGGCTGCAGCTCGACCAGGATGCCGACCAGCTTTTCACCGTTGACCAGGACGTCGTTGGGCCACTTCAGTTGCACCCCGGGCACGCCGATCCGTTCGAGCGCGCGCGCGACGGCCAGGCCCGCGGCCAGCGACAGCCCGGCGGGCGCCGGCGTGCTGGCCGCGAACCGCCATGCCAGCGAAAAGGTCAGGCTGCCCTCCGGCCATGACTGCCATTGCCGCCCACGCCGGCCGCGGCCCGCGGTCTGCCTGTCGGCGACCAGCACATGCACCGTGCCGTCATCGGCCGGCATGCGTTCCATCAGTACGCTGTTGGTTGAGGTACAGGCGTCGGTCCACGCTAGCGCGAAGCGTGTGGCGAGCGGGCCGAGCCGGGAGATGGCCTGGGCGAGGTTGGCGGAGCCTGAAGTGGAGGTTGCGGACACGGTCTGGGGTTGAGGACGGATAATTTCGCCGCATTATCCGTCAACCGCGCCCTGCGCACGAGCACGGTGCGCCGTCGTGCGCCATGCCGCATGCGGCGCGGCGGCAATGCCGGGGGTGCTGCATGCGGTTCGCGGGGCTTCAGCCGGCGGCCTCGTCTCCGCTGGTGTGAGTGCTGCCGCGGTCTTCTTCCATGCCGAGTTCATGGATCTTGCGGCTGATGGTGTTGCGGCCGATGCCCAGCAACTGCGCGGCTTCGATGCGGCGGCCGCCGGTGGCGGCCAGCGCGCGCCGGATCAGGGTGCGTTCGAAGGCGTGGGTGAGCTGCTCGAACACCGAGCCCGGCGCGGCGGCGATCAGGCGGTCGGCCTCGGCGCCCAGGCCGTCGATCCAGCTCGTCGGCACTTCGCGCATGGGCTGGTCGCGTATTTCCGGCGGCAGGTCGGCGACTTCGACCACCTGGGCCGGCGCCATCACCGTCAGCCAGTGGCACAGGTTTTCGAGCTGGCGCACGTTGCCGGGGAAGGGCTGGCCCTGCAGATACTCGATCGCCGCGTCCGAGATGCGCTTGCGCTCCACGCCCAGTTCCTGCGCGCTCTTCTGCAGGAAGTGGCGCACCAGCAGCGGAATGTCCTCGCGCCGCTCGCGCAGCGGTGGCAAGCGCAGGCGGATGACGTTGAGGCGATGGAAGAGATCCTCGCGGAACAGGTTCTGGCGCACCCGCTCTTCCAGGTCCTGGTGGGTGGCGGCGATCACGCGCACGTTGGCGCGGATCGGCTGCTGGCCGCCGACGCGGTAGAAATGGCCGTCGGACAGCACGCGCAGCAGGCGGGTCTGCAGTTCGGCCGGCATGTCGCCGATCTCGTCCAGGAACAGCGTGCCGCCGTCGGCCTGCTCGAAGCGGCCGCGGCGCTGGGTGGCGGCGCCGGTGAAGGCGCCGCGCTCGTGGCCGAACAGTTCGGATTCGAGCAGGTCGCGCGGGATCGCCGCGGTGTTGATGGCGATGAAGGGCGCGTCGCGGCGCGGGCTGTGGCGATGCAGGGCGCGCGCCACCAGTTCCTTGCCGCTGCCCGATTCGCCGTTGATCAGCACGGTGGCGTGCGAATGCGCGAGGCGGCCGATGGCGCGGAACACCTCCTGCATCGCCGGCGCCTGGCCGAGGATCTCGGGGGCGAGCGCGGACTCCTCGGATGCACTGTTCTGATGCATGCCCTGATCCAGTGCGCGCCTGACCAGTGCGACGGCCTGATCGACGTCGAAGGGCTTGGGCAGGTATTCGAAGGCGCCGCCCTGGAAGGCGGAGACCGCGCTGTCGAGGTCGGAGTAGGCCGTCATGATGATGACCGGCAGTTGCGCATGGCGCTCCTTCACCTTCTGCAGCAGATCCAGGCCGGATTCGCCCGGCATGCGGATGTCCGAGAGCATCACGGCCGGCGGCTGGCCGGCGCGGTCGAGCTCTTCGAGCGCCTCGCTGGCGGAGCTGAAGCTGCGGTAGGGGATGTCCTCGCGGCTCAAGGCCTTTTCGAGTACCCAGCGGATGGAGCGGTCGTCGTCGATGATCCAGACTTTATTCATTCTTGTATGCACTGTTCTGGTGCGCGGCCGTCGGCTCACACACGATCGGAAATCGGTAGCAGGATCGTGAAGCAGGTGCGCCCCGGACGGCTGTCCACGTCGATCATGCCCTGGTGCTGCTCGATGAAGCTCTGGGCCAGCGACAATCCCAGGCCGCTGCCGCCCTCCCGCCCCGAGATCAGCGGATAGAAGATCTTGTCGCGGATCTCCGCCGGGATTCCGGGGCCGTCGTCGATCACTTGCAATTCCAGTGCCAGCTTGTAGCGGCGCTTGGCCAGCGTGACCTGGCGCGCCACACGGGTGCGCAGATGGATCTCGCCGGCCCCGTCGAGGGCCTGGGCGGCATTGCGCACGATGTTCAGGATGGCCTGTATCAGTTGTTCGCGATCGGCGGTGACGTCGGGCAGGCTGAGATCGTAGTCGCGCCGTATGGCGAGGGTGGGGAATTCCGCCAGGATCAGGCGGCGCACGCGTTCGAGCACGTCGTGGATGTTCAGCGGCGCGGGCCGCATCATCGAATGCGAGCTCAGCAGCCGGTTCATCAGGTCCTGCAGGCGGTCGGCCTCGGCGATGATGACCTCGGTGAATTCGCGCAGCTGCGGGTCGTCCAGCTCGTGCTGCAGCAGTTGCGCCGAACCGCGGATGCCCCCGAGCGGGTTCTTGATTTCGTGCGCGAGGTTGCGGATCAGCTCGCGGTTGGCTTGCTGCTGCTGCAGTAGCTGCTCCTCGCGCGCCACGCGCAACTGCGCGTCGATCGGGCGGAACTCCAGCAGCAGGCGCACGCCGCTCGTGTCGACCGGGCTCACCGTGCAGTCCAGCCGGATCGGTTCGGCTTTGCCGCGCGAGATCGTCAGGTCCTGGCCGGTGTAGCTCCAGTTGGTGTGGAGCGCGTTCTCCAGCGCGGCGCCCAGCCCCGCCGGCGTGCCCAGCAGGCAGCTGAGGGGCAGGCCCAGCAGTTTGCGATGGCTGATTGCGAACAGGTTTTCGGCGCCGGGGTTGATGTAGCGGATGACCAGCTTGCCGTCGACCAGCACGACGGCTGACGACAGCAGCTCCAGGCCGGCGAAAGGGCCTGTGACGATGGGGGGAGGATGCTTCGGCATGGGCGCGTCCTGTGGGTCTCCATGCAGACATGCAAGATACGCGCCAGACTGCAAGCCACGGGGCCGGCCGTGAATGGCCGCCGCCGGCGCGTCATCTCAGGCCGGATATTTCCCGGCGCAGGGCCTCGATGTTGCGCTTGTGCAGCTCGACCTTGTCCCTGTAGGGCTGCAGGCGGTCGAGCACCTTCTGGTAGTTGCGCTCGTCGCCGAGGCGGATCGCCTCCTGTTCGGCGAGGGCCTTCTCGGCTGTCGCGAGCGCGCTTTCCTCTGTCGCCAGTTCGGACTCCAGCACTTGCCGGCGGCCGTCGTCGCGGGCGCGCTGGTCGCCCGGGCTCACCTTGGGAAAGCCCGATGGCGACACCGTGCCCGGGCTGGCTGCGGGCCGGCGGGCGGGGGCAGGCACCGTCGAGACGGACTGGCCGGTGTCGAGCGCGGTGCAGCCGCGTGCCGCGCTGCGGTCGTTCGTGTAGGTCACGCGGCCTTCGGCATCGATGCACTTGTACACCTCTGCCTGGGCGGGAAGGGCCGCATACAGCAGCACGGTCAGCGGGAGGATTCGAAGCAGGCGCATGCTCGTGTTCGTAGGTTCGCTGCGCCGGGCAGGGGGTGTGCCGGCGCCATCCTGATGGAATGGTGCCTGGATTAGACCCGATAAAAAAAGGACGGGCAATGCCCGTCCCTTTCGCTTTGCACGGTAATCCGCGGATTACAGGCTGTAGTACATGTCGAATTCCACCGGGTGGGTGGTGACGCGCATGCGGTTGACTTCTTCTTGCTTCAGCTCGATGTAGGCGTCGATGAAGTCGTTGGAGAACACGCCGCCGCGGGTCAGGAACTCGCGATCCTTGTCGAGGTATTCCAGCGCCTGGTCGAGGCTGGTGCACACGGTCGGGATCAGCGCGTCCTCTTCCGGCGGCAGGTCGTACAGGTTCTTGTCGGCCGGGTCGCCCGGGTGGATCTTGTTCTGGATGCCGTCCAGGCCCGCCATCATCAGCGCGGCAAAACACAGGTAGGGGTTGGCCAGGGGATCCGGGAAGCGGGCCTCGATGCGGCGGCCCTTCGGGTTGGCGACGTAGGGAATGCGGATCGAAGCCGAACGGTTGCGGGCCGAGTAGGCCAGCTTGGTCGGGGCTTCGTAGTGCGGCACCAGGCGCTTGTACGAGTTGGTGCCGGGGTTGGTGATGGCGTTCAGCGCGCGGGCATGCTTGATGATGCCGCCGATGTAGTACAGCGCGGTCTCCGACAGGCCGGCGTAGCCGTTGCCCGCGAACAGGTTCTGGCCGTCCTTCCAGATCGACTGGTGCACGTGCATGCCGGAGCCGTTGTCGCCGACGATCGGCTTGGGCATGAAGGTGGCCGTCTTGCCGTACTGGTGGGCGACGTTGTGCACGATGTACTTCAGCACCTGGGTCCAGTCGGCGCGCTTGGTCAGCGTGCTGAACTTGGTGCCGATTTCGCACTGTCCGGCGTTGGCGACTTCGTGGTGGTGGACTTCGACCGGCACGCCGCAGGCTTCGAGCGCGAGCACCATGGCGGCGCGCACGTCATTCAGGCTGTCGACCGGGGGCACGGGGAAGTAGCCGCCCTTCACGCGCGGACGGTGGCCGGTGTTGCCGCCTTCGAACTTGTCGGCGGTGGACCAGGCGGCCTCTTCGGAGATGATCTTGCTATAGACGCCGGACATGTCGACCGACCATTCGACCGCGTCGAAGATGAAGAACTCGGGTTCCGGGCCGAAGAAGGCGGTATCGCCGATGCCGGTGCTCTTCAGATAGGCCTCGGCGCGCTTCGCGATCGAGCGCGGGTCGCGGTCGTAGCCCTTGCCGTCGGACGGCTCGATGACGTCGCAGCTCAACACCAGCGTGGTTTCGTCGAAGAAGGGGTCGATGTAGGCGGAGGCGGGTTCCGGCATCAGGATCATGTCCGAAGCCTGGATGCCCTTCCAGCCCGCGATCGAGGAGCCGTCGAAGGGGTGGCCGTGCTCGAAATGCTCTTCCTCGAAGGCCGAAACCGGCAGGCCGACGTGGTGCTCCTTGCCGCGGGTATCGGTGAAGCGCAGATCCACGAAGCGCACTTCGTTTTCCTGGATCATCTTCATGACGTCTTGGGCGTTCATTTTCACTCCTGGTGAGATGAGGCGTTGTTTGCGTTGAGCGGGCTTCGCACCGATCGGTGACCGATGCGCGAAATTTCGTGACTCAGGCTAAGCACTAAGCGTGCCAAGCATGATTTCGTGTGCAGAGCATTGTGCCACAAGGGGCAATGCGCAACCGCTGTGCCCGAATGCGTCGAGGTGGGCACCATTATGGTGCGTACGATCGGGGTGATGCACCATCATGGTGCAATCTGCTCGAAAAAGCGGATCGAACGGTAGAAAGCATGCTCCCTCAAGCACTCGCGGGTGCGCAGGCGCAGTGCTTCTGCCTGCCCGGGAGGCAGCGGAGCGGGCAGCAGCACTTCGACGTCGATCCGGTTGCCCAGATAGTGGAGCTGCACCCGCCCGGGCTCGGGGAGATCGCCGCCGAGCAGCGTGCCGACCATGGCGAGGGCTTCCTGGCGTCCGGGCAGCGGGCCAGGCGGCACGGTCTGCAGGCCGCCATCGTCCTCGGGGTCGATATGCACCAGTATGTCCTGTATTTCGGGATGGGCCGCGCGCACGCGCAGGTAGACATCGTCCGATACCCGGTGGCCCTCGGAGACGGTCAGCCTGGGGGCAACCTGAACGTGGGCGTCGCACAGCACGCGGTCCGCCATGCGCCGCGTGCGCATGTCGTGCAGGCCGATGACGCCGGGGGTCTGCTCGATGGTTTCGCGGATGCGCGCCAGCTCTTCCTCCGACAGGCCGGTGTCGATCAATTCCCGGATGGCCTTCCAGGCCAGGCGCAGGCCCATGCTCACGATGAGGAAGCCCACCAGCGCAGCGGCCAGCGGCTCGAGAAAGGGATAGCCCGCCAGGCTGCCGCCGATGCCGATCGCCACGACGAGCGACGAGGCCGCGTCCGAACGCGCATGCCAGGCGTTGGCTTCCAGCAGCGGCGCATTCAGCCGCCGCGCCGCGGCCAGCGTGTAGCGGAACAGGCCCTCCTTGGCGGCCAGGGTCAGCAGGGCCATGGCGAGGGCGGCGGGATGCAGGTCCGGCAAGGCCTCCATGTCCTGCAGGCGCAGGCCCGAGCTCCACAGGAAGCCGACGCCGACGGCCACCAGCACCGCGCCGAGCAGCATCGTCGTGGCGGTCTCGATGCGGCCATGGCCGTAGGGATGGTTGGTGTCGGCCGGGTCCGCGCCGCGGCGGCCGGCGAACAACACCATCAGGTCGGTGACGAGGTCGGACAAGGTGTGCGCGGCATCGGCCACCAGGCTGAAGGCGTTGGCGAACAGGCCGATGGCGACCTGCGCAACGGAGAGCACCGCATTGGTGACGATGGCGACCAGGGTGGTGCGCTGGATGCCCCGGCTGCGCCGGACCTCGCCGCCGTCCGGCGGGTGGGCATGGGGTGGGTGCAAGTGGGAATGGTTCATGCGGGCGCTTGGGAAGGACGCGCTATACTTCGCGCGATACACACGATTCTAGACGGATGATCGCATGGGAACCTTGTCCGATCTGCTCGCGCTGGCCCAACGCCGCGCAGCCGACCTCGACCTGCCCTACCAGGGCGCACTGACGCCGGCCGAAGCCTGGCAGGTGCTGCAACTCGCGCCGGGCGCCAGGCTGGTGGACGTGCGTTCGCGTGCCGAGCTCGACTGGGTCGGACGGGTGCCCGGCGCGGCCGAGATCGAATGGTCGTCGTGGCCCGGCATGCAGCGCAACCCCAATTTCGTCACTCAGCTCAAGCACCAGGTCGATGCCGAGGCGCTGGTGATGTTCCTGTGCCGCTCCGGCGGACGTTCCGACGGCGCCGCCCGCGCGGCGGTCGAGGCCGGCTACAGCAACTGCTACAACGTGCTCGAAGGCTTCGAGGGCGACCGCGACGCCAATGGCCAGCGCAACCGTATCGGCGGCTGGCGCCACGCCGGCCTGCCCTGGCAGCAGGGCTGACCTCTTTCTTACAAACCGGGCGCCGCGCCGCAGGAACCCTTTCCGGCGCCGGCCGATCCGAGACACCAAGGCCCCCGCCTGCATCCCCTCCCGACAGGAACCGGATTCGCATCATGCAAGTAGCCAACATCAGCTTCGACCGCTTCAACGTGCTCGCCGACAACGAGGCGCAGGAGCGCATCCGTGCCGCCCGCGCCCGCCTTGGCGAGCGTGCGGTGCTGCTGTGCCACCATTACCAGCGCGCCGATGTCTACCAGCACGCGGACCTCACCGGCGATTCGCTCAAGCTCGCCCGCCTGGCCTCGCAGACCGATGCCGAGTACATCGTGTTCTGCGGCGTGCATTTCATGGCCGAGGTCGCCGACATCCTCTCCAAGCCCAGCCAGGTCGCCATCCTGCCCGACCTCGCCGCCGGCTGTTCGATGGCCGACATGGCCAGCCTGGCCAAGGTCGAGCGCTGCTGGCGTGAACTGGCCGAGGTACTGGACAAGCCCGACGAACTGATCACACCGGTCACCTACATCAACTCCGCGGCCGACCTGAAAGCCTTCTGCGGCGAGCACGGCGGCATCGTCTGCACCTCGACCAACGCCCCCACCATCCTCGACTGGGCTTTCGCCAAGCGCGAGAAGGTGCTGTTCTTCCCCGACCAGCACCTCGGCCGCTGGACCGGCTTCAAGAAAGGCATCGCGCTCGACGAAATGCTGGTGTGGGACCCGGATCTCGAATACGGCGGCCTCACGCCCGAGCAGATCCGCAAGGCCAGGATCCTGCTGTGGAAGGGGCACTGCTCGGTGCATCAGATGTTCCAGCCGGTCCATATCGACCGCTGGCGCGAGAAGAACCCGCAGGGCTTCGTGATCTCGCACCCCGAAAGCAGCCTCGACGTGTGCCGCAAGTCCGACTATGTCGGCTCGACCGAGTACATCATCAACACCATCACCGCCGCGCCGGCCGGCACCCATTGGCTGGTCGGCACCGAGCTCAATCTCGTCAGCCGCCTGGCCGAGGAGATGAAACCCCACGGCAAGCACATCCAGTTCATGGCGCCGACGGTTTGCATGTGCTCGACCATGCAGCGCATCGACCCGCAGCACCTGGCATGGACGCTGGAAAACCTCGCCGACGGCAAGATCGTCAACCAGATCAAGGTCCCGCAGCACGAGGCCGAACTCGCCCGCATCGCCCTCGACCGCATGCTGGCCGTGTCCTGAGCGCGCACCTGCACGAACGAAAAGGGCGGCTTCCTCGCGGAAGCCGCCCTTTTTGCATCAGGCCTTGCTACAACATGTCGCCAAAACGGGAAAACATCGACACATTGCGCCGTCCTGTCGTCGGCGAGGACATGAACGGCGTCACCGTCCACGCTTGCATGGGCATGAATCGCCTCAGCCCTTCGGCCACAGGATCATCTGCGTGCAGCGGAACAGCGCGATGGTGCGTCCGATGGCCTCGTCGCGCACGGTGGCGTCCCAGACCTGGGTGCTGCGCCCCAGGTGCTGGGCTGTAGCCACGCAGGCGATCGCGCCTTCGCGCACCGTGCCCAGGTGGTTGCTCTTCAGTTCGATGGTGGTGAAAGACTCTGCGCCTTCGGGCAGGTGGGCGACGGTGGCGTAGCCGCAGGTGGTGTCGGCCAGCGCCACGACGCTGGCCGCGTGCAGGAATTCATTGGGCGCCACGTGCAGCTTCTTCACCGGCATGCGGCTGCTCAGCGTGCGTTCGGCCAGTTCCAGTATCTCGATGCCCAGGTAGCCGGGCAGGTACTCGCTGCCGCGCGTGTTCAGCAATGCGACGTCGATTCCAGGGCGCAGGATGCTCATGGGGGTGTCTCCTTTGGTGGGTTCTCGGGGGTGTGTCGTGGTCGCGGGCGTGTTCAGGCCGGTTGTGGGGTGCGTGCCACCGGTGCTTCGCGGATCGGCAGGTTGAGTACGGCGGCCAGCGCCGCCAGGGCGATGTCGGCATACCACATCCAGGTGTAGTCGCCGTTCAGGGTGATGCTGATTCCGCCCAGCCAGGCGCCCAGGAAGCCGCCGATCTGGTGCGACAGCAGGGTGAGGCCGAACAGCGTGCCCAGGTAGCGGATACCGAAAAGCTTGCCGACCAGCGCGGCGGTGGGCGGTACCGTGGCCAGCCAGGTGAAGCCCAGGCCGGCGGCGAACAGGTAGAAGGTCCATTCCGTCTTCGGCATCACCAGGTACAGCGCGATCAGGACCGCCCGCGAGCCATACATGATGGCCAACACGTTGCGGCTGCGGTAGCGCGAGATGCAGGAGCCGGCGTACAGGCTGCCGAAGATGTTGGCCAGGCCGATGATGGCCAGAGACCAGCTCGCCACCGAGGGCGGCAGGCCGCACAGGTCCACCTCGCCCGGCAGGTGGGTGACGAGGAAGGCGATGTGAAAGCCGCAGGTGAAGAAGCCGGCATGCAGCAGCAGGTAGCTGCGATCCCCCATCGCTTCGCGGATCGCGCGCCTCAGGCCGCCCTTTTCGGCCGCCGGGTGCGTCGGCGCATGGCCGCCCTGGGCCACCTTGCCGATCAGCGGCAGTGCCGCCAGGGTCATCACCGCCAGCGACCATAGCGCGCCCATCCAGCCGAACACCTGGATCAGCTTCTGCAGCAGCGGAGCGAACACGAACTGGCCGAAGGAGCCGCCTGCGTTGATCACCCCGGATGCGGTGCCGCGTGCTTCGGCCGGCAGGCGCTGGGCGGCGGCGCCGATCAGTACCGAAAAGCTTCCCGCGCCCGAGCCGATGGCCGACAGCAGACCGAGCGACACCACCAGCCCGAAGGTGGAGTCCATGAACGGCGTGATCGCGCTGCCCAGCGCAAGCACCAGGATGCCCGCGACCAGTACCGCGCGCGGCCCCCAGCGGTCCGCTGCGGCGCCGGCGATGGGCTGGATCGCCCCCCAGGTGAACTGGCCGATGGCCAGCGCCAGGCTGATCGAGGCGATGCCCAGCCCGGTGGCGCTGTTGAGCGGGCTGACGAACAGGCCGAGCGACTGGCGCGCGCCCATGGTGATGGCGAGGATGCCGGCAGCGGCGAGGGTGATGGCCAGCACTTCGGGCTGGCGCAGGGAGCGGAACATGGAGATGGCCTGAACGTCGGGAAAACAGGGCGCGCGCGCCCTGGTGGGTGATGGGTAAGCGTTGCGTGAGGATAAATTCCAGATCGTCTACTGGAAAGTCCATAATTCGATTCGTTACGTCAATCAATCGTTGACGATGCTTGAGCAGGCAGAACGTGCGTTCATCGGGCCGGCCGGGTCACACGGCTCGGGGCCGGGCATGAATCGGCGCGGTCTCGCCTGCGGCCGTGCCCTCTATCCTGCCGGGAGTGTCGAATGAGCTGGTTGCCTGCCTGGGAAGGCTTCATCCGCGTGGTCGAGGGGGGCAGCATGGCCGCCGCCGCGCGCACGCTGGGCTGCACGCGCGCCCAGATCAGCAAGCAGATGGCCGAACTCGAGCGCCGCCTGGGAGCGCGCCTGTTCGAGCGCTCCACCCGTCGGCTGGCGCTGACGCCGGCCGGCGAAGTGTTCCATCAGCATGCGCTGCGCGCGCTGGAAGCGGTGGATGGCACCGAGATCGCCATGCGCAACCTCGGCGACAGACCGTGCGGCACGCTGCGGGTGAGCGCCACCGTCTCTTTCGGCCGCCACTGTGTGGCGCCGCTGCTGCCCGGCGTCGCCGCAGCCCATCCGGACCTGGAGATCGAACTGATCCTCACCGATCACGTCGTCGATCTGGTGGGCGACAGCATCGACCTCGCCCTGAGGATGACGCGCCTGCCGCCGGACGATGCGGTGGCGCGCCGCATCGTCAGCCTGCGCCGTGTCGTGTGCGCCGCGCCCGCCTACCTGGAGCGCCACGGCACGCCGCATCTGCCGCTGGACCTGCTGCAGCACCAGTGCCTGAGCTACCTGCTGGGCGACAACAAGAGCTGGGTCCTGGTCGACGGGAACGGTGTCGAAGCCGTGGTGCCGGTGCGCAGCCGCATCCACTTCAACAACATCGACTGCATGCTCGACGCGGTGCTCGCCGGTCATGGCATCGCCATCCTGCCCACCTATCTGTGCCACCGCGAACTGGCGGGCGGCATCCTGCACACAGTGCTGGACGGCTACGAGCCGGATGTCGTGTTCGGCCGCGATCTGTACGCCTGCTACACCCCCAGCCGGGTACGTGTGCCCAAGGTGCGCGTCTTCCTCGATGCCTTGCTGCAGCGCTTCCAGCCGGTGCCGCCGTGGGAGGGCAACTGAGGGAGGGCTTCGATGTGCCCGTTGTCGATGGCGCTCGAGCAAGTGAACGACGAACCGCCGGGCCTGCATCGAGCAGCCCGGCGGTTCGTTTTGCGTGCCCTCACTATACATGTCGTTTGAGACGGCAAAAAAGGCAGTTTTCTTACGGATAGTTACATTATGGAGCGCAAACGCCGTTCGTTGTGCAGGCTCCGCTGGCGAAGGGTGTGCGCGAATGATAGACAGAGGCGGCGCCACCAGGGCGCCGTGTCCGGAGGTGGCTGCCGGGGTCAGAACTTCGCCTGCAAGCTCAGCCTGTAGCTGCGCGGCTCGCCGTAGATGGTCTTGAAATAGGAGGTGCCGTTCGGCCTTCAGGCAGGAGCGCCGATGCGTGTGATTCCAGTCGCCATAAGCTGAGGGTAGGTCGCGCCAAGGCGCGCCTGGTCGGGTAGCATCGCAGGTAGAGGCCGTGCTGATCCCCGATGAGGCGTTCTTTGTCGGGGGCGGCATGTGCTTTATCGGGGGTTCCGTGTTCCGAATCTGCACCTACAACATCCACAAGGGCTTTTCGCAATTCAACCGCCGCATGGTGGTGCATGAACTGCGGGACCGCCTGCGCACGCTGGATACCGACCTCGTCTTCCTGCAGGAGGTGCAGGGGCTGCACCTCGGCCATACGGCGCGCCACCCGAACTGGCCGGCGCTGCCGCAGCACGAGTTCCTGGCCGAGGAGACCTGGCACCAGACGGCCTATGGCGGCAACGCGGTGTATGACCACGGCCATCACGGCAACGCCATCCTCAGCCGCCATGCCATCCTCAGCCAGGCCAACCAGGACGTTTCCGACCACCGCTTCGAGCGCCGCGGCCTGCTGCATTGCGAAATCCAGCTGCCGGGCTTCGATGTGCCGGTGCATTGCGTGTGCGTGCATCTGGGGCTGATCGGCGGCAGCCGGCGGCGGCAGATGGAAACGCTGGCCGAGCGCATGGAGCGCCTTGCGCCCGCCGGCTCGCCGCTGATCATCGCCGGCGACTTCAACGATTGGCGCAACCGTGCCGACGGCGTGCTCGCGGACCGGCTCGGTCTCGTCGAGGCCTTCGGCAGCGGGCGGGGACGGCCGGCGCGCAGCTTTCCGAGCGCGCTGCCCTTCTTCCGCCTGGATCGCATCTACGTGCGCGGCTTCCGCATCCGGCGGGCCGAGGTGCATTTCGGCCCGCCGTGGGCGCGGATTTCCGATCATGCCGCCCTGACGGCCGAACTGGAGCCGCTGGCTTGATCACCTGCCAGCCCGGCAACGCGGTGAGCTTGCTGGAGAATGGCGAGCAGTATTTCCCCGCGCTGAGGGCGGCGATCGATCGTGCCGAGCACGAGATCTTCCTGCAGAGCTACATCTTCGAGCCGGACGAAACCGGCCGCAGCGTCGCCGCCGCGCTCGAACGCGCCGCCGCGCGGGGGGTGACGGTCAAGGTGATGGTCGACGGCTTCGGCGGGCGCAGCTTCGTCGCCCACCTGCTGCCGCAGCTGCTCGAACGCGGCGTGCAGGTGCTGATCTACCGCCGCGAACTGCGCATGCTGTCGCTGCGCCGCAACCGCCTGCGCCGCCTGCATCGCAAGCTCGTCGTCATCGACGGGCGCGAGGCCTTCGTCGGCGGCATCAACATCATCGACGATTTCGATGCCGGCAATCCGGCGCACCCGCGCTACGACTACGCCGTGCATGTACGGGGGCCGATCCTGGCGCCGATCCTCGCTTCCGCGCACCGCCTGTGGCGCCTGCTGTCGTGGGCGAGCTTTCGCCGCCGCCGGGCGCTGCCGCTGGTGGCCCAGGCGCAGGCCGGCGTGGCCGGCGACATCCGCGCCGCCTTCGTCGTGCGCGACAACCTGCGCTTCCGCCACGCGATCGAGGATGCCTACCTGGAGGCGATCGGGGGCGCACGGCACGAGCTCGTCATCGCCAATGCGTATTTCTTTCCCGGCCGGCGTTTCCGCCAGGCGCTGATCGACGCCGCCGGGCGCGGCGTGCGCGTCATCCTGTTGCTGCAAGGGGTGGCCGATCATCCCCTGCAGCGCTACGCCACGCGCGCGCTGTATCCGTATTTCCTGAAGCACGGCATCCGGCTGTTCGAGTACCACCGCAGCCAGTTGCACGCCAAGGTGGCGGTGGTGGATGGGGACTGGGCGACGGTGGGGTCCAGCAACATCGATGCCTTCAGCCTGCTGCTGGCGCGCGAGGCCAACGTCGTGATCGAGGACGAGGCCTTCGCCGCGGCGCTGCGCGCCAGCCTGGAGCGCGCACTCCACAGCGGAGCGAAGGAACTGCGCCAGTCGGACTGGCGTCGGTTGTCGCTGCTGCAGCGCGCCCTGAACTGGGCGTCGTACCAGCTCGTCAGGCTTGCGATCGGGCTTGCCGGCTACGGCGGCAAGCACTGACGCCTTTCCGCACGGGCCGGCTGCCTGCGCGGCAGTAAAGCGCCCGGTCGAGCCGGAGGTGTGGATGACGTATTTCTGAGCTGCCTGTACGGCAGTGTTCAGCCCTGCCGGCCCAGCGCCATGTGCTCGACTTCGGTGCAGCGGTTCATCACCACCTTCAGCCCGGCCTCGGCGGCCCGCTGCGCCGCCTCGGGCGCGATCACGCCCAGTTGCATCCACAGGCAGCCCGCGCCGGCGGCGATCGCATCCTCGGCGACTTCCATCACCTCGTCCGGATTGCGGAACACGTCCACGATGTCGATCGGGCCGGGGGCTTCGCGCACGCTGGGGTAGCACTTCTCGCCCAGTACCTCGTCCCAGGCCGGGTTGACCGGAATGATGGTGTAGCCGGCGTCGCGCAGGTAGCGCGCGACCGCGTTGCTCGGCCGCTGCGGCTTCGGCGAGATGCCTACGATCGCGATTCTGCGGGCGTTGGCGAGCAGGTCGCGGATGGCGCTGCGGTCGGCGGAGATGTCGTTGGGGTGCATGGCGTCCTCGGCGGGTCGATGGGGGTTGTGGGGGAATGGCGCCGGCGCGGGACGGTGCCGAGCTGCCAGTGCTGAAAGGCCCAGCGCCAGACTTCGGCGAGCGGGGCCTGGTCGAGCCCGGCCGGCGGCGCCTGGCCGAGAAAGCGCAGCGCGGCGCACAGCGCCGCGGCCGGCGGATATGCGTCGATCGCGTCTGCGCGCGTCTGCTTCGACAGCTTCTCGCCCGCGGCATTGGTGGCGACCGGCAAGTGGGCGTAGGCCGGCTGCGGCATGCCGAGCAGGCCTTGCAGATGGATCTGGCGGGCGGTGGAGTCGAGCAGGTCGGCGCCGCGCACCACGTGGGTGACGCCCGCCTCGGCATCATCCACCACCACCGCCAGCTGGTAGGCGAACAGGCCGTCGGCGCGCAGCACCACGTAGTCGCCGGCGTCGAGCGCGAGATCTTCCTGCTGCCAGCCCTGGATGGCGTCCTCGAAGCCGACCGTGCCCTCGGCGCGCACCCGCCAGGCGCGCGCCCGGCGTCCGGGGGGCAGGCCGTCGCGGCAGGTGCCCGGATAGCGCCGCGAGCCGTCGCGCGCGAGTGCCGAGTCCGCCATTTCGCGCCGGGTACAGGCGCAGGGGAAGGCATGGCCGGCCGTTTTCAGCCGATCGAGGGCAGCCTGGTAAGCGTCCCGGCGGCGGCTCTGCCATACGATTTCGCCGTCCCATTCGAAGCCGAAGCGCGCAAGCGTGGCGATGATGCCCCCGGCCGCGCCCACGACAGTGCGTGGCGTATCGACATCCTCGATCCGCAGCAGCCAGCGGCCGCCGCGGTGGCGCGCTTCCAGGTAGCTGCCTGCCGCCGCGACCAGCGAGCCGAAATGCAGCGGGCCGCTGGGCGAGGGCGCGAAGCGGCCGACGTAGGGCGAGGGTGCGGTCATGCAGGGCGGGTTCATGGAAATGCGAACGAGGTGCCGGCGGGGCTGTGGCGGATACCGCAATTCTGCATCGATTCTTGGCCGTCCGCGTTGAAAGAGGCCCCGGGAGCACATACCGGCAGACCGGCCCCGCGCCGCGGCAAGAGGAATTGATTCCTGTCAATCACAGCTTCCGGGCTTGGCGCGTAGCATTCGACCATGCCCGATGCGTCGTGCCCCATACCGCATCGCTTGCTCGACACCAACGGAGAATTCCCATGAAAAAGACCCCTCTGATCCTTGCCGCCGTGCTTGCCAGTCTCCTCGCCGCCTGTGGCGGACAGGACTCCGGCAGCGCGGCTCCCGCGCCGGCCGCAGCGCCGGCACCGGCTCCTGCGGCGGCTCCCGCTCCCGCGCCGGCCCCGGTGG
>NZ_AMXE01000051.1 GCF_000310205.1 Thauera linaloolentis 47Lol = DSM 12138 | reverse complement strand
GCGGCCATCTCGTCGTCGAGCGCCTCGGCAGTGGCGATCACGGTGACGGCCAGGCCGGACGCGGCGGCGCGGCGTTCCGCCTCGCGGCTCTTGCCCGAGCGGGCGCCGCCCAGGATCAGTTCGTATGTCATTGTGCTGATTGCCTTTTCGCCCGCGGGGAGGTTCCGCCGACGCAGTGCACGATGTGGGGCCGGTACGGTATCATCCGCCCCCACTGCCCCGGAAGGGGCAGCGCGCCATCGGTGCCCACGGGCGGTTCCCGCCCAGGGTTAAACGGGAAACAGGTGCGCGGCCCATGGTCACATGGGGCCGCAATGCCTGTGCTGCCCCCGCAACGGTAAGCATGCGCAAGGTGGATCACGCAGCCACTGGGTTCGTCGCCCGGGAAGGCGGTCCATCCGTCCAGCCGTCAGGCTGGCACAGCATGTGAGCCCGGAGACCGGCCGTGACGCGAATTGGCGGATGTGCCGCGGGGTGGCGGCGATGGGCATGTTCTGCGGCTCTGTTCGTTTCTTCCCGGCTCATCCTGTTGCTTATCGCCACGGCGCGCGGGGACGCGGCGCCCTGGCGCGGGGAGAACGAAACAATGAAGATCCGCCTTTGCACCACGGCGATCGCCGTGGCGAGCGCTTTTCCGATGTACGTACCGTCCGCGCTCGCGCAGGACCAGATGGGCGAGGCCGTCGTCGTCACCGCCACCCGCCAGCAGCAGCGCGCGGACGAGACGCTGGCCAGCGTCGATGTGATCACGCGCGAGCAGATCGAGCGCGCCGGGCACAGCACGCTGACCGATCTGCTCGCGGCCCAGCCCGGCATCCAGATCAGCAGCAACGGCGGTCCGGGCGCCAATACCGGCATCTTCATCCGCGGGGCCAACTCCGGCCACACGCTGGTGCTCGTCGACGGCATGCGGATCGGTTCCGCGACCTCGGGCCAGCCCGCGCTCGAAGTGATTCCGACCGAGCTCATCGAGCGCGTCGAGATCCTGCGCGGACCGGCGAGCGCGCTGTACGGTTCGGATGCGATCGGCGGCGTGATCCAGATCTTCACCCGCAAGGGCGAAGCGGGCCTGTACCCCAGCGTGCGCGCCGGTGTCGGCACTGAGCGCAGCTACACGCTCGGCGCTTCGCTCGCCGGCGGGCAGGACCGCCTGCGCTACAGCGTGTCGGCCGGGCGCGAACGTACCGATGGCTTCAACGTGCGCAAGAACCCGTCGACCGTGGCCGACCGCGACCGCGATGGTTTCCACAATGACTACCTGAGCGCCTCGGCGTCGCTCGGCCTGCGCGACGACGACGAGATCGGGCTGACGCTGTTCCATTCCGAGGGGCGCAACTGGTACGACTCCGACAACGAGTTCAACTCCCGCGTCGACAAGGGGCTGGATACCGCTGGCATCTACCTGCGCAACAAGCTTGCCGACGGATGGGTGAGCACGCTGCGCCTGGGCTACAGCGAGGACCGTTCGCACAGCCGCGGGTCGTCGGCGCCGGTCGACCGGTTCGACACCGAGCAGACCCAGTTCGCGTGGCAGAACGACATCTCTCTGGGCGGCGGCCTGCTGCTCGCGGCGGTCGAGCACCTGGAGCAGCGCATCGACACGACCGGCACCTTTGACCGCGACACGCGCCGGGTGGATTCGGCCCTGCTGGGCTGGGGCGGGCAGTTCGGCAAGCATCACCTGCAGGTCAACGCCCGCCACGACGACGACTCCCAGTTCGGCGGCAAGACCACGGGCCTGCTCGCCTACGGCTACCAGATCCTGCCCGAGTGGCGGGTGCGCGGCAGCGTCGGCACCGCGTTCAAGGCGCCGACCTTCAACGATCTGTACTTCCCGCTGGCCTGCTTCCCGCCCTTCGGCTGCTTCGGCGGCAACCCGGACCTGAAGCCGGAAGAGTCGCTCAACCGCGAGATCGGCGTGGTCTGGGAACGGGGCGGACTGCAGATGAGCGCCACTTACTACAACAACCGGGTGAAGAACCTCATCCAATGGGGCAGCACGCCGGACAACGTCGGCAAGGCCAAGCTCGAAGGCCTCGAATGGGGCGTGAGCGCGACCGTGGCCGATTACCGCGTGCGGGCGACGGTCGACCTGCTCGACGCCAAGGACGAGGACAGCGGCGAGCGTCTGGTGCGGCGGGCGCGCCGTGCCGCCTCGCTCGGCATCGACCGCAGCGCCGGCAAGTGGAGCTGGGGCGCCGAGTGGCGCGGCCAGAGCGAGCGCGAAGACGGTGGCGAGCGCCTCGGCGGCTACGGCATCGTCAATGCCTGGGTCCATCATGCGCTGACGCCAGCACTGCGGCTCGAGCTGCGGGCGAACAACGTGTTCGACAAGGACTACACGCTTGCGCGCAATTTCGCCACCGCGGGCGCCAATGCCTTCGTCGCGCTGCGCTACACGCCGCGCTGACCCCCGGCGCCCGGCTTGCGGGCACCTGCGCGCATGAGGTCCCGTGCCCGCATCGTGCTCGTGATGGCCGCGCTGGCCCTGGCCGGCGCGGTCGCGCTCGTCTGGGCGCTGGCAGCGGGCGACATGCCGATCGGCCTGAGCGAGGTGTTCGCCGCGCTGGCCGGCAGCGAGGGCATGGCCGGCGGCATCGTGCGCGAACTGCGCCTGCCGCGCGCCGTCGCCACCTTCGTCTGCGGCGGCCTGCTCGCCACCGCCGGAGCGGTGATGCAGGTGCTGCTGCGCAATCCGCTGGCCGACCCGTACATTCTGGGCATTTCCGGCGGGGCGGCGGTGGGGGCGCTGGTGGCGCTCATGCTCGGGGCGGCGGCGATCTGGGTCGATGCGCTGGCCTTCGCCGGCGCATTGACGGCGATGCTGCTGGTGTTCGGCCTGGCGCATGGCGACGGCAGCTGGACGCAGACGCGGCTGCTGCTGACCGGCGTCATCGTCGCCGCCGGCTGTGGCGCCGCGGTGATGCTGATGCTGGCGTTGGCATCCGACACGCGGGTGCAGTCGATGCTGTTCTGGCTGATGGGCGATGCCAGCGGCGCGGCGCGGCCGTGGCCGGGGCTGGCCGTGCTGGTGCTGGGCCTGGCGGCGGTGATGCCCTTTGCGCGCGACCTCAACGTGCTGGCGCGCGGCGAGCTCAATGCGCGGGCGCTGGGCGTCGATGTGCGCCGCCTGCGTCTGGGGCTGTACGTGCTGGCTTCGCTGCTGACCGCCACCGCGGTGACCCTGATCGGCTCGGTGGGCTTCGTCGGCCTGATCGTGCCGCACCTGGTGCGGCTGGCGCTGGGCAACGACCAGCGTGTGCTGATCCCGGCGGCGGCGCTGGCCGGCGGCACGCTGCTGACGGTGGCCGACACCGCCGCGCGCACGGTGATCGCGCCGCAGCAACTGCCGGTGGGCGTGCTGACCGCCTTGATCGGCGTGCCGGTGTTCCTGTTCCTGTTGGCGAGGCACCGGCGTTGAGCGCGCCCGCAGGTGATTCCGTGCCCCTGCTCGAAGCCGACGGCCTTGCGCTGCGGGTGGGCGAGCGCTGGCTGTGCTGCGAGTTCAGCCTGAACCTGGCGGCGGGCGAGTGCCTGGCCCTGCTGGGGCCGAACGGGGCGGGCAAGACCACGCTGCTGCACACGCTGGCCGGGCTGCGCGGGCCCGACGTGGGCCAGGTGCGCATCGGCGGGCGCCCCTATGCCGCGTGGCCGGCGCTGGAGGCGGCGCGCTTCCGCGGCCTGCTGCCGCAGCAGCAGCCGGACCATTTCGCCGCGACCGTGCTGGAGACGGTGCTGATCGGGCGCCATCCCCACCTCGGGCGCTGGGGCTGGGAAACCGGCGAGGACGAGGCCGTCGTCCGCCGGGCGCTGGCCGACGTCGGCCTGCAGGGCTTCGAGGCGCGCGACGTGCTGACCCTGTCCGGCGGCGAGCGCCAGCGCGTGGCGATCGCCACCCTGCTCGCGCAGGCGCCGCGGCTGTTCCTGCTCGACGAGCCCCTGAACCATCTCGACCTCCACTATCAGATCGCCACGCTCGAATTGTTCCGCCACATCGTCCGTGGCGGCGACCGTGATGGCGTGCGGCGTGGTGCGGTGCTGGTGCTGCACGACATCAATCTCGCCGCCCGCTACGCGGATCACGTTATCCTGCTCGACGGCCGCGGCGGCGTGGTCGCGGGCGAGCGCGACAGCGTGATGCGCCCCGAACTGCTGAGCCAGGCTTTCGGCCACCCCCTGCGCCGCTTCGAACACGAAGGGCGCGTCGTTTTCGTTCCGGATTGAGCGTCCTGCCATGAAGCACTCCCCCGATCTCGCCGTCTTCCGTCCCGGGCCGCTGCCCGGCCACGTCTATCTGGTCGGTGCGGGGCCGGGCGATCCTGAATTGTTGACCCTGCGCGGCGCGCGCCTCGTCGCCGGGGCGGACGCGGTGGTGTACGACAATCTCGTCGCGCCGGCCATCGTCGATCTGGCGCCGGCCGCGGCCGAGCGGATCTACGTCGGCAAGAAGGCCGCCGACCACACGCTGCCGCAGCACGAGATCAATGCGCTGTTGGTGCGCCTGGCGCAGGCCGGCAAGCGGGTGGTGCGGCTCAAGGGCGGCGATCCCTTCATCTTCGGGCGCGGCGGCGAGGAAATGGAAGACCTGCTCGACGCCGGCATCACCGTCGAGGTCGTGCCGGGCGTCACCGCCGCGGCGGGCGTCGCCGCCTACGCCGGCATTCCGCTCACCCACCGCGACCATGCGCAGTCGGTGGTGCTGACCACCGGCTACCTCAAGGACGGCTCGCTCGACCTCGACTGGCCGCTGCTGGCACATCGCGGCCAGACGCTGGTGATCTACATGGGCATCTCGCGCCTGGCGGAAATCTGCGCGCAACTCGTCGCCCACGGCTTGCCGGCGACGACGCCGGCGGCGGTCATCGAGCGCGGCACCACGCATGCCCAGCGCGTGGCCAAGGCCGACCTCGCCACGCTGGTGGACGAGGTCCGGCGGCTGGGCATCCGTCCGCCGTCGCTGACGGTGATCGGCGACGTCGTCAGCCTGTATCCGCGCCTGACGTGGTTCCAGCCCGGCGATCCGCCGCCGTCCGCGCCGCTGCCGCACGCGGGCTGTGCGGTCGTGCACCCGGGCGATGCGTCCCGCTGACTCCGCGCCGACGGCGCCCTCCTCGCAGGCGGCTCCGCTCCGGCAGCCGGCTGCGGGCAGCGCGCGCTGCCCGGCACTGTTCGTCGCCGCGCCCGCTTCGGGCCAGGGCAAGACCACGATCACCGCCGCGCTCGCCCGCCTGCATGTCCGGCTCGGGCGCAGGGTGAGGGTGTTCAAGTGCGGGCCGGATTTCCTCGATCCGCAGATCCATGCCGTGGCCAGCGGCGCACCGGTGCACAACGTCGATCTCGGCATGTGTGGCGAGGCCGACATTGCCTGGCGTCTGCACCGGGCCGCATGCGAGGCCGACCTGATCCTGGTCGAAGGCGTCATGGGCCTGTACGACGGCGCGCCGTCCGGCGCGGACATCGCGCGCCGCTTCGGCATTCCGGTGATGGCGGTGATCGATGCGCGGGCGATGGCGCAGACTTTCGGCGCCGTGGCGCATGGCCTGGCGCACTACCAGCCCGGCATCCCCTTTGCCGGTGTGCTCGCCAACCGCGTCGGCAGCACGCACCACGCGGATCTGCTGCGCGAGGCGCTGCCGGACGGCATGCGCTGGTTCGGTGCGGTGATGCGCGACGCCGATGCGGCGCTGCCCGAACGCCATCTCGGGCTGATGCAGGCACAGGAGATCGACGATCTCGGCGCCCGCCTGGAGCGCCTGGCCGACCACCTGGAACGGACCGGTGCCGCCGGGCTGCCGCCGGCGGTCGATTTCCCGGCGGCGCCGGCGCCAGCCGTTCCGCCCCTGCTGGCCGGCAAGCGCATCGCGATCGCACGCGATGCCGCCTACGGCTTCATCTACCCGGCCAACATCGACACCTTGCGCGCACTGGGCGCCGAGCCGGTGTTCTTTTCGCCGCTGGCGGGCGAGGGCCTGCCCGCCGCATGCGATGCCGCGTGGCTGCCGGGAGGCTATCCGGAACTGCACGGCGGCACTCTCGCGGCCAATACCGCGTTCTGGGCCGGGCTGCGCGCCCACGTCGCCGCCGGCAGGCCGCTGCTCGCCGAATGCGGCGGCTGGATGAGCCTGCTCGAAACCATCGTCGATACCGCTGGCACCGCCCACGCCTTCGGCGGCCTGCTGCCGGGCCGTGCGCTGATGCAGCAGCGGCTCGCCGCACTCGGCATGCAGCAGGTGGACTTTCCGCAGGGGCGCCTGACCGGCCATACCTTCCACTATTCGAAGGCCGACACGCCGCTCGAACCCTGGCTGCGCGCGCAGCGGCCGGACGGCGGCGAGGGCGAAGCCATCTACCGCGTGGGGGCCATCACCGCGTCCTACGTGCACTTCTGGTTTCCGTCATGCCCGGCGGCGGTGGCGGCGCTGCTGGGCTGAAGCTTCGCTCGGCATCCCAGCCGCCGCCGAGCGCGCGTATCAGTCCCACCGCGCTGCGCGCGCGCTCGCCATCGAGCTGGACCGCCGCCCGCCGCTGCTGCAGTACGCTGCGGTCGGCATCGATGACCTCGAAATGGCTCGTCGCCCCCTCGCGATACTGCAGGCGCGACAGGCGCGCGGCGCGCTCGGCGGCGGCGACCGCCTCGTCCTGGGCGCGGGTGCGCGCGTCGAGCAGGCGCAGCGCGGCGAGGCCGTCCTCCACCTCGCGGAAGGCTTCGAGCACGGTCTGGCGGTAGCGCGCCACCTCCTCTTCGTACACCGCACGGGCGCGGTCCAGCCCGGCCGGCCTGCGGCCGCCGTCGAAGATCGGCAGCGACAGCATGCCGCCCACCAGCGGGCCGAGCAGGAAGGTCCGGCTGGACCACTGGAAGAGGTCGCCGAGTTCGGCCGATTCATAGCCGAACGCACCGGTCAGCGTCAGGCGCGGGAAGAAGGCGGCGTGCGCCGCGCCGATGCGCGCGTTGGCGGCGGCCATTGCGCGCTCGGCGGCGGCGATGTCCGGGCGCCGTTCGAGCAGCGCCGACGGCAGCCCGGCCGGCACCTCGACGGTGATCCGCCCGAGCGGCCGGGGCTCGAAGTCGAACACGGCCGGCGGCCTGCCGAGCAGAATCGCGAGTGCATGCTCGGCCGCCGCGCGGCGGCGGGCGATGCCGTGCGCCTCGGCCTGGGTCGCGGCCAGTTCGGTGCGGGCGCGGGCGACCTCGAGTTCGCCGATGTCGCCGGCCTCGAAACGGCGCCGCAGCAGTTCCAGCGCCTCGGCCCGCAGGCTCACGGTGGCGTCGAACAGGGCCTGCTCGGCATCGAGTTCGCGCAGCAGAAAGTAGCCCTGGGCGACATCGGCCTGCAGCGCGAGCTGCACCGAGCGCAGCAGGGCCTCCTGCTGCCGGGTGTCGGCGCCGGCGGCCGCGACCGTCGAGGCGACGCGGCCGAACAGGTCGACCTCGTAGGCGATGCCGACCTGGGCGCGCCACAAGGTGTCGGGCGAAACGGAAGCGTCCTCGTCGAGCCCCTGGGCGGCGGGCGAGGGCCGCTGGCGGGTGGGGCCGAAGCCGGCGTCGACCTGCGGCATGCGCTCGGAATGGGCACTGCCTTCCAGCGCCCGCGCCTGGGCCAGGCGGGCAGCCGCGGCCTTGAGGCCCTGGTTGGCCACCAGCGCCTCGGCCTGGAGCACGTTCAGCGTGTCGTCGCCGAACAGCCGCCACCATTCGCCGCGGTGCTGGTCCTCGGCCGGCATCGCGGCCTTCCAGCGCGCCGCGGCGGCGGCTTCGAGTGCCGGGTCGGCTTCCTTGAACGCGGCCGGGGTGGTGACCGCCGGGCGCTCGTAGACCGGCGCCAGCGAGCAGCCCGCCAGTGCGAACAGGGTGGCGAGCAGCAGCGGGACGCGCCGCGGGTGGAGAGTGTGCCTGGCATGCATGTGGACAGCGCCCTCGATCAGGTGGAAAGATGCGGCGCCGGGATGGGCGCGGCGTGCGGGCTGGCACTGTGCAGCCTACGGCCGCCGCCCAGCGTGCGCAGCAGCACGTAGAACACCGGCGTCAGGAAGAGACCGAACAGGGTCACCCCGAGCATGCCGAAGAACACCGCCACACCCATCGCCTGGCGCATCTCGGCGCCGGCGCCGGACGACAGCACCAGCGGCACCACGCCCATGATGAAGGCGATGGAGGTCATCAGGATGGGGCGCAGGCGCAGCCGGCTGGCTTCGATGGCGGCTTCCTTCGGCGTGCTGCCCTGCAGTTCCAGCTCGCGGGCGAACTCGACGATGAGGATGGCGTTCTTGGCCGACAGCCCCACCAGCACCATCAAGCCGATCTGGGTGAACAGGTTGTTGTCGCCGCCGGTCAGCCACACGCCGCCGAGCGCGGCGAGGATGCTCATCGGCACGATCATGATCACCGCCAGCGGCAGGGTCAGGCTCTCGTACTGGGCGGCCAGCACGAGGAAGACCAGCAGCACGCTGAGCGGGAAGATCCACACCCCGGCGTTGCCCGCCAGGATTTTCTGGTAGGTGAGGTCGGTCCATTCGAAGCGGATGCCGGGCGGCAGGACCTCGGCGGCGATGCGCTCGGCCGCGGCCTCGGCCTGGTCGGAGGAATAGCCGGGCGCCGGGCCGCCGTTGATGTCGGCCGCGGTGTAGCCGTTGTAGCGCACCACCATCTCCGGGCCGAAGCCGTTGGACACGCGCACCAGCGAGGACAGCGGCACCATCTCGCCGGCGGCGTTGCGCGTCTTCAACTGGCCGATGTCCTCCGGCCGGGCGCGGAAGGGCGCGTCGGCCTGGGCACGCACCTGGTAGACGCGGCCGAAGCGGTTGAAGTCGTTCACGTACAGCGAGCCGAGGTAGATCTGCATGGTGTCGAACACGTCGGTGACCGACACGCCGAGTTGCTTGGCCTTGACCCGGTCGAGGTCGACGTCGAGCTGCGGCACGTTGATCTGATAGCTGGTGAAGGCGGGGCCGAGTTCCGGCGCTTCCTGTGCGGCGGCGATGAAGGCGCGCGCGGCGGCGTCGAGTTCGGCGTAGCCGAGCGCGCCGCGGTCCTCGATCTGCAGCTTGAAGCCGCCCAGCGTGCCCAGGCCCATCACCGGCGGCGGCGGGAACACGGCGATGAAGGCGTCCTTGATCGCGGCGTACCGGCCGTCGAGCGCGGCGGTGATGGCGCCGGCCGACAGTTCCGGCGCGCGCCGCTCGGCGAAGGGCTTGAGGGTGACGAAGACGATGCCGGCCGAGGAGCTGTTGGTGAAGCCGTTGATCGACAGGCCGGGGAAGGCGATCGCACTGTGCACGCCGGGCTGTTCCAGGGCGATCTCGCTCATGCGGCGGATGACGTCCTCGGTACGATCGAGCGAGGCGCCGTTGGGCAACTGGGCGAAGCTGATCAGGTACTGCTTGTCCTGCGCCGGCACGAAGCCGCCGGGCAGGACCCACGACACGCCGGCGGTGAGCGCCAGCAGCACCGCATACACGCCCATCACCCTGCCCTTGCGCGCGATCGCGCCGCCGACGCCGCGGCCGTAGTCTTCCGAGGCGCGGCCGAAAGCGCGGTTGAAGCCGGCGAAGAAGCCGCCGAGGGTACGGTTCATCGCCCGCGTCAGCCAGTCGGGCCGGTGGTCGTGGTGCCCCTTCAGCAGCAGCGCGGCCAGCGCCGGCGACAGGGTCAGCGAGTTGAACGCGGAGATCACCGTGGAGATGGCGATGGTCATCGCGAACTGCTTGTAGAACTGGCCGGTGAGCCCGGTCATGAAGGCGAGCGGCACGAACACCGCCACCAGGGTCAGGGCGATGGCGATGATCGGGCCGCTGACCTCCTGCATCGCGCGGACGGTGGCGTCGCGCGGCGCGAGGCCGGCGGCGATGTTGCGCTCGACGTTCTCGACCACGACGATGGCGTCGTCCACCACGATGCCGATCGCCAGCACCATGCCGAACAGCGACAGCGCGTTGATCGAATAGCCGAAGGCCAGCATCAGGCCGAAGGTGCCGACGATGGACACCGGCACCGCCAGCAGCGGGATGATGGAGGCGCGCCAGGTCTGCAGGAACAGGATCACCACCAGCACCACCAGCGCCACCGCCTCGAGCAGCGTCACCACCACGGCCTTGATGCTGGCGCGCACGAACTGGGTGGGGTCGTATTCGATGCGGTAGTCGACCGAGTCGGGAAAGTCCTGCTTGAGCTCCGCCATCGCCGCGCGCACCTGCTCGGACACCGCCAGCGCGTTGGCGCCCGGCGACTGCATGATGCCCATGCCGATCGCGGGCTTGTTGTCGAGCAGCGAGCGCAGGCCGTACTCGGCCGCGTCCAGCTCCACGCGGGCGACCTCGCCCAGCCGGGTGACGCCGCCGTCGGCCGAGGTCTTGAGCACGATGTCGCGGAACTCGACCTCGGTCGCCAGGCGGCCGCGGGCATTGACCGAGAACTGCAGCGGCACGTCGGGCAGCGTGGGCGAGGCGCCGATGACGCCGGCCGCGACCTGCAGGTTCTGCTCGCGGATGGCGCGCACCACGTCGCTGGCGGTGAGGCCGCGCTGGGCAACCTTGTTCGGGTCCAGCCACACGCGCATGGCGTAGTTGCCGGCGCCCCAGATCGCCACCTCGCCGACGCCGGTGATGCGCGACAGGCGGTCCTTGACGTTGAGCACCGCGTAGTTGCGCAGGTAGGTGGCGTCGTAGCGGTCGTCGGGCGACACCAGGTGCACCACCAGGGTCAGCGTCGGCGAGCTCTTCACCGTGGTCACGCCGAGCCGCTGCACGTCCTCGGGCAGCCGCGGCAGCGCCTGCGAGACGCGGTTCTGCACCAGTTGCTGGGCCTTGTCCGGGTCGACGCCGAGGCGGAAATGCACGGTGAGCGTGAGGTTGCCGTCGCTGTTGGCCTGCGACTGCATGTAGAGCATGTCCTCGACGCCGTTGATCGACTCTTCCAGCGGCGAGGCCACGGTCTCGGCGATCACCTTGGGGTTGGCGCCGGGGTACTGGGCGCGCACCACCACCGAGGGCGGCACCACTTCCGGGTACTCCGAGATCGGCAACTGGAACATCGCCAGCAGGCCGCCGAGCACGATCAGCACCGACAGCACGCTGGCGAAGATCGGCCGGTCGATGAAGAATTTCGAGATGTTCATGGCGGTGCGCTCAGCTCTTGTCGGGGTCGCCGGCAGCGCGCGCGGCCGGGGCTGGGGCGGGATCGCCCGACATCAGCACCGGCCGGGGATCGACCGTCTGCCCGGGGCGGGTGCGCTGCAGGCCGTTGACGACGATGCGCTCGCCCTCCCGCAGCCCCTCCTCGACGATCCGCAGCGGCCCCTGCGCGGCGCCCAGCGTGACCTCGCGGTAGACGGTGTGGTTGGCCTCGTCCACCACCAGGACGAAACGCTTGTCCTGGTCGGTGCCGATCGCTTTCTCGTCGATCAGCAGGGCAGCGCGCGGCTCGCGGGTGCCGAGCCGGATGCGGGCGTAGAGGCCGGGCAGCAGGGTGCCGTCCGGGTTGTCGAACACGGCGCGCACGCGGATCGTGCCGCTGGAGGTGTCCATGCGGTTGTCCACCGAGCTGACCGTGCCGCGGCGCGGATGGCCGTCCTCGTTGGCCAGCCCCAGGTGCACCGGCACGCCGGCCTCGCCCTGGCGACCGTTGATGATGGCGAGGAAGCTCTGCTCGTCGACGTCGAAGGCGGCGTACATGCGCGCCACCGACACCAGCGTGGTGAGCGGCGGCGTGCCCGGCCCGGCGGCGACGACGTTGCCGACGGTCGCTTCCGCCCGCGACAGCTTGCCGGCCACCGGTGCGGTGATGCGGGTGTGTTCGAGGTCGAGGCGGGCCGATTCGAGCGCGGCGCGGGCAGCCAGCCGGTTGGCCTCGGCCTCGCGCGCGGCATTGCGCTTCTCTTCGTAGTCGCGCCGGGCGATGGCGTTGTCGACGATCAGCCGTTCGCCGCGCGCGAGATCGCTGGCAGTATAGGCGGCGCGCGCCTCGGCGGCGGCGAGCCGGGCACGGGCGTGTTCGAGCGCGGCGGCGTAGGGCCGGGGATCTATGGTGAACAACGGATCGCCCTTGTTCACCAGCGCGCCGTCCTGGAAATGCACCGCGGTGATGGCGCCGGACACCAGTGGCCGGATCTCCACCCGGTCGACCGCTTCCAGCCGGCCGGAATAGCTGTGCCAGTCGGTGATCTGGCGGCTGGCGACGGTGGCCACGTCCACCGGGCTGGGCGGCGGCGCGACGGTGGCCTGGGCGTCGGCCTGCACGCTGGACTGCACACCGAACGTGGCGAGGCCGC
Source organism: Thauera linaloolentis 47Lol = DSM 12138 (assembly GCF_000310205.1). Lineage (GTDB taxonomy): Bacteria > Pseudomonadota > Gammaproteobacteria > Burkholderiales > Rhodocyclaceae > Thauera > Thauera linaloolentis. The sequence goes on along the minus strand of NZ_AMXE01000051.1, from coordinate 16,011 downwards.
CACCGACGGCGAGCAGCACCGCGATGGTGGTGGCGAGGAGGTAAGGTTTGCGCAAGAGGGACATCGTGTGCTCCTGTTCCTGTTGGGGGCGCGGCGCCGGTGGGCGACGGGCGACCGTTGATTTGGGGGTTTGCCCTGGGGTTGGGGCGGTGCCGTGGCGGCGGAATGCAATGGCGGCGGCCTCGGTCATGCCGCAGTGCATCAATCTTGGCTGTTGTTTCCGCCCGGATAAATGTGCCGGATTCGGAAACACTATTCGCTCAAGGCGAATAATCCCGCCGTGGATTCGCGGATAATTCGCTTGCCGACAGTTTCTTGGGGGGGAGGGGATGGATCGCTTTCAGGCCATGCAGGTGTTCACGCGCGTGGTGGACGCCAACAGCTTTTCGCGCGCGGCCGACAGCCTCGGGCTGCCGCGTGCCACCGTCACCACCCTCATCCAGAACCTGGAACGCCTGCTGCAGGTGCGGCTGCTCAACCGCAGCACGCGGCGCCTGAGCCTGACCCAGGACGGCGCCGCCTACTACGAGCGCTGCGTCGCCATCCTGGCCGACGTCGAGGAAACCGAAGCCTCGTTCCGCGACGCTGCGCGCGGGCCGCGCGGCCGGCTGCGCATCGACGTGCCGGCCGCGATCGGCCGCCTGGTGCTGATCCCGCAACTGTGCGAGTTCCACGAACGCTGCCCCGAACTGGAACTGGCCATCGGCATGAGCGACCGGCCGGTGGACATGGTGCGCGAAGCGGTCGACTGCGCGATCCGGATCGGCCAGTTGCCCGACTCCTCGCTGGTGGCGCGCCGCATCGGCACCCTCTTCAGCGCGACCTGCGCGGCGCCGGACTACCTGGCTCGCTACGGCGAGCCGCAGACCATCGCCGACCTCGCCGGGCACCACGCCGTGCATTACTTTTCCAGCCTCACCGGCCGTGGCATCGACTGGGATTTCGTCGTGGACGGCGTGGTGACCGAGGTCGAGATGAGCAGCGTGGTGTCGGTCAACGACAGCGACGCCTACCTCGCCTGCGCGCTGCAGGGCTTTGGCCTGGTGCAGGCGCCGCGCTTCATGGCGCTGCCTCACCTGGAGTCCGGTGCGTTGCGCGAGGTATTGCCCCAGTGGCAGCCGTCGTCGCTGCCGATCTCGGTGGTCTATCCCGCCAACCGCCACCTGTCGGCCAAGGTGCGCGCCTTCGTGGACTGGGTCGCCGAACTCTTCGCCGCCTGCCCGCTGCTGGGCGGGCGCGCAGCGGTGGATTACTGCTGCAGCTACGAGGGCCCGTGCACCGGCAACACCCTGCGCTCGGTGGCCGAGCAGCACAACCTGGCCGAGAGCGTGCTGTAGGCCCGGGGCGGTGCAGAGATGTTCAACCGCTTTGCCGGCGTTGCCGGGCTCCCGTCCGCGGGAGAGGGCGGGTTTGCATGTTTGAAGCAGCAACGGCGTTCATGCGGTTGTCGTGAAAGCACGGCCGGTGCGGGAAGGGACGGCAGAGGGCGGCGCTATAATGGCGGTTTCCCGACCTGAGCCCTGGATGTCCGCCGTGTCCGAACGTCTTGCCGTTGCCTTCCAGTACATCCTGCCCAAACGCGCCCTGACCCAGCTTGCCGGCAAGCTCGCCGGCCTGCGGGGGGGCAAGGCGACGACGGCGGTGATCCGCTGGTTCGTCAAGCGCTACGGCGTGAACATGGACGAGGCGGCCAACCCCGACCCGGCGGCCTACGCGAGCTTCAACGAATTCTTCACCCGTCCGCTGCGCGAGGGCGCACGGCCCTTCGCCGAGGCTGACTACCTGTGCCCGGTGGATGGCGCGATCAGCCAGTTCGGCCCGATCGAGCGCGACCAGATCTTCCAGGCCAAGGGCCATTTCTACAGCGCAACGGCCCTGGTCGGCGGCGATCGCAGCCTGGCGGCGCGCTTCGAGGATGGCGAGTTCGCCACGATCTACCTCAGCCCGCGCGACTACCACCGCATCCACATGCCCTGCGATGGCCGCCTGACGCAGATGATCTACGTGCCGGGCGAACTGTTTTCGGTCAATCCGGCCACTGCGCGCGGCGTACCCGGCCTGTTCGCGCGCAATGAGCGCGTGGTGTGCGTGTTCGAGGGCGAATCCGGCCCCTTCGTCATGGTGCTGGTCGGCGCCACCATCGTCGGCAGCATGGCGACGGCATGGCATGGCGTGGTCAATCCGCCGCGCCGGCCCGACATCGAGAAACATGGCTATGCGCCGGGTGAGGTCGAGCTGCGCAAGGGCGAGGAGATGGGCCGCTTCCTGCTCGGCTCCACCGTGGTGATGCTGTTTCCGAAAGGAACGATGCGCTTTGCCTCCGACTGGTCGGCGGCGCGCCCGGTGCGGCTGGGCGAGACAATGGGGCAGTGCCCGCCCGCTGCCTGAAGCCGGCGGCGGGTTTCCCGCCCCATCGTGGGGCGGCGGTTCGCGGCCATGCACGCAAGGGGTGCGCGGGCATGCCAATATGCTGCGACGCAGCATATTGGCATGGTCATCAATCTGTAAGAAAGATGCTCTAAAACAAAGGTTTGGGCGTTATATGCATAGTCAAAAAGATCGTTTGACTGCGACGCTCGATCTGGCACGATTGGCGCTAGGCCTACGTGCCTTCCCATAAAAAGCATCAGGAGACAGATCATGCCCAGCCGTCCTATCCATCAGGTTCTTTCCGACCGTCCCTTCCTGAGCGTATCCGCCGATGTGCCGGTGCGCGCCGTGACCCGCATGATGCAGGAGCAGCACCGCAGTGCCGCACTGGTGACCGAGCATGGCGTGCTTACCGGCATCTTCACCGAGCGGGACGCCACCTTCCGTGTGCTGGCCGCAGGCCTCGACGCCGATGCCACGCCGGTGGGCGAGGTCATGACGCACAATCCGCTGACGCTGACCGAAGGCAAGCCCTTCGGCCATGCGCTGCATCTGATGTACGAGAATGGCCTGCGCCATGTGCCGGTCGTCGATGCCAACAAGCGGCCGCTCGGCGTCGTCACCGCGCGCGATGCGCTGGCGCTGGATGCGCTCGATTTCGGCGCCGAACTGGTGCGCCGCGAGGAAATCACCGTCATCCTCTGATCGGCGAAAGCCGCTGGCGGGCATGCCCCGCCGGCGGCTCCTGCCGTCCTTCCCCGGCAAGGGCTCAGGCGAGGTTCATCCGCCGGGCCGCTTCGCGCAGTTCGCCGCGGAAATCCGGGTGGGCGATGCCGATCAGCGCCTCGGCGCGCTGGCGCGCCGTCTTGCCGCGCAGCTGTGCCACGCCGTATTCCGTCACCACGTAGTTGATGTCGTTCTTGCTGGTGGTGACATGGGTGCCCGGCGACAGTATCGGCGCGATGCGCGACACGGTGCCGTCCTTCGCCGTCGAAGGCAGCACGATGAAGGCCTTGCCACCCTTCGAGCGGTTGGCCGCGCGCACGAAGTCCACCTGGCCGCCGGTGCCGGAATAGGGAATGTGGCCCAGGGACTCGGAGCCGCACTGGCCGATCAGGTCGATCTGCAGCGTGGCGTTGATGGCGCACAGATTGTCGTTGCGCGCGGCGAGAGACGGGTCGTTGGTGAAATCGACCGGATGCATCTCGATCGCCGGGTTGTGATGCAGCGTGCGATACAGGCGGTTGGAGCCGAGCGCGAAGGTGGCGACCGTCTTGCCCGGCATGAAGGTCTTGCGGCGGTTGGTGACCGCGCCGGATTCGAGCAGCGACAGAATGCCGTCGCCGATCATCTCGGTGTGGATGCCGAGGTCGCGCTTGTGCTGCAACTGCATCACCACCGCGTCGGGAATGCCGCCGTAGCCGATCTGCAGCGTGGAGCCGTCGTCGATCAGATCGGCCACATACTTGCCGATTGCCTCCTGCACCGGGCCGATCTGCGGCAGGCCGACTTCGAACAGCGCGTCGTCGCTCTCCACCAGGCCGGCGACCTGCGAGATGTGTACATGGCAGTCGCCGTTGGCGAACGGCACGTTCGGATTGACCTCGAGCAGCACGACGCGGGCGCGGCGGATGGCCGCCATCGTGTAGTCGGGCGCGAGCGACAGGCTGAAGAAGCCATGCTCGTCCATCGGCGAGGCCATCGACACGACGACGTCGGCCGGCGACAGGCCGCGGTCGATCAGCATCGGCAGCTCCGAGAAATAGGCCGGGATGTAGTCGACCCAGCCGGCCTGGCCACCGGCGCGGGTGGCGCCGCCGAAGAAGTAGGCGTCGTGGCGGATGTTGGCGCGCGTCTCGGGGTCCAGGTAGGCAAACTTGCGCAGCGGCAGGATCTGGCTGATGGCGACGTTGCGCAATTCGTGGCGCCGCTCGGACAGCGCGTTCAGAAGCGCGGGCGGCTCGCCGACCCCGGTCGGCACCACGACCGTGTCGCCGTCGTGGATCAGGGCCGCCGCGTCCGTGGCCATCATGCGCTTCTGCTGATAAAGGGTTTGTGCGGACTGCATCGTCATTCTCCTCTCGTCCTTTGTGGTCTGTCGCCATGAAGGGGCATGATTATAGAGCACCCCATACTGATACGTATGGAGTGCGAAAGTTGCATGGGGTGCGTCAACGCTCCTGGCCGCTGGCCGGTGATGCCGCGGCCTGGGGGCCGGCGAGCGCGGGCAGTGTGTCTTGCGTGGATGCGGCCGGCTCGTCGATGCCGTGCAGCCACTCGCGCCAGATCGCCACCAGCAGCGCCATCAGCACCGGACCGACGAACAGGCCGACCAGGCCCATCGTCTGCACGCCGCCGACGAGGCCGAAGAAGGTCGGCAGGAAGGGCAGTTTCACCGGGCCGCCCACCAGGCGCGGGCGCAGGGTCTTGTCGACGATGAACAGCTCGATCGAGCCCCAGGCGAACAGCCCCAGCCCGGCGACGACATGGCCCGAGCCGACCAGGTACAGCGACACCAGCGTGAACGACAGCGGCGCGCCGCCCGGAATCAGCGCCATGAAGCCGGTGGCCACGCCCAGCAGCACCGGCGAGGGCACGCCCGCGACCCAGTAGGCCACGCCCAGCACCACGCCTTCGCCGAGCGCGATCAGCCCCATGCCGGTGACCGTGGCGCTGACGGTGGCCGGCACCACGCGCGAGAAGCGTTGCCAGCGCGCCGGCAGGATGCGTTCGCCGACGACGTCGAGCTGCGCGGCCAGGTGCTTGCCATCCTTGTAGACGAAAAACAGCGTGATCAGCATGAACAGCGTGGTCAGCGCCAGGCGGAACAGGTCGCCGGTGGCGGTCAGCAGCATGCGGTAGATGTTGCCCAGGTGCTCGCCGCTGAGGATCTGCACCCATTCGCCCAGCGCATGCGGCTCGCCGAGGTGGTCGCGCCAGTAGTCGGCGAGCCGTTCGCCGATGATTGGCAGTGCCTGGATCCATTCCGGCACCTGCGCGCCGGTGCGGTTCGCCTCCAGCAGCCAGGCGATGAAATTGCCGGCTTCCTGCAGCGCATAGTGCAGAGCGACGGTCAGCGGCACGATCAGCGCACAGATGACGACGATCAGCGCCACGCTTGCGGCCAGGGTGGTGTTGCCGTTGCACAGCGCGACCCCGCGGCGGTACAGCGGCCAACTGGCGAAGCCGATGATGAGGGCGGCCAGCACCGGCACGAGAAAGCCGCTGAGGAAGTAGGCGCCGGCGGCAAGGATGAGCAGGAGCAGCGCGCGGACGATGAGGGGGGCTTGCAGGACGGGCGGCATGATGGGCTGGGGCGGATGGCCAACAGGAGGAATATACCCGAGTGGACGGCGCCCTCCACCCGCCGGACGATGAAGGGCGTGGGCGGGCGGCTGGGAAAGGCCGGTTTGGCCGAACCGGAATGCTGGGCCGATGACGTTCTTGAGGCGCGGACGCCGGAGGGTGTGTTCGGAACGGAGTGAGGGCAGGACGAGCCGCGAGTGTTCCAGGCCGCCCGCGAAAAACAAGAACGGCCCCGGCGGGTTTTCCGTCGGGGCCGTGGCGTTCAGAGGACGTGAGAACGATCAGAAGTCGTAGCGCGCGCTGACGTTGAAGCTGCGCGGTGCGCCCCAGGTGTAGCCAAGGCCTTCGTAGCCATCGACGACATAGGCGTAATACTTCTTGTCGAATGCGTTGTTGATATTGGCGCTGATGCTCAACTGGTCGTTGATCTGATAGCGCGCCATCAGGTCCAGCACCCAATAACTGGGTTGCTCGACAACATTGCTTCCGTACCAGCCATCGGATGCGAATGCCGTTGTCCTGCTCTGCCAGCGGGTGGCCGCGCCCACCGTCAGCCCACGAAGGATGTTGCTGCCCGAGAAACTGTAAGTGCTGCCCAGCTTGAACTGGTGCTTGGGGTTCGATCCGGCATTGCTCAGGTTGCTGCTGTTCATCGTGTAGCCACCCTGCACCTGCCAGTTTCGCGCCAGTTCGCCGGAAAGTTCCAGTTCATAGCCGCGCCGGCTGGCGCCCATCACGGCGCGATAGGCCGTGCCACCGCTGGGTGTTCTGGCACCAGTGGCTTCCGGCTCATTGTCGGTTCTGATCCAGAAATGGCTGATGCTGGCATTCAGGCGCTTGTCGAAGAATTCGCCCTTGGCGCCGATTTCATAGCTCAGGCCCTCCCGTGGGTCAAGGGTGCGCCCCTGCTCATCCTGGTTGCTCTGCGGCTGGAAGATGCTGGCATAGCTGCCGTACAGGGAAATGTTTTTGCTGACATCGAAAACGAGTCCGGCATAGGGTGTCAGAACACCGCTTTCGTTATAACCAGAACTGTCATAGAGGGTTTCGTTGCTGCTCTTGTAGCGTGTCAGCCGAATGCCGGTAAGCAGTTTCAAAGGATCGGCCAGGCTGAAATTGCCCGCTGCGTAGATGTATGCCTGCTCCTGCTCATGCTGGCTGTAGCCGAATCTATTCGAGTCGAATTCGGAATTCGCCTTGGAAGCGCCAGCTCCGAGCAGCACATCATGGGTTCGACCAAACAACTGCACCGGGCCTTTCAGGTCGGCGATGATGCTGGAGTTGCGGTTCTCGGTATTCAAATACCGGGTGGCAGTGTCGAAGTCGTCTCCAGAGTCACCTAAAAGCAGTTCAGGTATTTCGATGCTTTCATGCGCCAATTGGACTTTGCTTGTCCACCCATTGGTAAACCGGTGTTCCAGGCGGGCGAAAATGTTGGTGGATTCCTGTTCATAACCTGACCAGGAAGCGCCGGGGTTGTGCGAGCGCGACTGCCAGCCAAGGAACTGCATGGGATCATTGACGCTGTAAGCGGTGATGTTGGTCCACATAGCCAAGCCGCGCACATCGCGCTCGCGGTAGGTCAAACCGGCGGCGAGCACAGTATCCGGCGTCAGATCGTATTCCACCGTACCAAACAGAGTCCGGCTCTCGTTTTTCTCATAGTCGCGGAAGCTCTCTCCATCGCTGACCGCTGCAGCCACGCGGCCGCGCACGGTGCCGGCTTCATTGAGCGGGCCGCCAATATCCGCATTGGCGCTGTAGTTGTCCCAGCTTCCCGCGCTGGCGCCAACCCGGGCTCGAAATTCACGTGTGGGGCGTTTGCGGACCAAGTTGATGGTCGCTCCCGTGTTGCCCTTGCCGACGAGCAGGCCGTTCGAGCCTTTCAACACCTCGATGCGATCGACATCGACCATGCTGTCCAGCGTGAAATGGGTGCTGGTGAAGTAGCTGTAGCCAGACGTGAGTTGCTGGTTGCCCTCGGTTTGCAGATTGACATTGGTGCCACGCGCCTGGTAGCCAATGTGGCTGCCCTGCCGCACGACGGTGATGCCCGGTGTCTGCTCCATCACATCCGTCAGCGTTTCCAGTCTGAAGTCATCCATCCGTTGACGGGTCATCACGGTCAGCGACTGCGGGGTTTCGCGCAAGCTCAGGCCCAGGCCGGTGGCGGCACCGCTGGGGCCGGTCTGGGTGTAGCTGCCGGTGCCTTCGGTGGTGCCACTGCGGTCAGCGGCGGCGGTGACCGTCACTGGCGCCAGTGCGGTGCCCCCTTCACGGTCCCGGATCACGGTGAAGGTGTTGGTGCCATTGGCCTGGACCGTCAGTCCGCTGCCGGCGAGCAGTCGTTGCAGGGCCTGTTCGACGGTGAGCGGGCCGTGCAGCGCGGGCGCGCGCAGGCCGGCGGCGACGTCGGTGACGAAGACGATCTGCGCGCCGCTCTGTCGTGCGAGCGCGTTGAGCGCCTTGTCCAGCGGCTGGGCGGGAATGTCGAGGTTCAGCGCCGTGCCCTGGGCCAGGACGATGCCGCTGCTCAACAGGGCTGCGGCGAGAAGTGCGCGGCGACGGGTGGCGCCGGGCCGGCGCGGGGTCTTGCGGGAGTGGGCCATCGTGTGTCCTTACTACGGTAATGAGAGGAATGACTCTTCGTATGCCGTTTCGGGGGCTGGCGATGTACACCTCGCGGTACGGAAAATTTTCCGGGTGGCGTTTCGGCCCGCGGGCGTCAGCGGGCCGGTGTCAGCGGGCGTGCGTGCTGCCGGGCAGGCGCTCGATGATGGACGTGCCGTCGGCGGCGCGGCCAAGGCGGACCGGCGCGAAGTGCGGCAGCAGGGCGATGAGTTGCTCGCGGTTGCCCAGCTCGAACTGGCCGGAGATGCGCAGTTGCGCGGCGTCGTCGCGCAGGGTGACGGGCAGCGGGCCGTAGCGGCGCAGTTCGGCGATGGCGTCGGCGAGCGGTGTGTCGTCGAAGACGATGCGGCCGTGGTGCCAGGCGGTGAGGTTTTCGACCTCGGCGGGCTCCGGCTGGCTGAGCGCGCGCGGGGTGGCGCGCAGTACCTGGCCCTGGCCGAGTTCGATGCTTTGCGCGTGGCCGTTGTCGATGCGCACGCGGCCTTGCTGGACGCTGACCTCGACCGCGCCGTCCTGCAGCCGGCGGACGTTGAAGACGGTACCGATGTCTTCGATGCGCGTGGCGCCGACCTGGACGGTGAAGCCCCGTTCCAGCGCGGGCAGCAGCGTGTGCCAGGGGGCGTGGGCGACTTCGAAGCTGGCTTCGCCGCTTGCCAGCGAGAGCCGGCGCGAGCGCAGGTGCAGGGCGACATCGACGCGGGAGCCGGTGTTGAGATGCACGCGGCTGCCGTCGGCCAGCGTCCAGGCGCTGCGTTCCCCCAGTGCGGTGGCCAGGGTCTGCGTGTGGTAGGCCGGGTCGGCCCACCAGGCGGCGCCCGCGGCCAGGCACAGCGCCAGGGCGACGCCCTTGCGGCGCGCGCCGGCCTTGCGCCTGCGTTGCGCGGCGCGCTGCAGGATGTCGTCGGCGCTGGGCAGGTGGGCGCGCAGGGCGTCGGCGTAGGGGGCCAGCGCGCTTTCCAGTTCGGTGGCGCGCACGCCGCGCGGGGTCCGGGCCGGGGGTGGCTTGCGCGCGTCAGTCATGGTCGCGCAGCGCCGGCAGGACGTCGTCCAGCGCGCGGGCCAGGTGGCGCGCGATCATGCCGCGCGAGATGCCCAGCTTGTCCGCCACGCCGGCCTGCGGCATGTGATAGAGATGGATCAGGATGAAGACTTCCTGGGTGCGGGGTGGCAGGCGGCGGATGGCGCCCAGCAGCGCCTGCTCGCGCTGCCGCTGGGCAGCGGCGCGTTCGGGCGCGGTCAGCCCGAACGCGCCGTCGTCGTCGCAGGCAAGTTCGTCGAAGGGGCCGTCGCTGATGCTGATCAGGCCGGCATGTGTGCGTTCGCTGCGGTAGCGGTCGATGGCGGTGTGCATCGCCATGCGCCGCAGGAAAGCCAGCGGCGTGCGGATGTCCTGTTCCGGTGCCGGGCCTTTCAGGACCTTCAGGCAGACTTCATGCACGACTTCCTGCGCAAAGGCCTTGTCGCCGAAGCGGCGGCGGACGTAGCCGGTCAGTTCGTCGTAATGGGCGACGATGGCCTGGAGCAGGGGCGGGGAGCCAGAAGGGGACGACAGCATGGCGTGGAGCACGGAGAAAACCGTCCGATCATACTGCGCTTAATTCTCATTTACAAAGAGAGGCCCGTTGGAGCACGTCCACATCCCCATCGGCACACCTACCCCGATAGGAGCGGCTTCAGCCGCTCAAATAACGCTTGAGCGACAAACCGGCTCTGTTCGCGGCTGAAGCTCCTACGGCCGCTCCTGCGGGGGGCTGTTCGGCAGCAGGCGGTCCGCGTGGGCGTAGCCCACCAGCCGGTCGCCGCGGGCGAAGCCGGCCAGCACCAGCCCGCTCTGCTCGGCCAGGCGGCATGCCATCGCCGTGGGGGCCGAGACCGCGACCAGGCCGCCGATGCCGGCGCGGGCGGTCTTCTGCACCATTTCGTAGCTGGCGCGGCTCGACACCAGCACGAAGCCGTCGTGCGCGGCGGCATCGCCGGCAGCGAGCCGCGCCGCGCGCCAGCCGATGAGCTTGTCGAGCGCGTTGTGGCGGCCGACGTCCTCGCGCACGGCGACGATGTTGCCGGCAGAGCCGACCCAGGCCGCGGCGTGGGCGGCGCCGGTGCGTTCGCGCAGCGGCTGGTGGCGGGCGAACGCCGCCAGCGCGTGGCGTACGGCGGCGGTGGCGATGCGGCTGCGGTAGGGCAGCTGCGGCAAGGCGCGCTCGAACTCGCCCAGGCTGTCGATGCCGCACAGGCCGCAGCCGGTGCGGCCGGCGAGGCTGCGGCGGCGCGCCTTCAGCTCGGCGAAGCGGCGCGCGGCGATATCGATGCGGACTTCCAGCCCGGCAGGCAGGGCGAATACCTCGCGGTCGAAGACCTCGGCCGCGTTGGCGACGATGTTCTCGCTCAGCGCGAAGCCGAGGGCGAAGTCTTCGAGGTCGGCGGGCGAGGCCAGCATCACCGCGTGCGAGATGCCGTTGAAGACGAGGGCGACCGGCACTTCCTCGATCACTTCGTCGATGTCGTCCGCGGCGCCGCCCGCCGCGTGGCGCAGGACGGGCACCGCCTGCGCCGCCGGCCAGGCGGCGGGGTCGAAGTCGGCTGCGTCGCCGCCGGGCAGCGGGCAGGCGGTGGACAGGAGAGGGCTCATGGCGGTGCCTTCGGCGCGGCGCAGCTTACTTGCGGCCGGTCATTTCGCGGAACCAGCGCGGATGGTGCTTCCTGGCCCAGGCGTGGGTGACCACGCCTTCGGCCATCGCGCGGATGGTGCCCTTGACCCACAGCGCGGCATACACGTGCACGATGATGCCGGCGATCAGGGCGATGGCGCTGGCCGCGTGCAGCAGCAGGGCGATGCGGATCACCGGGATGGGGAAGAAGCCGGCGAAGTACTGCCGCCAGATGACGAGGCCGGTGGCCAGCAGCACCAGCATGCAGATCGACATGAGCCAGAACATGCCTTTCTGCCCGCCGTTGTAGCGGCCGATGTCGCCGACCTCATGTCCTTTCATGACGGTGCCGACGGCCTTCATCCACTCCACGTCTTCCTGGTCGATGAAGTTGTGGTGGTAGTAGCGGAAGAACTGCACCAGGAAGCCGACGAACATCACCACGCCGATGAAGGGGTGCAGCATGCGCGCCAGCTGCGGCGTGCCGAACACGCCGGTGAGCCAGAAGAAGGCCGGGTAGAAGAAGGCCAGCCCGGAGATCGCCAGCAGGATGAAGCACCAGGCCACGACCCAGTGGTTGATGCGCTCGGCGGCGGAATAGCGCTGGATCAGTTTTTCCTTCATTTGCTCACCTCGGTTTCGTGCGTGGCGTGTGCGCCGTGGCCGCTCCCGCCATCGTCGCCGTCCTCATCCTCGTCGACGCGGTTGGGGCCGACGGTGGTGTAGTGGAAGAAGCCGAACAGGCCGGCGGCGGCGATGCCGAGGGTGGCGAGCGGCTTGAGCATGCCCTTCCACAGGTTGACGGTGGACGAGATCACCGGGTCCTTGGGCAGGCCGGAATACAGCTCGGGCCTGTCGGCGTGGTGCAGCACGTACATGACGTGGGTGCCGCCCACCCCTTCGGGGTCGTACAGGCCGGCGTTGTCGTAGCCGCGCGACTTGAGGTCCTCGATGCGTCCGGCCGCGGCCTGTTTCATGTCTTCCTTGGTGCCGAACTGGATGGCGCCGGTCGGGCAGGTCTTGACGCACGACGGCGCCTGCCCGACCGCGACGCGGTCCGAGCACAGCGTGCATTTGTAGGCCTTGTTGTCTTCCTTGCTGATGCGCGGCACGTTGAACGGACAGCCGGCGACGCAGTAGCCGCAGCCGATGCACTTGTCGGAGATGAAGTCGACGATGCCGTTGGCGTACTGGATGATGGCGCCCGGCGCCGGGCAAGCCTTGAGGCAGCCGGGGTCGGCGCAGTGCATGCAGCCGTCCTTGCGGATCAGCCACTGCAGGCGGCCGTTTTCTTCCTCGTGCTCGGCGAAGCGCATCAGCGTCCAGCTCTTGGCCGAGAGGTCGGCCGGGTTGTCATACACGCCGAAGTTGGTGCCGACCTCGTCGCGGATGTCGTTCCATTCCGAACAGGCCACCTGGCAGGCCTTGCAGCCGATGCAGGTGGTGACGTCGATGAGCTTGGCCACTTCCAGCTTGTGGTCGCGCACACGCGGCGCGGGGGTCAGCGAGGACGTTGCCGAGCGCTGGACGATGTCTTGTGATTGCATGGACATGGGGTGTTTCCTCAGGCCTTTTCGACGTTGACCAGGAAGGCCTTGAATTCCGGCGTCTGCGTGTTGGCGTCGCCGATGCCGGGGCTGAGCGTGTTGGCGAGGAAGCCCTTGCGGGTCGTGCCCTCGAAGCCCCAATGGCACGGGATGCCGACCTGCTCCAGGTCCTGGCCGTCGACCTGCAGCGTCATCACGCGCTTGGTCACCACCGCCTTGCCGCGGATGAAGCCGCGCTTGCTGCTCACGCGCACTACGTCGCCCTGGACGATGCCTTTCTTCGCCGCCAGCTTCTCGCTGATCTCGACGAACTGCTCGGGCTGCGCGATGGCGTTCAGGCGTGCGTGCTTGGTCCAGTGGCGGAACATCTCGGTGATCGAGTAGGTGGTGGCGACGTAGGGGAATTCCTCGCGCCGCCCCATCCGCGCGGCGTCGTCCGCGAACACGCGGGCCACCGGGTTCTGGCTGACGGCCGGGTGCAGCGGGTTGGCGGCGAGCGGGCTTTCGGTGGGCTCGTAGTGCTCGGGGAAGGGGCCGTCGACCATGCCTTTCACCGAGAACAGGCGGCCGAGGCCTTCGGGCAGCATGATGAAGGGGCTGACGCCGCTGTCCGGCGGCGAGGCGGCCGGGTAGTCGGGCACGTCGGCGCCGGTCCAGCGCTTGCCGTCCCAGTGCAGCAACTGGCGCTTGGGGTCCCACGGCTTGCCGGACGGGGCCATCGAGGCGCGGTTGTACAGGATGCGGCGGTTGGCCGGCCACGCCCAGGCCCAGCCCGGCGTGTTGCCCAGGCCGCTGTCGGTGTTGTCGCGGCGCGCCATCTGGTTGCCGGCCTCGGTCCACGAGCCGGCGAAGATCCAGCAGTAGCTGGCGGTGCTGCCGTCGTCGCGCAACTGGCCGAAGTCGGACAGCAGCTCGCCCTTCCGTGCGAGCAGCCTGCCGCTGTCGTCGTACAGGTCGGCCAGCGCGTAGCCGTTGGCCTCCTTGGCGACTTCCTCGGGATGGGGGTCGTGCGGGTCGTGGTAGTCCCAGCTCATGTTCAGCAGCGGTTCGGGACAGGCACCGCCTTCCTGGCGGTACAGCTCGCGCAGCCGGGTGAAGATGCCGCCGAGGATGCGGCCGTCGTGGCGCGCTTCGTAAGGCGGCTTCTGCCCCGCCCAGTGCCACTGCAGCCAGCGCCCGGAGTTGACGATGGCGCCGTTCTCCTCGGCGAAACAGGACGAGGGCAGGCGGAACACGGTGGTCTGGATCTGCGACGGGTCGACGTCGTTGAACTCGCCGTGGTTCTGCCAGAAGTTGGAAGTCTCGGTCCGCAGCGGGTCGATCACCACCAGGAACTTCAGCTTCGACAGCGCGCTGCGGATCTTGCCCGAGTCCGGCATCGCCGCGATCGGGTTGAAGCCCTGGGCGATGTAGCCGTTCACCTTGCCGCGGTACATCAGGTCGAAGTAGGCCAGCATGTCGTAGCTGCGGTCCCACTTCGGCAGCCAGTGGTAGCCGAAGCTGTTTTCCGGCGTCGCGTGCTCGCCCCACAGGTTCTTCATCAGGCTGACGAAGAACTTGGGCGTGTTCTTCCAGAAGTTGACCTGATTGGGCAGGTCGGCCTTGGGCGTGATGTCGGCCAGGTAGCCTTCGAGCGTCTGCTGGTGGTCGCGCGGCAGGTCCATGTAGCCGGGCAGGCGCGTCGACAGCAGGCCGAGGTCGGTATAGCCCTGGATGTTGGAGTGGCCGCGCAGGGCGTTGACGCCGCCGCCGGGCATGCCGATGTTGCCCAGCAGCAGCTGGATCATCGCCGAGCCGCGGATGATCTGCGCGCCGGCGGTGTGGTGCGTCCAGCCCAGCGCATAGAGGAAGGTCGCGGTGCGGTCCGGCGCACAGGTGCTGGCCATGATCTCGCAGATCTTGAGGAAATCCGCCTTCGGCGTGCCGCACAGCGAGGTGACCACGTCCGGCGTGTAGCGCTCGACGTGCTTCTTCAGCAGGTTCAGCACGCAGCGCGGGTGCTGCAAGGTCTCGTCGCGCAGCGCGTAGCCGTCGGGGCCGGTTTCATAGGCCCAGGACGAGCGGTCGTAGACCTTGCGGTCGGCGTCGTAGCCGCTGAACAGGCCTTCGTCGAAGCCGTAGTCGGCGCGCACGATCAGGCTGGCGTTGGTGTAGGCCTTGACGTACTCGTGCTGGATCTTGTCGTGCGCGAGCAGGTAATTGACCATGCCCATCAGGAAGGCGGCGTCCGAGCCGGCGCGGATCGGCGAATACATGTCGGCGACCGCCGCGCTGCGGTTGTAGCGCGGGTCGACGACGATCATCGTCGCCTTGTTGCGCACCTTGGCCTCGACCGCCCACTTGAAGCCCACCGGGTGGGCTTCGGCCGGGTTGCCGCCCATCACCAGGATGACGTTGGCGTTCTTGATGTCGACCCAGTTGTTGGTCATCGCGCCGCGGCCGAACGACGGCGCCAGCGCCGACACGGTGGGGCCGTGGCACAGCCGCGCCTGGCAGTCCATGCCTAGCATGCCCAGCGCGCGGGCGAACTTGAAGTCGAGGATGCCGGTTTCGTTGCTGGCGGCCGACGAGGCCAGCATGCCGCTCGACAGCCAGCGGTTGACGCGCTCGCCCTTGTCGTTGAATTCGATGAAGTTGGCGTCGCGGTCGTCCTTGAGCAGGCGGGCGATGCGCGCGTTGGCCTCTTCCCAGGTGATGCGCTTCCATTCGTTGGTGCCGGGCTCGCGCACTTCCGGGTACTTCAGGCGCTGGTCGCTGTGGATATAGTCGATCAGCCCCGAGCCCTTCGGGCACAGCGAGCCGCGGCTGACCGGATGGTCGGGGTCGCCCTCGATGTGGAAGATCTTGGCCTCGGCGTTCTTGGCGCCGTCGCCCAGGCTGTACATCAGGATGCCGCAGCCCACCGAACAGTAGGTACAGTTGTTGCGTGTTTCGCGTGCGCGCAGCAGCTTGAACTGGCGGACGTCGGCATGCGCCACGGCCGGCGCCATGCCGAGGGTGGCAAGGCTGGACGCGCCGAGGCCGGCGCTCGAAATCCTGAAGAACTGACGTCTGCTTATGTGCATGAACCCTCCTCGCATGGCATGGCCCGGAAGGCGCGCGCAGCCGCCGGCCGATTACGGGCATCGGCCTACGGCAATGTGGCTGAAGTGGCGCATTCATCCGGAAGCGGACGGTTCAGCATTATTCGTGCCATCTATGAAGCCGCGAACATAGCCGCTTTCGAGGGGCGGCAGCGGGGTGGGAGAGACAAAATGTCGCGCCTTGCCGGGACAAAACAACCCACTTCCCAACATGGGTATGCGTGCCCCGCCGCCGTTTCCGGGCGGGTCCGGGGCCTGCACGCTTCTTGCTCCGTCCTTGCTTTTTTCAGGCGAACCGAGCATGTCCCTGCACGCCCAGCCCCCGTCCTTCACCCCCGGGGCCGAACCCGACGCCCTGACCCTTCCCCGTCCGGCGGTGCTGTTTGCCGCTCGCGCCCGGCGCCTGCGGGAGCTCGCGCAGGCGGG
>NZ_AMXE01000050.1 GCF_000310205.1 Thauera linaloolentis 47Lol = DSM 12138 | reverse complement strand
GGCCGCGCTGGCGGGGGCGGCCTGCCTGCTGCCGCCGCTGGCCGGCATACCGTTCGGCGGCTATGCCGCAGTCGCGCTGACGCTGGTGGCCGCCGTGCTGTCGCTGCCCGCGGTCGCGCGGGCGCTGCTGCCCTTTCTCGGGTTGGCGCGCTCGGTGGCCTGGCGCCTGGCGCACGCGCGCCTGTCCGCCACGCCGGGCCAGGCGGTGGTTGCCGGGGCCGGCGTGATCGCCAGCGTGGCGCTGGCCTCGGCGATGGCGATCATGGTCAGTTCCTTCCGCGTATCGGTTGACGACTGGCTGGCGCAGGTGCTACCGGCCGACCTGTACGTGCGCGCCTCGCCAGCGTCGGGCAGTGGCTACCTGGATCCCGCCGCGCTGGCGCGCATCGCGGCGTTGCCCGGCGTGGCCTCGGTGGATACGACGCGGCTGATCAACCTGCGCCTGTCCGACGAGGAACCCCTATTCAGCGTGTTGGCACGCCCGGTGCGGGGCAATTGGGGCCTGCCGCTGGTGGCGGGTTCGGCCGAGCGGCCGGCGGGCAGCGATGCCGGGCATGATGCATTGCCGCCGGCGTGGATCTCGGAGGCGGCGGCCGACCGTCTGCGCCTGGCGGTGGGTGGCCGCCTGGTACTGCCGCTGGAAGGGCGACGGCACAGTTTCGTCGTTGCCGGCATCTGGCGCGATTACGCCCGCCAGCACGGTGCGGCCCTGATCGAAAGCGAGGACTATCTCGCACTCACCGGCGATACCCGTATCAACGACGCCGCCATCCGCGCCGAGGCGGGCGTCGATCCGAAGTCCATCGCCGAGGCCCTGCGTACCGCTTTCGGCGCCGAGCATCTCATCGTCGCGCTGCCGGGCGAGATCCGCGCGGAGACGCTGCAGATCTTCGACCGGACCTTTCTCATCACCTACCTGATGGAGGCGGTGACGGTGATGATCGGCCTGTTCGGCATCGCCACCACCTTCGCTACGCTGGCAAGCACGCGGGAAGGCGAATTCGGCATGCTGCGCCATCTTGGTTTCACCCGTGCCGAAATCGGACGCCTGATCGCGATGGAAGGGCTGCTGACCGCCGGGCTGGGAGTCATCAGCGGGCTGCTCGCGGGCGGTGCGATCGCATGGATCCTGATCGAGGTGATCAACCGCCAGAGTTTTCACTGGAGCATGGATCTGGCCGTGCCGTGGGGGGCGCTGGCCCTGTTCGCCGTCAGCCTGGTAGTGCTTGCGGCACTGGTCGCACGGCTGGCCGGGGCGCGGGCGATGCTGCGCTCGGCGGTGTTGGCGGTGAAGGCGGACTGGTGAGCGATGGCGATAGAGATGGCAGCCCGAGGGAGAGCCGGACGATGGCAGGCGGAAGAGGGACGATGACGCGAAGCAGGCATGGATGGCCGGAACGGGCAGCGCCCGTGGCAAGTGCAGCACATCGCGGCTTCGTCGCGGCATGGTGCGGCGCGTGCGTGCGGTTTGGGCACGAAATGGCGCGCAGCATGCTGCAAGCAGTGCCGGTCGCCGCCATCGTGCTTGGCGTGCTGTGCTTCTCCCCGCTCGCAGTTCAGGCCGGGAAGCCTGCTGCCGACGCCGCCGGCGAGGGATATCCGCCAGTGCTGCCGGGCAGGCCGCTGGTTTTCCCGTATGACCTCGGCGCCCATCCCGACTACCGTACCGAATGGTGGTACATCACCGGCTGGCTGCGCGACCGGATGGGCGTGGAACGCGGTTTTCAGCTCACTTTCTTCAGGGTGCGAACCCTGATCGGAGAAGACAACCCCAGCCGCTTCGCCCCGCGCCAGCTCGTCCTCGCCCATGCCGCGGTGGCCGACCCGGCAAGCGGCCGCCTGCGCCACGCCGAGCGTTCGGCGCGGGCCTATCCTGGCCTGGCCGGCGCGGCCACGGGGACGACGAGAGTCGATGTCGACGGCTGGTCGCTGGCGGCGGAAGTGGCAGGCGAGGAGGGCGGCACGATGGAGGGCAATGCATCCGGCCGCTACCGCAGCCGCATCGAGGCGGAAGATTTCGGCTTCGATCTGAGTTTCGATGCCAGGCGCCCCCCCGTGCTCAACGGCCACCAGGGGTTCAGCCAGAAGGCGCCCGACCCGCTCAACGCCAGCTACTACTACAGCCGGCCGCAGCTTGCCGTGTCGGGCAGGCTGCGGATCGAGGACGAAACCGTCGAAGTCGATGGCCATGCCTGGCTGGACCACGAGTGGTCCTCCGAAATCCTGCCGCAGGGCGCGCGCGGCTGGGACTGGATCGGCATCAACCTGCACGATGGCGGTTCGCTGATGCTGTTCCAGATGCGGGATGCCGAAGGCCGTGCGATCTGGGCCGCGGGCACGCAGGGCGATGCAACGGGGCGGACGCATACCTTATCGGCCGACGAAGTGCGCTTCGAGCCGGTCCGCCACTGGCGCTCGCCGCGCACCGGCACGCGCTATCCGGTGGAATGGCGCTTGCACCTGGCCGACGGCCGGAAGCTGGGGCTTCGCCCGCTGATGGACGACCAGGAACTGGACAGCCGCGCCTCGACCGGCGCCGTCTATTGGGAGGGCGCCGTACGCTTGTATGAGGCCCCGCCGGATGGCGGCGAACGTGAAATCGGTCAGGGTTATCTCGAAATGACCGGCTATGCCGAGCGCCTGGACATGTAGCGCCCCGTCCGGGATGCGATAATCCCGACATTCGATCCCACGCGGAGCGCGACCTTGATTCTCGTGACCGGCGGCGCAGGCTTCATCGGCGCCAATTTCGTTCTCGACTGGCTTGCCGGGAACGACGAACCCATCCTCAATCTCGATCTGCTGACCTATGCCGGCAATCTCGAGACGCTGGCCAGCCTGAGCGGCGATCCGCGCCACGTGTTCGTGCAGGGCGATATCTGTGACCGCGCGCTGGTCGACCGCCTGCTGGCCACCCACCGCCCACGGGCCATCGTCCATTTCGCCGCGGAGAGCCATGTCGACCGTTCCATCCATGGCCCCGGCGATTTCGTGCGCACCAACGTCGAGGGCACCTTCACCCTGCTCGAAGCGGCGCGCGCCTATCGCGCCGGACTGGATGCCGCCGGGCAGGATGCCTTCCGTTTCCTGCACATCAGCACCGACGAGGTCTATGGCTCGCTCGGCGCGGGCGATCCTGCGTTTGCCGAAACCAAGACCTATGAACCCAACAGCCCGTATTCGGCCAGCAAGGCGGCCAGCGACCATCTGGTGCGTGCATGGCATCACACCTACGGCCTGCCGGTGCTGACCACCAATTGCTCGAACAACTACGGCCCCCGCCAGTTTCCGGAAAAGCTCATCCCGCTGATGATCGTCAACGCCCTCGCGGACAAGCCCTTGCCGGTCTATGGCGATGGCCTCAACGTGCGTGACTGGCTGTACGTCTCCGATCATTGTGCCGCCATCCGCGAAGTGCTCGCGCGCGGCACGCCGGGCGAAACCTACAACGTCGGCGGCTGGAACGAGAAGGCCAACATCGACATCGTGCATACCGTCTGCGCGCTGCTCGACGAGCTGCGTCCTTCTGCACCGGGCAGCCATGCCCGCCTCATCCGCTACGTCGCCGACCGCCCGGGACACGACCGGCGCTACGCCATCGACGCACGCAAGATCGAACGCGAACTGGGCTGGCGCCCGGCCGAAACCTTCGAGAGCGGCATCCGCAAGACGGTGCAGTGGTATCTCGACAATTCGCAGTGGGTCGCCGACGTACAGAGCGGCGCATACCGCGAATGGGTGGCGGCCAACTATGCCGCGCGGGGGCAGGGCACATGAGGATCCTGCTGCTGGGCAAGAACGGCCAGGTGGGCTGGGAGGCGCAGCGCGCACTGGCGCCGCTGGGCGGACTGGTCGCGCTCGACCGCCATGGCAGCGACGGCCTGTGCGGCGACCTGGAACAGGCCGAGGCGCTGGCCCGCACCGTGCGCCGTCTGGCGCCCGACGTCATCGTCAATGCCGCAGCCTACACCGCCGTCGACAAGGCCGAAAGCGACGCGGAACGGGCGCGGCGCGTCAACGCGGCCGCCGTCGGCGTGCTCGCGGAGCAGGCTGCGGCGCTCGGCGCCTTGCTGGTGCATTATTCGACCGACTACGTATTCGACGGCAGCGGCGAGCGTCCCTGGCGCGAAGACGACGTGCCTGCACCCTTGTCCGTCTACGGCGCGACCAAACTCGCGGGCGAGGAAGCGATCCGCGCCAGCGGCTGCGATTATCTGATCTTTCGCACCTCGTGGGTGCATGCCGCGCGTGGCGGCAATTTCGCCCGCACCATGCTGCGCCTGGCTGCCGAGCGGGAGCGGTTGAGCGTCATCGACGACCAGATCGGCGCCCCGACCGGGGCCGACCTGATCGCCGACGTCAGCGCCCACGCCATCCGCGGCGCGCTGGCCGACCGCGGCCTGTGCGGTACCTATCACCTGGCCGCCGGCGGACAAACGAGCTGGCATGGCTATGCGAATTTCGTCATCGACCACGCCCGCGATGCCGGGCAGATGTTGGCCGTTCAGGAGATCGCGCCGATACCGACATCAGGCTACCCGACGCCTGCCGCACGCCCGCTCAACTCGCGCCTCGATACCCGGCGCCTGCGCAAACGCTTCGGCCTGCATTTGCCCGATTGGCGCGACGGTGTCGCGCGCATGCTGGCCGAAGCGGTCTGAGATTGCCGTCACTTTTCATTTAACGGATTTCGAGTAACCGACAGGAACCCCTAGCGACATGATCATCAAGAGCGTCATTCTTTCCGGTGGCTCCGGCACCCGACTGTGGCCGGCCTCGCGCGAAAACTATCCCAAGCAGTTGCTGCCGCTGATCAGTGAGGATTCGCTGCTGCAGGAAACCGCGGTCCGCCTCGACGGCCTTGCCGGCAGCAAGGTCGATTCACGGCCGCTCGTCGTCACCAATGAGGAATACCGTTTCATCATCGCCGAGCAACTGCGCCAGATCGGTGTGCGCTCGCCGCAGATCGTGCTCGAGCCGTTCGGCCGCAACACCGCGCCTGCGCTGACCCTGGCGGCGCTTGCCGCGCTGGAGGAGGGCGACCCGGTGCTGCTGGTCATGCCCGCCGACCATGTCATCACCGACTTGGGCGCTTTCCAGCACGCCATCGGGCAGGGCAGCAGCCTCGCCGCCGACGGTGCGCTGGTGACCTTCGGCATCGTCCCCGACCGCGCCGAGACGGGCTACGGCTACATCCGCGGCGGCGCAGCGATCGGTGCCGGCCACGAATTGGCCGAGTTCGTCGAGAAGCCGGACCTCGACACGGCGCAGCGCTACCTCGAAAGCGGCGAATATTTCTGGAACAGCGGCATCTTCATGATGAAGGCCTCGGTCTGGCTGGGTGCCATCGAACGCTTCAGGCCCGACATCGCCCAGGCCTGCCAGGCCGCCTACGCCGGGCGCAGACCCGACGCCGATTTCATCCGCCTGGAGCAGGGCGCCTTCGAACGCTGCCCGAGCGATTCGATCGACTACGCGGTCATGGAACACCTCGCCAGCGCGCCCGAGCTGGGCAAGGGCGTGGTCGTACCGATGGCGGCCGGCTGGTCGGACGTCGGCGCCTGGGATGCGCTGTGGGCCGTGTCAGGCAAGGACGAGGCGGGGAATGCCGGCCGTGGCGAAACGCTGTTCGAGGATTGCCGCAATACGCTCGTGCACTCGAACAGCCGGCTCGTGGCCGCGGTCGGGTGCGAAGACATGATCGTGGTCGAGACGCCCGATGCGGTCATGGTGGCGCACAAGAGCAGGACACAGGACGTGAAGAAGGTCGTCGCCCGCCTGAAAGCCGAAGGCCGCAGCCTGACGCAGAGCCACCGCAAAGTCTATCGGCCCTGGGGCTGGTACGACTCGATCGATGCGGGCGAGCGTTTCCAGGTCAAGCGCATCGTCGTCAACCCCGGCGCCAAGCTCAGCCTGCAGATGCATCATCACCGTGCCGAACACTGGGTCGTCGTCAAGGGTACGGCCGAAGTCACCAACGGCGAACGCACCTTCCTGCTTGCCGAGAACGAATCGACCTACATCCCGCTCGGGCATACGCACCGCCTGGCCAATCCGGGCAAGGTGCCGCTGGAAATTATCGAAGTGCAGTCGGGAAGCTATCTTGGCGAGGACGACATCGTGCGCTTCGAGGACACCTACGGGCGCAGTTCGGGATAAGCAAGGTCGAGCACGACGCCCCCGCGGCGCGGCCATCAACACGGCCGCCGCAGCTGGGTCGGCAGGACCTGATGGCCCAGTGAGCAAGAAGGACAGCCTGGCTCAGCAGGTGGTGCGGGGGAAGAGACTCGAACTCTCACGCCTTGCGGCGCTGGAACCTAAATCCAGTGCGTCTACCAATTCCGCCACCCCCGCATCGACCGATGGCGGGGCGCATTATACACAGGAGCTGCGCTGAGCCATAAAAGCGCGATAATTTGTATTACTGGCATCTCTGCGCTGTAACTGCTTGATGCATAAGCCGGGTTCGTGCTAGCAGACCCGAAGAACAGGACAGCGGCAAGCGCAACGCATGCGGCCGTCCTAAGCAGCTGCTCGATGATCGAGTGATCGTCGGTTCCTCTCAAGCGTTCTAGCTTGATGAGTGCATGAGCGGGTATCCCGCGTCGTCCTTTCATGATGTGAGTCAGATTTTGCTCAGGCAGTCCAAGTTCTTGGGCTAGCCTCCTTTGCGTCCATCCCCTGGATTTCATTACCTCTTCGCACTTCTCTTTGATGTCCATCGCTTGATCTCCTTCCATGGACATCATCTTACGTCAGCAACGCATCTTGACAAGTGTCAGTCGTTTTGACTAGCATGTGCTCAATCAGTCAATTTGACTGGTTTTGCACGGGGGCAGAAGATGAAGACACACCAGGAACGCCGCGCTGAGCTTCAAGCCATGGTCGCCATCGAGCGGGCCAAGGTCCGCGCCAAGTTTTCCGATCTTGCTGAAGCCCTTGACCGCCAGCAATACGCCCACGAGCAGTCGCGGCTCAGTGCGAGGCGGTTTCGCCACCGGTCGGACCACACGGGGGCATAAGGTGTTCATCTCAGAAGACGTACCAAGCGAAGGCGATCAGCGCGGCAAACGTGCATGCGTTTGCGATCAGGGTTGCGACGGTTGTGCCTGCGACGTTCCGGATGAAGGGAAAGACGGACCACGCTACTACTGCGACCAGGATTATGAACCCGCCGAATTTTGCGGTCGTTTCCATTGCCTGAAGTGCTTCGTTCATTTTTCTGCTCCTACTTTTTGGTTTGGTGCCGGTCTTGGGATTGGCATTGCCATTGGCATTTTAAGGGGGTAGCACGTCATGTCCATCAAGGTCGAAGTCTCGGACGAAACCGTCCATGTCAAGCAAGGCATTTCGGGACGCACTCAGAAGCAGTACATGATCCGCGAGCAAGAGGCCTGGGGCTTCTTCTTCTCGGCTGACGGCCGTCCGCATCCGCATCCGATGCGCATCCGCCTGAGCTTGGAAGATGACCAGGCGCCGTATCCGAAGGGCACTTATGTCCTGTCGCCCGAGTCGTTTTACCCGGATCGATGGGGTCAAGTCTCCTGCCGCGCCAAGCTTCGCCCGGTTGCTGCCGCACCTGCTGCTGCGAGGGCCGCGTAATGTTTTCCGTAACCGTGACGGAAATGGTCCGCGTGATCCGTGCTTGCCGGATTCGGGGTTCTATTGTTCGTACGCCTTGGCTCTCTGAACGGAATGTGATCGTCAATTGTGTCGGCACTTTCCACCGGGCGGCCTGATGCACCTGCATCCCTACCTTGCCTCCATGGACACCCGTCTTGTCACGGTTTTGTTCGCGCGGGCGGACTCGGTCTATAAGCGCCTGCCCGGTACTGACGTCTTTGACCAGGCGCGCGACGCCTTGACGTTCTCCGGTTGTGGCTCGGTCATCGCGCATCCGCCGTGTCGCGGGTGGGGCCGTCTTTCGCACTTTGCGAAGGTTGCACCCGGGGAGCTTGATCTTGGGCTGTTCGCGGTTGACGTCGTCCGCAGGTGCGGTGGCGTGCTTGAGCATCCACATGCCTCTAAGCTCTGGAAGGCGGCAGGTCTGCCGCTACCTGGTAGCCGTGACAAGTGGGGCGGTTGGACCTTACCCGTCTATCAAGGTCATTTCGGACATCGGGCACCTAAGGCGACCTGGTTGTACGTGGTGGGGGTTGAGCCGATCGATGTGCCTTCGATGCCGTTTGACCTGGTTCTGCCGGAAGGGCGCGTCGCGCTGATGAACGTTCGCGAGCGTGAAGCCACGCCGGAGCCGTTCGCACGGTTCTTGATCGACATCGCGCGGCGGGTTCAGGTTCGGGATGCTGCCTGATGCACCTGCATCCCTACCTCGCCGCCACCGACTGCGCCTTCACCCGCCTGGTGCGGGCGAATTACTGGCTTGTCGCGGATCTCGACCATCGCCATGCCCGGTACTGGCGCGACCAGGTCGAAGCCTGCGAAGCCGCGTTCGTGGCCCAGTCGGTGGGCTCGGCGTCCATGCCTGCGGACGTGCGAGAACGTCGCCTGCGGCTTGTGCGTGATCAGGTAGGGGTCGCCATGCGGACCGGCTTCGAAGCCGCCTCCAAGCGCTGGCACAAGGGCGGAACCGATGTTGCTCATTGATTGGCTCACTCTGCGCATCAAGCTGCATCCGTCCATGGGTCAAGCCTTATGGGATCGCGTCATGGCCTGCCGTGGCCGGATGCAGTGCTTTGACAGCGACGGTGTTCTGATGTGGGAGAAAAACACCCTCGACGTCGACAAGCTGCGCTCTGACACCGTCGGCCTGGTCTGGCAAATCCAGTCCGACGGCCGGGATGAATACCTGGTCGTGGCCGGATCGCCCGCCAGCCTCGCAAACGACGGCCTCAACGTCTTCGGCTCACTCGACATCATCCAGTGTGCTGAAACCATCATCCGCGTGGCTCGCAAGTCGCTACACGCCATCCTGCCCGGCTACATGGCCTGGCAGTGCCGCCGGATCGACGTGACCGGCAACTACCTCCTGCCGGACTACGACAGCGTCAAGCAAGCGCTGCAGATGCTCATGGTTACCGATGGCGGCCGGCGCCGCGCATCCAGCGCCAAGAACGGCGGCGACACCGTCTCGTGGAACCCCAAATCTGACCTTGCAAAAGGCAAGGCCTATCACAAGGGGCCTCAACTCCGGATGTTGTCCAGAAAAGGCAAGGTCGCCGTTTCTGAAGAGCAGCTGGAGCTCTCGGATCGGTTGCTGCGCCTGGAACACACCCGGCCCAGCCGCTGGTTTCGGCGCATGGAAGAGGCGGGCGGGAAGTGGTGGGACCTGGATGAAGACAAGTTGCAGGGGCTGTACCGGGATTTCTTCGGCCCCCTGGTGGATGGCGTGGAGGTCAAGGACATGGAACGGGACGCGGTGATCAAGATGATTCGTGATGCGAACGACATTACGAAGGGCAGGGCGGAAGCGGCATTCACGACGCTGGTGAATATTCGGCAATTCGGTTTCGAGCAGGTGAAGGGCTACATGCCGCGGAGCACGTTTCAGTTGCACCTCAAGTACCTGCGCGCGGCTGGCATTTCCGATGGCGACATGCACACCGCCAAAGTCATCCCGCTGCGCCCGGTTCGGATCGTCTTGGCCCAGCCGGTGGGCTCGTGGGACGAATTGAGGAGGGCTGCGTGATGATCTTCGGCAATGAGTTGCTCTTCCTGGCTTTCTTCTTTTCGGTATTGATTGCCGTTCGTCTGTCGGGGCGGTTGTGATGGAAATCTCTGAAATTGCGCCTTTGCTGCACGCCGGCTTTTCCGTTCTGGCGTTCGCGCTGGGTTTTATTGCGGGGCAACAACGATGAATTGGACTGATGTTGCTGAAATCATTGGTATTTACATGGGCGCTTTTGCCCTTGGATGGGCTTCTGGCTATATCTACTTGATTTACAAGAAGGTCACGGAGTCTGTCACATAGCCTGCGTGGCGCAGCCATGCAGGCTATGTGACAGGTGCCTTTTACCTGTGCGCTGGCCGGGCAGTTTCCCGGAATCCAATCCATGGAGAAAGAAACCATGAAAGCCAAGATTGAAGCAATGAAGCGTCTCGCCGATCGGGCGCGTGCCAAGCAAGCTGCAGCTGCTGCGGCCCTGTCCGTTGCAGCCATGTCCGCACAAGCTGAGCTCCCGGCAGCTGCGACTGCAGCTATCACTGCAGTGAAAGAAGACGGTACCGATCTGGTCGCTGCGGGCTGGCCCGTCCTGGTCGCCATCACGGGTGGTTTGATCCTGATGGGTCTGTTCAAAAAGGTTCTGTCGCGCGCGACCTAAGGGGGCAGAAATGGGACCGTTCGCGTTTGCGCTCGTATTGCTTGCGCCGTCCGTCGCACTGGCGGACGGTCCTATTTACCGCTGCTCGCATGGCGTCTATTCGGACAACTGCGACCGCGCCGAACCTGTCATTACGGTGAATCGCTATACGCTCGAACAGTGGGAAATGCGCACGCGGGGCTTGCCATGCCCGTCGTCTCAAATGGTTCGCCTGGTTACGGGCGATGTTGTTTGTCAAGTTTATCAGGCTCAGATTTTTGGCGTATCGAGTGATGATGCTCGTCTTTTTCGCGAGGCGGAATAATGCGGCGCGCAATGTGGTTTTTGATTGGCGTTTTCATCTCCGTTGTGCCGATGCTGGTGTTTGCCGACAGTTATAGTCCTCAAACTGTTTGGAAGCGTTCTACCGGTTATGAGCCTAGTTTTTCTAGCGCTATTTCAGCGTGCAAAAATAATGCATCACGTGATGATGTTGAGGTCCGCAATTTAAGTAGCACTCGTGGCGATTGTTGGAGAATTGCTAATAAGCCTCCTCTTTATGCGTCTAGTGATGCTTATATTGGGGTATGGGTTTATACGGCAAAAGTTTGTGATTTTGGCGGTATTTTGAATGGGGCACAGAATTTGTGTGTTGATGCGCCATCGTGCCAGGACGGTAAAATTCGAAATGCCGTAACGGGGAAGTGCGAAGATCCTCCGCAAGATACGTGCGATGCGAAATATGGGCAATCTGAGACTGTGACGGTCTATATGGGTTATGCCAGCACGACGGGATCGAATGCGACGTTGATTGATCCTCGATCCCCTTCTACGGGATGCTATGGTGAATGCCAGCTCAATTTAAATAGCAATGTGAATGCGGGATCTTGTGAGATTGTTTCTTCCGGCCAGGCACCTTATCCCGTTCGATGCAATAAAGATGGGGTCTATACAGGCTCGCAGTGTACGCCATCGGATAATGATGGGCAGTCACAGTTGCCGCCAAAAGATTGTCCGTCCGGTACGATTCGTGGCGAGGTTAATGGCGTTTCTGGCTGTTATCAGAATTACGATAGTAATACGACTGAAACGACGACTAATAATCCTGACGGTTCTACAACAAAAGAAACCACGACTAAAAATCCTGACGGTTCTACAACAAAAACAACTGAAACTACTAACGCGGACGGTTCTAAGACGACCAAGAAGGAAACCGTTACGTCAAATCCTGCGTCGGGGCCGGGTATTCCTGGCGGGAGTTCTGGCGGATCGCCTGGGGGTGGTACGCCAGGCGGAACGGGCGGTTCAGGCGGCGGAAATGGCGTTGGTGTCCCCAGTGACAAGGGCGAAACGGAACAAGCTAATTTTTGCCGCGACAATCCTAGCTCTGCGATGTGCAAGGACAAGATCAAAATTGATGAAACCGGAACAGATGAGCAATTCGATTGGACCTCAACGAATAATTCTTTGAACGAACAGTACGGCGGCATTACGGCATCTGTTCAAGGATCATCCTGGCGGCAAACAGATCTTGGTTTTATTTGGAATTTATCGGATCGAATTCCATCTGGCTCGTGTTCGCCCGTTAGCTTTGGCAGTTATAGCCTTGATATTTGCCCAGCCTTGGAAAAGGCGCGCGCCTTGTGGTCGTGGGTGATTGGGGTTCTCGGGGCGCTCGCTATTTGGATTCGCGGTACTCGCATACTCGCAGAGGTCTGACATGCCGATTCTCGGAAAACTGATTGCTAGCCTTTTTACCGGCTTGGTTGCTTGGCTGGCAAATATCGTTGGCAAGAAGTGGGCGTTGGGCATGGTGTTCGTGGGTGTCTTTAGCTCGCTGACTGCGGCGCTGTATGTGGCGCTTTCGACCGCGCTCAATGCCGTGATGATCGCGTTTCCGTCGTACTCGGGCTTGGAGCTGGCCCTGTATGTGGCTGTACCGAATAATCTGCCCGTGGTGTTGTCGGCTGTCATCGGTGCTGAAGTCACGCTTACGCTCTATGCCTGGAACGTCAAGCTGTTGCGGATCATGCAAACGGGTAGCTGACATGTCCGATTACCTGGTTACCGGCAAGAAGGGGAACGGCAAGTCTCTGGTGTGCGTCGGTCGCATCCGCGAAGCCTTGCTGCAGGGCAGGGTAGTGGCGACGAATCTTGACCTCTACCTGGAACACCTGCTGCCGGTGCATCACGCTCGAGCGCGGGTCATTCGTCTGCCTGACTTTCCTGGGCGCGAAGACCTTGATCTGATCGGCTCGGGCAATCCGACGTCGGACGATGGTTTGGTCGATGAATCGCGTAACGGCCTCCTGGTGCTCGATGAGCTGGCCGTCTTTCTCAACGCTCGCACTTTCCAGGACAAACGGCGCTCTGGCCTGCTTGAGTGGCTGGTGCATAGCCGCAAGCTCGGATGGGATACCTACTTGATCGCGCAGCATCCAAACCAGGTAGATAAGCAGATTCGTGAGGCGATGGCCGAGTATCACGTGATCTGTCGTCGGATGGACAAGATCAAGATCCCGTTCTTGCCGATCAAGATGCCGCGTGTGCACGTTGGATTCGTGCGCTATGGCATGGAGCGTGACTCCATCCTGGCCGAGCGCTGGGCCTTTCGCGGGAACAGCCTGTTCAGGGGCTATGACACGCGCCAGCGCTTTCGCGAAGGGTATCCGCATGGTCCCTACAGTTATCTGCCGCCTTGGCACCTCAAGGGCTACCGTATCCCGCTGCCAGCTTGGCGCCGCATCGCCTCTGCCGCCATGCGCGTGCCGCTTGAACCGCCTTCTGCTGCGCCGGTGGCTGTCGTACCTGGCAAGCCTCCTTTGGTTCGGCTGCTCGAGCGGCTTCCGGCTGATCAACGCATGAAGCATTACCGGCGCCTGCAGGCGCTCGGCGCTTTGTAGTCAATCCATGTGGCTGCACTTCAGTTCAGACATGCGCTTTCCGACGTTCCGGCGCTCTTCGGTAAGCCGTGCAGTCGAACGGTGACGGGCCTGTGCGTCGATGTTGAGTAGACGTTTGCGCAAGTTGGGACATTCCATGTGTTCGTCTTGCGGCGTATCGCGGTTGATCATCGCGACGTTCGGGCCTCTCGATTCGGGCGTCTTCTGCTTGTACGGATCCACCGGATGCCTTGGTACGACAGATACGGTGCCGCGTTCGATGACCGCTTGCCGGCCTGTTTCGCAGGGGCGATCTTGGTAGATCGTTCTGCCCGCAATGATGCATCGATACACGCCTTCGTCGGGTGGCGGACTCGGTTGGGCAACGTAGGGCGCTTGAGTAGGGGCAGGCGCTACTTGGCGGGGCCCCTCGACAGGCTCCGGCTGTGCAGGAACGGGCAGAGGTGGGGCCTCGCTGTTGATCACGGTAAGAGTGCCGATTCCGGCAAGTGCGACCAAGGTGAAGAGGGTGATGAAGGCGGTTGATTTCATGCCCGGATAATAGGCTTCGCCGCGTGTTGTCATGTATGACGTTGGTCACAATGGATCGGTGTAGAACGTCGGGCGGCGTCATGCCGTCCAGCGCGGAAGCGCCCAGCACGCCCCTGGCCCCCCTCTGTCCTGCAGAACAAATCACAACCGCTCACGCGGTACGCCGTCGAACCGGACGGGCAGAGGTGCATTTCCTCCACACCAGGCCAAGCTGCACGGCGATTCCGCCCCCTGGTCGGTGTTTCCGGGCCCGGACCGGCCCCGGCGCCAGAATCGCGCGGTGTAGATCGTAGGGAACCACCATGCCGTCACCGGCCGCTGCGCAGCGGCCACGACGAGACCGTAGCGGCTCACCTGGTCGAGCGAGCACGGCCGCGAGGCGGGGTTTTAGTCCGGGTCCGTATGTAACACCCGGACTTTGTCTAACGGGTTAGACATGAGACACTTTTCGGGTCTTCAATTGATCGTCTGAGAACAACCATATGATGATTCCGACGTGGGCCGCAGAGCTTCGGCGCTTGTTCTGGTTCTTGCGCGCGGCGCGACACCTGTCGCGGCCGACACCGCGCACCTGGCGCCGGCGTATCACGGCGGAAAAAAGACGCCTGCTCGCGGCAGGCGTTGATCTGTGGGAACTGCACGCGGTCTGTGTGATGCTACGCCGGAACGAGCACTCGACCGCTGCGAAGCGTGCGCGTGAGTTCCTCGAGAACCGTCAAAAGCAGGCGGCGGACGCTGGCGATGAGGCGGGTAAGTAGCCTGCGGAAAAGCGCGATAATTTGTATTATGTAAACTATAATGCGCATCGTTTGCCAGATCAAAGCGCCTCTCCGCCTTTCTCCCGGTTTGTAGTTGATCTGCCCGCAGCCGAGCCCTGTTCCAACTCCCCGCAACTCGGACAGGTCGATGGCCTGTCCGAGTCGCAGCGCAGTGCTTACAACAGTTCCGCACGCAGCTGTTCCGCGGACTTGATCGAAAGCAATCCGGGAGGGACGTCGAAGGCGGTTTTGGCTCCGTATTGGCCCTGCTGGTTCAAGCGATAGGCAGCGCGCGCATGGGCTACCAGTACGCTGGCGGTGAACTCGGGATTGCTTTCTAGCTGCAACGAATATTCGATCACCTGGGCATGAGCTTCGCTGGTGTTTCCGCTCCGGATGACGAAACCGCCATGCGGCATACGGCCATGCTCACGGCGCAAAACTTCTTCGCTGACGAAGTGAACCTGAGTGTCGTAGTCGGCAAAGTAGTTGGGCATCGTAACGATGGCATGCTCGACCGCGGCCGCATCCGCGCCCTCGTCCAGCACCACGTAGCATTCTCGAGTGTGCTTCTGCCGGGTACTCAATTCGGGGCGGGAGCCGCTGCGTACCAGCTCGATCGCCTCGGATGAAGGCAGGGTGTATTGCACGCCGGCCTTTACACCCGGCACGCGGCGAATGGCATCCGAATGCCCCTGGCTGAGCCCCTTGCCCCAGAAGGTGTAGGTTGCGCCATCGGGCAACAGCGCTTCGCCATACAGGCGATTGATGGAGAACATGCCCGGGTCCCAGCCGATGGAAATCAACGCCGTCTTGCCATTGGCCCTGGCAGGGGCATCCACCGAATCGAAGTACTCCGGAATGCGGGCATGGGTGTCGAAACTGTCGACGACATTGAACATCGCCGCCATTTCAGGCCCTTGTCTAGGCAGATCGTCCTTCGAGCCGCCACAAAGGATCAAGACATCCACTACATCCCTGAACTCGGAAAGCAAGGACGTGGAATGAACCTGCGCCTGTGGGAACAGTGGTGTCACCGACTCCGGAGAGCGGCGTGTAAAGACGCCAACCAGCGCCATGTCCGGATTCTTGGCGATGGCGGCTTCGACGCCGCGCCCCAGGTTGCCGTAACCGGCGATACCGATGCGAATCTGATTGCTCATTTCAACTCCGGGAAAAGAACATCCGTATAGCCAAATCGCGTGAAATCCGTCACCCTCATCGGGTAAAGCACGCCGGCGAGATGGTCGCATTCATGCTGCACTACGCGGGCATGAAAGCCTTCGGCGATACGGTCCATCCGTCCGCCCTGCGGATCGAAACCCTCGTAGCGGATACGATGGTGGCGTGCCACCACACCACGCAGACCGGGTACGGACAGACAGCCCTCCCAGCCCTCCTCCACCTGGTCGCCCAGCGGCGTGATCACCGGGTTCAGCAGAATGGTACGCGGAACGGCAGGTGCATCGGGATAGCGCTCGCTGTGCTCGAAACCGAAAATCACAAGCTGTACGCCAACCCCGATCTGAGGTGCGGCCAGGCCGACGCCCCCGCTCGCGGCCATCGTGTCGAACATGTCGGTGATCAGTTCATCGAGCGCCTGCGTTCCAAAGACAGTCACGGGGCTGGCGGGCTCCAGCAGGCGGTGATCACCCATGCGGAGAAGGCTACGGATGGTCATGGCGTTCTAAGCAGAATGATTTGTCGGAATATTTTACACTCAAGCTGAAACAATGCTGAAATGTCATAAAAAGCCCATCAGTATCAATGAATTGCATAGCTGGCATTGATATTGCTAAAAATTCATCGCGACTACCTTTTCACGTTGCGACGACGTTAAACCCCGCGTTCTGGCCATACGCCAGCCGTGACGTACCGATAGGATGATATACCCCATGAAGAAGACTGCACTCATCGCCGCCACTGCGGCTCTGGCCACCTTCAGCACCGGCGCCTCGGCTGCCGCTTATGTCAGCAACATCGATGCACTTTCGGGTAACTTTGCCATCAGCGGCTTCAACGATGGATCGGCGAACACCTACAGCGTGTCCCTGACCAATCTGATCGGCTCGGGCTCCTTCGTTACAGGCCCGTCTGGCAAGTATGCAGTCAGCGTTGGTCCTGGCGCAGCGGGCGGCTCCGGCTCCGGCTCGGTTACTGTTGCCGGTGCAACCATTTCCCGCTCGATCTCGAGCGACACGCTCGTTTTCACCGGTGACGCCGCAGTCTCCGGCATCACTCCGGGCACCTACGGCTTTGTCTTCGGCAGTGCAGTTCCTTCCTTCTCGTTCGACTTTGGATTTGGCGTCGGTTACAACGGGGCGACCACGCCTGCTGTCCTGGGTCTTCTGAACAGCCTGCTGGGTTTCAGCTTCGTTGATCCGACTGGTGCCGGTTCGCTCGCAGTGACGGGTACCGTCACGAACACGTCCGTCACCCTCAATATCGAAGAAACGGCCGACGGCTGGCCCGGTGCCGGTGAGCTTTTGAAGCAGCTGGTTGATTCCCGTTTCCCGGGGCTTCCGATTCAAGCCATCGGCGGCGACTTCGCCGTCAGCAACGTTGCCATCACCGCCACCCAGGTCCCGGAACCCGCCTCCCTCGCCCTGCTGGGCCTCGGTCTGGCAGGCCTCGGTGCCGTGCGTCGCCGCAAGCAAGCTGCCTAATCAGCCTTTCCGGCAACATCCAGAAACCGATACCCTCGACAGAGGGTGTCGGTTTTTTTTACGCTAGCACCATGTTCGAAAAGATCCTCATCCTTTGCACGGGCAACATCTGCCGCAGCCCGCTGGCCGAAGCGCTGATTCGCGACCGGGCTCATGCCAAGGGCAAGCAGATTCTTGTCCGCTCCGCCGGCATCGGCGCCCTCGTCAATCATGCGGCGGATCAGACCACCCAGCAGGTCGCCAGCCAGCATCAGGTCGACCTCGATACCCATCGCGCCCAGCAGCTCAACCTCGAGCTCACGCGCTGGGCCGATCTGATCCTGGGTATGGAAAAGCATCATCTGGACTTCACCAACGACCTCGATCCCACAACTCGAGGCAAGACCTTCCTGCTCGGCCACTGGAACAAGGCCGAAGTTCCAGACCCCTATCGCAAACCCCAAGAAGCCCACCAACTTGCCTACGAGATCATCTCCGAGGCTGTTGACCAGTGGGTCGAAAAGATCTGACCCCCCCTGTCTTTTGGAGCCAATCATGGCAGAAGCAAAAATAGGACTGATCCCTGCCCTGCTGCTTGCTGGCGGCGTTGCCTTTGCCGGGCTGCAGGTCGGCAAAGGCATCGAGCGTTTCAGGATGGCCGACCGCAGCATCACGGTGAAGGGGCTCGCCGAGCGAGATGTAAAAAGTGATTTCGCAGTCTGGACCTTGAGTTTCCGCCGCGCAGCGGATGAATTCAGCGCCGTGCAGCAGGCCTTGACCTCCGATCGCGAGCAAGTCGTATCCTTTTTGCGCAGCCAGGGCTTCGACGATGCCGAAATCGAGGTGCGTCCGCTCCAGGTACAGGATCTGCTCGCACGCGAGTACGGTCCGGAACGGGTTGCCCTGCGCTTCAATGGGCAAGGGCAGGTCACGGTGAAATCCGCACGGGTCGAAGCCGTCGCAGCCGCCTCGAACAAGGTCGACCCACTGATCGCCACGGGCATCCAGCTCGGCGGCGACGGTCATGGAGAATGGCCAAGCTACCAGTTGCGCGGCTTCAACGACATCAAGCCCCTGCTCCTGGAGGAAGCGACCCGCAGCGCCCGCGAGCAGGCCACCAAGTTCGCTGCCGATGCCGGCGCCCGCCTGGGGGCGCTCAAGAACGCAAACCAGGGGGCCATCCGGATCCTCGACGACGACGGCAGCGACATGGACAGCTCGCGCACCATCGGCAAACGCCTGCGTGTGGTCAGCACCTTCGAATTCGGGCTGGAATAGCCGAAACGCAACCGCCACGAAAGCCAGGCACCGCCCCAAGCCAACTGCGGTACTGGCTCAGGCCTGCCCGATCTCAAGCACGCCCGACGCTGTAGTACGCCCAGCCATCTTCCCTGAGCCTGACAGGCTGGTACAGGTTACGGCCATCGACCAGCACCTTGTTCCGCAAACGACTCTGCATTTCGTCGAAGTCCGGCGCGCGGAACTGCTGCCACTCCGTGCAGATGCATAGCGCGTCCGCATCGTCCAGCGCCGAATACTTGTCCCGCGTCAGTTGGAAATCGTCCCGCTCGCCATAGATGCGGCGCGTCTCTTCCATTGCCACCGGATCGAACGCCCGTACCCGGGCGCCGGCCTGCCACAACGCCTCGATCAGCGTGCGGCTGGGGGCCTCGCGCATGTCGTTGGTATTCGGCTTGAAAGCCAGCCCCCAAACGGCAATCGTCTTGTCCGCCAATGCAGTGGTACCGCCGAAGTGCTGCGCAAGCTTCGACAGCAACACGCCTTTCTGGCGGTTGTTCACCTTCTCCACCGCCTTTAGCAAAGGCGCTTCATAGCCGATCTGCTCGGCCGTGCGGCCCAGCGCCTGAACGTCTTTCGGAAAGCAGCTGCCGCCGTAGCCACACCCCGGATAGATGAAGTGATAGCCGATGCGCGGGTCCGCGCCCACGCCCTTGCGCACTTCCTCGATGTCGGCCCCCAATATCTCAGCCATGTTCGCCAATTCGTTCATGAAGCTGATCTTTGTCGCCAGCATCGCATTGGCCGCGTACTTGGTCAGCTCGGCGCTACGCACGTCCATGAAGATGGTGCGTTCGTGGTTGCGGTTGAAAGGCTCGTACAACTCGCGCATTAGTTGCCGCGCTTTCTCGGATTCGGTACCTATGACAATGCGGTCAGGCTTCAGGAAGTCGCCCACCGCGGCCCCCTCCTTCAGGAACTCCGGATTCGAGACGACATCGTAGGACAAGTCGATACGCCGTCCGGCAAGCACATCGGCTATCCGCTCGCTTACCTTGCCCGCAGTGCCCACCGGCACCGTCGACTTGTTGATGATGAGCTTGTAGCCATCCATATGGCGGGCAATGCTTTCG
This sequence comes from Thauera linaloolentis 47Lol = DSM 12138, assembly GCF_000310205.1. GTDB lineage: Bacteria > Pseudomonadota > Gammaproteobacteria > Burkholderiales > Rhodocyclaceae > Thauera > Thauera linaloolentis. The sequence continues at coordinate 9,040 of NZ_AMXE01000050.1, read as the reverse complement.
GCCACCTCCAGCACATACTGCAGGTCGGCCGATCCATCCTCGTCCGACGGCGTACCCACCGCGATGAACTGCACCTGGGCATGTGCCACCGCACGTGCCACATCGGTCGTGAATGCCAGCCTTCCTTCGGCCACATTACGCGCCACGATCGCATCCAGACCAGGCTCCCAGATAGGGACTTCACCCTTGTTCAGGAGATCGATCCTGTCCTGGTCGATGTCGATGCAGACAACGTCATGCCCTACTTCGGCAAGGCAGGCGCCCGTTACCAAGCCGACGTAGCCCGTTCCAAAAGTCGACAGTTTCATACGCCTCGACGATCCTCATACTCAAGAAATGGGACCGGTCTACAGTAGGCGTCTAGTGTTTAAGTTCTATAACCCGAATGTTGCATGTGCAAATAAAACGCGCCGCACGTTCGAGCGCTGGCGGATGGCAGCATCTCAATGTTTTCCGGTAATCGACTCAAGGATGCCGAGCATTTTCTTGGCCAGCACGCTGCGGTCGTAGTTCTGCGCCCCCGACAGCGCATTGCCGCGATAACGCTCATACAGCGCAGGGTCCCCGGCCAGACTGACCAAGCCTTCGCAAAGCGCATCCGCGTTTTCCGGCTCGAAGACGATGCCCGCCTGTTCCTTCTCGACGATGGCAGCCGACTCGCCTGCAACACCATGCAAAACGGGAATACCCATCCCCATGCATTCGAAGAGCTTTGATGGGATCACCGTCGTAAACAATTCTGTCTTGCGCAAATGGATGATCGACACATCCAGCAGCGACCAATAGCGCACGACCTGCTCTTTCGAAACGGAATCGACGAACAGCACATTGTCCAAACCCATCGACTGCGCCCTTTGCATGAGTTCAACCTTGCGTGCACCATCGCCGAGCAGGATGATCCGGTAGCGATCGCCGTCCGGACGGGCCCTGAGCTTGGCAGCGGCATCGAGCAGCGTATCCAGTGCATGTGCCATGCCATGGGTACCGATGTAGCCGGCCACGAACTTGCCTTCCAATCCCAGGCTGTGGACCAGTTCGGCGTCCTTTTCGCGAGGATTGAAACGAGCGACATCCACACCATTCGTCACCACGTGGATCTTGCTGCCATCGATGCCACGGCTGATCAGGTTGTCGCGAAACGCACTGGTGACCGACACCACTGCGGCTGCCTTGCGGTACAGGAACAACTCCAGCTTTTCCAGCCAGTCGAGGGCGGCGGAGTCCTTCATCGCACCCACTGCGCGGATGGACTCCGGCCACAAGTCGCGCAATTCGAACACGTAAGGCACACGTTTCAGGCGGCTTACGACATAAGCGGCACAAGCCGTGAAGAACTGCGGAGACGTCCCAATGACGATATCCACCCCGCGCACAAAGGGGCTTGCCAATGTCGCCGTCACCATGAAGCTCTGGTAATCCAGGATGCGTTTTACGAAGCCCTCGTTCGCCGTGATGTAGGACCACACGCGAATCACCCGCATACCCTCGACTTCTTCCGTCTGCCACAGGCTGTTGCGATACCCCTCGAACACCCTCCCCTTTGGAAAGTTCGGCGCGCATGTGACCACCGTCACCTTGTGGCCGGCCTTCACCCATTCGCGGCAATGCTCGAAAGTACGGCTGGCCGGAGCATTTACCTCGGGCGGAAAATTATCGGTCAAGAAAAGGATATGCATCGATCAGTTCCAGTCGATTCGAACAACGCTCAGCCCGTCCACCAACTCCACAACAAGACAATGTGTCGCTTGCGACACGCCAAAGCGCGGGTGATATGTCGACGGTTCGAGGCTCGCCACCCCCCGCTCCACCTCGCAGCGGATTTCATGCCCGTCCGGCAGTGCCAGTGAAACGGTCGAGCCGCCAGCAACGAGTTGCACCTTTACATCCGGGTGCAGATGGAAACGCGCCTGCGCATGGCCAAAGCGGCCACTCACTGCATCCTCGATCCGTAACTGCCCATTGACGAACCATGTACGGCGATGAACCGGTTGCCCGGGAAGCCGCCGATAACCGTCGTGCGAACATGCTATTCGATCACCATTCTCATGACTGATCTTCAAGGACAGCGGCCGGGCGCGCCTTGCCACGCGAAATCCACCCCAGACCTCGGAAGAGTTCTCGCCGTCGACCACCACCGTGTTATGGGCTGCCGTACCCCGCTGGCGGAGGCGCTCCGCACTGATGCCATAGCAGGATGTACCAGAATTCACGAATACCCGTTGCCCATGAAATGAGCACTCGAAAGTCAGCGTATCGGCGTGGGCATGACCTGGAAGATAATCAGGCCCAATCGGAGCGACATCGAGCAAGGCAAGCATATCCGGCGCCTCAAGGCGCACATATCCGCTCGACGCCAGGTGGCGGAATTGAGCGGCCTGCACCTGCGGCCCCGCAAGCGCCAGTCTGTCGGCATATCCAAGCAGTTCGGCAACCGATGGCGCGATACCCAGGGCAGCATCATTGAACAGGCCAATTTCGCCATCCGGATGGCACATCGCCGTCAACCAGCCGCGCATTTTTCGGGCCACCTCGCGCCAGCCCTTGATCTGGGCATGCCGTGTCGGCGCATACACCTGCGCGATGTTGCACAGGTCCAGCATGTCTTCGAAAGCCAGGGCGTGATACATCGTGCTGCGCTCAAAGTGGCCGCCGTCCGCCAGAATCTGTTCAGGCAGTTCGCGAGCGATGATCGCAAGCCCCTTATGCAACCACGCCTCGGCTTCCTCGCCCTGGAAGAAAAGTCCGGCAAAAACCAGAGCCTTCGCATTTGCAAACAGATGGTTGCCGAGCAGGTGAATCTCCAGCCGCTTGGTCAACCAGCGGGCCTGCACGGCCAGGCTCTGCACACATTGCGCGGGCAAAGGGTTTCCGGCCTGCGCCCACTTCACCCAGTTCACGATGCGCAGTGACAGTGGATATGGCTCCCAGGCATTTCCTTCTCCGACCGGATTACGTGCAACCCAGTCGGCCAGCAAGTGTCGATGCCATGCCACACGCTGCCCTGTGCCCAACGCATTCAGATCGTCAAAATAGTGCTGGTTGTAGCGCCACAGCTTCTCGCGAGCCGGACCATCCCAGCCCACCTCGCTCAAAGCGCCTTCTTCACTGAGAAAAACGAACCTGCCCTCATCGAGCAAGCTCGGTTCACGGCGCGCCGGACTTGCCCAGGCTCCAACACCTGTTCGCAGCGCCGGCGCGGATCGAATGTCCGCCGTCGGACGAACGAAACGAAACCACAAACGGCCGTAAAACTGCACCGGCCGCAGGTAGCGCAGCGTATGCCAATAACGAGCGATCTTCTTCACTGGCAGAGTAGCCTCTCCAACTCGGCCACGATGCGCTCACCCGTCTTCCCGTCCCACATTTCAGGAATCCCGCCCCGCTTCCATTCGCCTGCAAACAGCCTGTCAAGTGCAGGCTTCAGTGCTGCGGGATTGGTTCCAATCAAGTCATTAGTGCCAATCGTGACGGTCTCCGGCCGCTCAGTGTTGTCGCGCAGCGTCATGCACGGCACGCCCAACACCGTCGTTTCTTCGGTGATTCCGCCCGAATCGGTGATCACTGCCTTGGCGTTTTTCACCAGATAGTTGAACTCCAGGTATGGCTGCGGATCGACCAAACGGAAGTTGCTCGGCACCTCGTTCAAGTCTCTCAGCGTCTTGGCCGTGCGCGGATGAACCGGAAACACCACAGGCATCCCCCGCGTTCCTTCGGCAATCGCGGCAAGCAAACGCGCAAAACCATCGCCCTTATCCACATTGGCGGGCCGATGCAGCGTGACCACGAAGTACTCGCCCTGTTTTAGGGCCAGTTCGTCCCAGAACTCCGGCTTTTGCAGGCGCGGCAGATTCACAAGCAGCGTATCGATCATCGTGTTGCCGACAAAGAAGATACGATCGTCACTCACACCACTGCGCCGAAGGTTATCGTTCGCCACCTCGCTGGTGGTGAAGAACCAATTGGTGATCGAATCCGTCACCATACGGTTGATCTCCTCCGGCATCGACCAGTCTCCCGAACGGATGCCCGCCTCCACATGTGCCACCGGAACACGCAGTTTCTGCGCGGCGATCGCGCACGCCATGGTCGAGGTGACATCACCCACCACCAGGCACAGATTGCTCGGCGCATCGAGCAACAGGCGCTCGTAGCGCGCCATGATCGCGCCGGTCTGCTCAGCCTGCGTACCCGAACCCACCCCCAGGTTCACGTCGGGCTCTGGAATACCAAGCTGACGGAAGAACTCGCCCGACATACGCGGATCGTAGTGCTGGCCTGTGTGGATCAGCCGGTAACGGAGCGCACCGCCCGCGGCCTTTCGTGCTTCGAAGGCACGAATGATCGGGGCGATTTTCATGAAATTGGGGCGAGCGCCCGCGATGATGTCTACCAGATACTGAAGTTCCACGTCCTTCCCCTAAAAATACAAATTACTTATTGAAGCGTCTATAAGATTCATGCAGCAGTGTATTGAAACGCTCCGCATATTGACTCATCTGGAGATTCTCCCGATAAAATGCGTATGCATTATTACCCAAGCGGGCGGATTCAGCGGGATCGGCGCCTATCTTTAATAGTGAAGCTAGAAGATCTTCTTCCCTCTCGAACAGAAATCCATTTTCCCCATCTTTAATCGAGAGATACTCGCCACCACTCACAGGGTATCTGTGAGTAATAAAGGGGACTCCATACGAAAAACTTTCCGCTACGCTCAAACCGGCTTGTAGTGGCGACACTGTTGCTGCCGCGACAGAAAAAAAGCGCTTTTTTACTTCAGCATCGGTTACCGCTCCTTCGAAGCGGACGGATTTAGAAATCTTCAAAGTTGTAGCCAGATTCTCTAGCTCTTTACGCAAAGGTCCATCGCCCACCACTCGTAACAAACGAATTCCGGAGTCAGTTGGTAGCTTATCCAAATACTGGGCGAACGTGCGAAACAGTACAGGCAACCCTTTTCGAGCATCAAGCGATCCGATGAAGAGAAAACTATCCTTGCAACAATAAGCCAAGTTCTCAGAGTTCGGAGATTCAACAGAATTGCCAACAACAACTGCTTTCTTCAGCGCTTTTTGAGGATAAAATGGAAGCGGATGAGCCGAATAAAAACCTATCCCGTCCGCAAAACTGCTGCAAAATCCCCGCACACGAGAAATCAGGCTTTTCTCTCTAGCCAATCCGCCAGAAGATGAAACGCCAATTCCCCAAAAAACAAATGCGTATTTTCTCCAAAAATTAAGCGGCAAAAGCCAATACTGGATAAGGCGCAGATTCTGCATCACGACGAGTATATCGATACCAGTTAAAGAGCCACTCTCGACAAAGTCGAATGGGCCGATCTTTTGATACCCCACAACCTTTTGGGAAAACCTCCAGATGCCAGGCAGCTCAGGGCCTCGATGAATTACCGTTATGTCATTCCACTCAGAAAGCCGTTCAAAAAGAGGGGCTCTATAGTGCATCAGACGATGATCGAGGATAAATAATATCTGAAGACGATTTTTCATCATCTATCCAAAAACCATTAAAACAACACCTTGTAGATGAACATAGAAATGATAAACATCACTTTATAGTAGGCAGTTTCCACGAATCACCCAGCGATCTGTTTAACACCCCATTTCGACTACTTCTCATCATCGAAGGGTAGGGAGTTAACTCTGAAAACCAAATTTCATCGTTATGATAATAAAGATCTATTCTCATAAAATCAAAATCTTCCCCTAATTTTTCTGCAGTTTCCAACATCTCTCCAAATTTAGAAGGAGGGGGAGGGAGATGAATCCCTTGCGGATCCTCTGAAGAGTACTGTAACTGCCACTGTCTATTCAAAACATAGCGACGCTTTACTCCGCCCCTCCCCGTAATAATTTGTAGTAAAGAGCATTTACCTCCAAAAACGTAAAATTTGTAATCAATTAGATCTACTGATCCATCGCCGATTAGCTCTTCAAGAACAAGCGCCTTTTTCGCCTTACCGTACGCCCACCCCCCCCATCCAGCCGTACCAACACTGCCATACGTTTTCCACCAACCTTTCAGGTTGATTGAGTTTAAATCAGGAACACCTTTCCCAATGATACAAAAGCCACTACTGTGATTGGGTTTCAGAGCCCAACCTTTTTCAAAAAAGTCTGCAGGCAAAGAAGAGAGCTTTTTTATATCATCTAATTCGAAACCCACCCATAGATTCTTGGGTACATTAATTGAGCTAACTTTACTCTTTGCATACTCTTTCATACGCATTTTATCGCACGTAAAAGAGAGTATTTCTCTACGATCGTAGACAAGCCGCCAGAGCATTTTTTCAGAATACCACTGTGGATTTTTCAAATTTGGCCAGCGCTTTTGTCTTATTAGATGGTCCAGTGACATTCTATTGGCGTACGATATAGGAAGAGTTTTGATAATATCAACATAAATTCTTTTTACATCAATTAACATATTTTTTCCTTTTAAGATCAAAAATACATCAAAGAATACACAAAGTGGCAAGGAGATTCTTCATGTTCATATGTATATTAATTATAGTTTCCTGGCAATTCATTGGTGTTTTTGCGATCTAACTGAGCCAATATTTCCTAGAACTAAAGTTCCTACCAACACAACATGTCCTAAGACCATGGACCATGCGAGAGTCGAAAGAGTAAGGTTTTCCCATAGACAGATTATGACTAAAACCTGTACAAGAAGAGAGAAAACAGTAGCCATAAGAGACCAGAAGTTTTTCCCAGAAGCTATTAATACAGGCGTAAATGCCAGCGAGAAAGCCTGGAATATAAAGAATAAAGAAAAAATCAAAACCAGTTCTGAACTTGCATCTTTAAAAGCTTGATCTACACTCGGGATCTTGCTGTCCCAAAAAACAAATAAAACACCAATATAAGCCAGTAAAAGAGCACACATTAATCCGGCCACCCCAAAAGACTTACGCAATCGTGGCTTTAATTCATTGGGGGCAATTTCCTTAGAAAGTCCTTTTTCATACTTGATCATTATTGCCGCATAAATGAAAGTAATTCCACTGGCAATCATATATGACTTTACAAATATAGCGACATCTCCAATGGAAAGAGCAACACCGATAACGAAGCGATTGCCTTGAAGCCCTAATTGTGTAAGCAGTGACTTTGACCCGAAAATTAGCCACCCTGGAATCAATTCACGGATTGAAATTTTGCAATCAAAAGCCATCTTCTCAGAAGATCTAATAAATGCACCAAAGAGTACAAAAAAATAAGTTGCAGTAGAAAGTGGTAGGAAATTAGGGTTGTAAGGCAGAGCAACCATAAATACTACGGTACTTAAAACTGCAGCATAAACCTTCGTTCTGTTATACAAAGACACATTTGCAACACGTAAGACGTAGAGAGCAGTTTGCGATCCCGCAAAAAAAAACACCGACAGCGAAATTGCCAACATAGCAGCTGAGCTGTTGAAATATAAATATGCAGCACATAAAATCACAGGGAGAAGTAATAAATAAAGAATCCCTGTGCTATAAAAGTGCCGTGCATCAACTTGATGCTTAAATAGAATTTCTTTTATTTGAGGATAAGAGACAATTGTTCCAAAAATAGCTTCTGCGCTAATAAGAAGAAGCAAATATCCATAACTTTCAATATCAACTAAAGACCCAATCAAAAGCACTCTAATCCATAATAGCCCTCGTGAAAATAGTTCTGAAGATATAATTTTTAACATATTCTACGTACACTCTTTTATTTGTTTTGCGCAAAGGAAAAATTATTCTTTGAGGCGAGTAAAACTCCAGCCATCATCCAGAAGGGAGCTGTCGCAAAATAATTTCCAAAAACTCCTGTAGGCTCAAAAAGAGTTGGAACAAATCCAGAGGCTAAAAACATAGCGCAGATTGCTCTAGGAATATTTTTTGATCGCAATACGTAGAAAGACAATCCGACACTAAAAATAAAAAAACCTAAAAACCCTAGCAGTCCTTGTTCCGCTAAAATACGCAGCCAAACATTGTGGACTTTCTCAACATCCTGCCCAAAATCTTTTAGATTGACGGCTCCAGCACCGAGGACGGGGGAGTCTAGATACATATTCAATGCGACGATAAAGCCTTCCGTTCTTCCTGTTGTTACCCCACTACGAAGTTCTTCGGGGGCAACAATGGAGAGGTAGGTCCTAGACATTAAAAAACGCTCACCAAAATTAACCATTATAAACAAGCTTAATAATAAGAGAGCAATAAGAAGAGTTGCCGCTCTGGCTTTTGATGTACGAGCTAAATAACCTAGATAGGCGGCCAGTACTATTATTCCAGTAATTAATCCACCCCTTGAGTCAACAACAACAAGATTAAGAATTAAAACAATTACCGCCAATGAAAAAATAGTCTTTTTTAGATTGGATTCGCTGACAACAATGCCCACAAAAGTTATAGCCAAAAATACATTGCAAATTGCAGTCCACCCCGTTCTACCTCCGTGAAATCCAGTCTGATACAAAAACAGCCTAACTTCGTGTATTGGGTTAAAAAAATACCCTGAAAGAACGAAATCCACGACAACAAGAATTGCAATTAATGAGAAAAAGACGGATGAAAAAAATAAAGAATTTAATGCGCCTTTTAACCCATGGCGGCAAGCAAGGGTATAGCCAAGCGTAACAAAAAAAGAGACTGCGAATAAGCCAGCAAAATCTAAATTAAGATGCGCAAGAGCAGATGGCGTAGCAATAAGGGCGGAAAAAAACAACAGTGCAGGCATGAAACGCGGAACCGCATAAATGCCGTCACGGAAATAGAGAAAAGGATAGGCTAACAGAAGGGCAAGGAAAAATAATTTCCCCAGGAGCAAAGCAGAGCTCGGAATGCCAGGGAGCCAATAAACAGGGCTTAATCCCAAAAAGAGAGTGGCCAATGTCAGCTCAGCAGAAAAACTATCCTCTTTTTGCATTGTGGCTTGAGAGTGACTTTTATTTATTTGAAGTGGCACCTTTAAGGAACCCCTGATCAATTGATGTTCTGAGCAACCGCACCCAATCCAGCCATTTCCAGCCGACTCCGATGATCGAT
>NZ_AMXE01000049.1 GCF_000310205.1 Thauera linaloolentis 47Lol = DSM 12138 | reverse complement strand
GCCGAGGCGGCGGGCTACCGCGCCAGCCGCCGCACCGGGGGCGACCGGACCGCCGCCGCGGCCGAGCGGGCCGCCCTGGTGGCCCAGGCCTGCCGCCTGATCGAGGCATCGGAAACCGCACCCAGGCTCGATGAGCTTGCCGCCCGGGCGGGCATGAGCCCCTTCCATTTCCACCGCGTATTCAAGGCCGAGACGGGGCTGACGCCCAAGGCCTATGCCACGGCCCGGCGGGCTGCCCGGCTGCGCGCGGAACTGGGCGGGCCGGCGGCTTCGGTGACGGACGCGATCTATGGTGCCGGCTTCAACGCCAGCAGCCGCTTCTACGAGACGTCGAACCAACGCCTTGGCATGCCCGCGCGGGATTACCAGGCCGGCGGCATCGGCGCCGAGATCCGCTTCGCCGTCGGGCAATGCACGCTGGGCGCCATCCTGGTCGCACAGAGCCAGCGCGGCATCTGCGCCATCCTGCTGGGCGACGATCCGGACGTCCTGGTGCGCGACCTGCAGGACCGCTTTCCCAGAGCGGAACTGGTCGGCGGCGATGCCGGCTTCGAATGCCTGGTGGCGCAGGTCGTCGGCTTCGTCGAGACGCCCGCCATCGGCCTGAATCTGCCGCTGGACGTGCGCGGCACGGCTTTCCAGGAACGTGTTTGGCAGGCCTTGCGCGCGATTCCCCCCGGCGCCACGGCCACTTATGCCGAGATCGCCGAGCACATCGGCGCGCCCTGCGCGGCACGCGCAGTCGGCGCGGCCTGCGGCGCCAACCGCATCGCCGTCGCCATTCCCTGCCATCGCGTGGTGCGGCGCGACGGCGACCTGTCGGGCTACCGCTGGGGCGTGGAGCGCAAGCGCGAACTGCTGCGCCGCGAGGCCGCAGCGGAAGCGGAATGAGCAGGGAGAAGACCGGCGGCGCACGGCACCGGTGCGGTGCGCCGACAGTATCTTCGATGTGCGGACGCTGGAGGATGTGTTCGGTGCGCAGTGAGGGCTGAAAGGCGGCGCGAGACACGGAAACGGCACCCGGTTGTGGGTGCCTTCCATTTCATGACGGCCTCCTGTTTTCAGAGCTATTCCGCGTTCCGAGGCAGGAAATCGTGGTCTGCCCTCCTTTGCCTTCCCAACAACAGGAAGCAGGCGGCGAACATCAGAAGTCGTATCTGATGCTCACGTTCGCGCTACGCGGCTCTCCCCATATGTAGCTGTATATCCCATTGTTATAGAAATATTTCTTGTCGAGGACGTTGTTCACGCCTAGCGAAGCCGACAAGTTCTGGTTGATTTGATACCGCAGCATTAAATCAACGAGCCAGTAAGACTTCTGAGTGAACCTTTCACTTCCGCCACGAATAGGGTTGCTCAGCGTGTTCCAGCTCTTGCTCTGCCAACGGGCGCCCCCCCCCACAGTCAGCGGGGCGATGTGGGTCGGGATCTTATAGCTGGTGTAGAGGCTGAGCTGGTCTTCTGGCTCCCAGGTGGAAACCCTCTTGCCAGTACGGCGGGAAGACTTGTGCGTGTAGCCCGCGTGCGCTTGCCAGCCGGGCAGCAGCTCGCCTGAGAGTTCGAATTCATAACCTGTGGTCTTCACGCCCTTGATCGCCTCGTAGGCCCAACTGCCGCTCGGCGCTCTGCTGCTGGTTTGCAAGGCGTAGTTGTCCTGCCTGATGTCGAAGTAAGCCAAACTGCCGTTGAGTCGGCCGTCGAAAAACTCCGCCTTGAGCCCCGCTTCATAGCTGTCGCCCTCAAGCGGATCCAACGTCTTGCCTTGCACGTCCTGCCGGGTCTGGGGCTTGAAGATGCTGGTGTAGCTTGCGTAAGCCGAAAACGTCTCGTTCAGATCGTAGACCACACCGGCATAAGGCACCCATATGCCCTTCTCAGTCGTGGTTTCGCCGCGATAGTCGGCAATGCGGCTACCAAGGGTCAGCTTGAGGTCGTCGCGCAGATTGAAGCGTGCGGTGATGTAACCAGCGATTTCACGGGTGGTTTCCGCGGTCGGGTAGGCCGTACCCCAGTCTGGCATGGCAATATCGCCGTTCCAGTTGTAGAAGTCCTCGACAGCGCTGTCATAGGCAGGGAAGTAGTCCTTGGTTTTCCAATCGCGGTGTGAAGCGTTGATGCCGACGACCACTTCGTGCTCCCTGCCCAGCAAGGCGAACGGACCTTTTGCATACGCATCGACTGCATTCTGCTTGATCTCGCCATCGAACTTACCCAAGGAGAGAATGGCACCGGAACCAGTTATGGGATTGGGCTGGCCTCCACTGGCCGATGACATCGGCGCATTGTAGCCGTTGATCTGGTGGGTGAAATTGGCTTTCGCCGTCCAGCCATTGCTAAAGTTGTGCTCGAGTGTCGCAAAAGCGCTTCGAGAATATTGTTCATTACTGGACCACCTAACGCCAGGATTGAATGAGCGCGGCGTGTCGTTGAAATCCCCGTCGCTGGTGAATAGCGGCGTACCGCCCCAATTCGAGCCTTTTGGGATGGTGTCCTGATAGGTGGCGCCCACAGTCAGCAAGGTGTCAGGCGTGAGGTCCGATTCGAGCACGCCATAGAAAACCTTGGATTTGCGCTCATAGTGATCCAAGTAGGATTTCTTGTCCTGGTACGCGGCAACAGCCCGCCCTCGTATGCTGCCGCTTTCATTGAGTGGCCCGCCCACATCGATTTCGGTGCGGTAGTTGTCCCATGATCCGGCGCTGGCCGTCGCATGGCCACTGAACTGGCTTGTCGGCCGCTTTCGGATCAGATTGATGGTGCCGCCAGGGTCGCCCCTGCCGGTCATCAAACCACTTGCTCCTTTGAGCACCTCGACGCGATCGTAGATAGCCGTGCCAGTCAGCGTATCGCCCGACGAATAGCGAATGTCTCGGGTAGTAGAAATGCCATCGTATTGGAAGCTGTCGATGGTGAAGCCGCGCGAGTAATAGGTCGTGCGTTCGCTGTCATAGGCCACAACGGTGATGCCCGGGGTCTGTTGCAAGACGTCGTTGATTTCATTCAGGCCAAAGTCATCCATTTGCTGGCGTGTCACCACGCTGACGCTTTGCGGGGTTTCGCGCAGCGTCATGCCCAGGCGGGTGGCTGTGTTGCTCGGCCCTGTCTGCGTGTAGCTGCCGGTGTCTTCGGTGGTGCCATTGCGACGCTCGGCCTTGGCGGTGACGGTCACTGCGCCCAGCGTCGCTTCCCCCGCCGCCCTCGGCAGCGTCGCCAGGGTATAGCTGCCGTCGCCGTTCGGCATCGCCTGCAGCCCATGCCGGGCGAGCAGCCGGGCGAAGCCTTCGGCGATGTCGTAGCGGCCTTTCAGGCCTTCGCTTTGCAGCCCCTGGGTGAGCGCGCCGTCGGCAGATAGATGGACACCGGCCTGGGCGGCGTAGGTGCCGAGGACGGCGCTGAGGCGGCCGGGCGCAATGTTGATGCTATGCCTCTGCGCTTCCTGGCCGGCCTGGGCCGGTTGGGCGAAGGTCGCGCCAACTGGCAGCGTGGGCAGGAGGGCGGCGCAGGCGAGGTGGAGTGCAAGCCGGGTGAGCCGGGGAGCGGGCCCCTTTGCGGTGCTGCGGTGGATGATGTGGGACGCGGGTGGAAAAAGGGGCGCTTTGGACATGCCGGTTCCTTCTGCTGCGGTGGATGGGAAAGTAAATGCTTCCCATCTGCCGTACGAGATCGAAAAACCGGAACCGGGGAACGAAAAAAACTTTGGGGCGGGTCAGCGCGCCTCCAGCGTGACCCACCAGGGCAGGGTGCGGCGGATGCGCAGCGGCAGCGCGGTGGCGAGCAGTTCCAGCGCGCGGTCGGTGTCCTGCAGCGGGTAGGCGCCGACGACCTTGAGGCGGGCGACGTCGGGAGCGCAGCCGAGGTGGCCGTGGCGGTAGCGGCCGAGTTCGGCGAGGAAGTCGGCGAGCGGCATTTCGTCGGCGATGAGCAGGCCGTCCTGCCATTGTGGCCGGGGTTGGGCGAGGGGCCGGAGCGGGTCGGAGGCGTCGCGGGTGTAGCTGGCCTGCTGCCCGGCGCCGACACGTTGCGGGGCGGCGCCCATGGCCGCGGGCTGGATTTCCACCGTGCCGTTGAAGACCGACAGGTGGGTGCGCCCGTCGTCGTGCCGCACGGAGAACCAGGTGCCCAGGGCGAGCAGGCGGCCGTGGGGGGTGTCCACCACCAGCGGACGGCGGGCGGGGTCCGGCGCGGTGCGCACGAGCAGGGCGCCGCCGTGCAGGACGATGCGGCGCAGCGCGGCGTCGTAGCGCACGTCGGCGGCGCTGTTGGTGTCCAGCCACAATTGGCTGCCGTCGGCGAGTGTTTCGGCGTGTTGTTCGCCTACGCCGGTCCGACGGTCGGCGCGCCAGGCCGCGAGGGTGTGGCGGACGGGCGGCAGGCCGTGGAGCAGCTTGCCGCCGAGCAGCAGGGCGAAGGCGGTGCCGAGCATGCCGAGGGTGCGCCGCCGCTTCCGGACCGCCTGGGTGGCGGCGTGGAGTGTGCTGGCGGCGTTGTGCTGGCCGGCTTCGGTGCTCAGCGTGCCGAGGCGGCGGTTGATGCCTTCCACCCTGGCCCAGGCGCTGCGGTGTTCCGCCCGGGCGTCGAGCCAGGCCTGCCAGCGCTGGCGCTGCTGTTCGGTGGCGCGGCCGGAGGCGAGCACGGCGAACCATTCGGCGGCTTGCTGCAGGCTGGCGTAGTCGGGTGCCGAGGCGCCGGGCGTTTTCATGCGGTGTGCACTCCGGCAGGCGGGGTGGCGCCTTCTTCCAGGGCGATGCAGTGGAGCATGGCCTGGGCCATGTACTTGGTGACCATGCGCTCGCTGACCTTGAGGCGGCGGGCGATTTCGGCGTAGCTCAGCCCTTCGATGCGGGCGAGGATGAAGGCGGTGCGCGGCTTGTCGGGCAGGGCGTCGATCATGGCGCAGATGTCGTACAGGGTTTCGAGCACGATGGCGCAGTGCTCGGCGGATGGGGCGGCGTCCGGCGGTGCGCTGGCCAGGGCCTCGCTCCAGGCGCGCTCGATGTCGATGCGCCGCCAGTGGTCGACGACGACGCAGTTGGCGATGCGGTTGAGGAAGGCGCGCGGTTCGCGGATGCCCTGCAGCGAATGCAGGGACCGGCCCATCAGGCGCACGAACACGTCCTGGGCCAGGTCGGCAGCCTGCTCGGCGTTGCCCAGCTTGCCGCCCAGTCGGGCCCGCAGCCAGCCATGGTGGTCGGCGTACAGGCCGTGGACGATGCGCTGGCGTGGGGCGTCTGCGTTGGGCATGGCGTTGCTGTCGATTCGGGATGATAACGATTGCTGATTCTATTTCCGAATCGGCCCGGGGGCGAAAAAAAACCGCGCCGGGCGGATGCCCGTGCGCGGTCGTGGTGCCGATGCAGGAAGATCAGTTCTTCGACTTGTCGACCAGGGCCTTGGCCTTGATCCAGGGCATCATCTCGCGCAGCTGGCCGCCGACCTTCTCGATCGGGTGTTCGGCGTTCAGGCGGCGGCGAGCGGTCATGCTCGGGTAGTTGGTGCGGCCTTCCTGGATGAACATCTTGGCGTATTCGCCGGTCTGGATGCGCTTCAGGGCGTTGCGCATGGCGGCGCGCGACTGCTCGTTGATGACTTCCGGGCCGGTCACGTACTCGCCGTATTCGGCGTTGTTCGAGATCGAGTAGTTCATCGTGGCGATGCCGCCTTCGTACATCAGGTCGACGATCAGCTTGAGTTCGTGCAGGCACTCGAAGTAGGCCATCTCGGGGGCGTAGCCGGCTTCGGTCAGGGTTTCGAAGCCCATCTTCACCAGTTCGACCGCGCCGCCGCACAGCACGGCCTGTTCGCCGAACAGGTCGGTCTCGGTTTCTTCCTTGAAGTTGGTCTCGATCACGCCGCCCTTGGTACCGCCGTTGGCCGCCGCGTAGGACAGGGCGATGTCGCGCGCCTTGCCGGACTTGTCCTGATGCACCGCGATCAGCGAGGGCACGCCGCCGCCGCGCTGGTACTCGGAGCGCACGGTGTGGCCGGGGCCCTTGGGGGCGACCATGACCACGTCCAGGTCTTCGCGCGGCACGACCTGGTTGTAGTGCACGTTGAAGCCGTGGGCGAAGGCCAGCACGGCGCCCTTCTTGATGTTCGGCTCGACGTCGTTCTTGTAGACCTCGGGGATGTTCTCGTCCGGCAGCAGGATCATGACGACGTCGGCGTCTTCGACGGCCTTCGCCACTTCCTTCACCTTGAGGCCGGCGCCTTCGGCCTTCTTCCACGAAGCGCCGCCCTTGCGCAGGCCGACGGTGACCTTGACGCCCGAGTCGGACAGGTTCTGGGCGTGGGCATGGCCCTGCGAGCCATAGCCGACGATGGTGACCTTCTTGCCCTTGATGAGGGAGAGGTCGGCGTCCTTGTCGTAATAAACCTTCATGTTCTTCCTTTTCGCTTTCAGGGTCGGTGTGTGGAGCGGGTTACAGCTTGAGCACGCGGTCGCCGCGGCCGACGCCGCACACGCCCGAGCGCACGGTTTCCAGGATCAGGGCGGGTTCGATGGCGCCGAGGAAGGCGTCGAGCTTGCCCTGGTTGCCGGTCAGCTCGACGACGTAGGAGGCGTCGGTGACGTCGATGATGCGGGCGCGGAAGATGTCGGCGGTGCGCTTGATCTCTTCGCGGTCCTTGCCGGTGGCGCGGACCTTGACGAGCATCAGCTCGCGTTCGATGTGCGCCGCCTCGGAGATGTCGACCACCTTGACCACCTCGACGAGCTTGTTCAGCTGCTTGGTGATCTGCTCGATGATGTCGTCCGAGCCGGTGGTGACGATGGTCATGCGCGACATCGACGCGTCTTCGGTCGGTGCCACGGTCAGCGACTCGATGTTGTAGCCGCGTGCCGAGAACAGGCCCGAGACGCGCGACAACGCGCCGGATTCGTTTTCGATCAGGAGGGAAATGACGTGACGCATGATGGTTTCGGTCCGGAATTCAGGAGGAGGGCGATTACAGGTCTTCGGCGGACAGGATCATCTCGGTGAGGCCCTTGCCGCCCTGCACCATCGGATAGACGTTTTCCGTCTGGTCGACCTGGAAGTCCAGGAACACGAGCTCGTTCTTGTGCGTCGTGAAGGCCTCGCGGATCGCGCCCTCGACGTCACCCGGCTTGTCCACGCGGATGCCGACGTGGCCGTAGGATTCGGCCAGCTTGGCGAAGTCGGGCAGCGAGTCCATGTAGGACTCGGAGTAGCGCTGGCCGTGGAACAGTTGCTGCCACTGGCGCACCATGCCCAGGTAGCGGTTGTTGAGGTTGCAGATCTTGATCGGCAGGCGGAACTGCTTGCAGGTCGACAGCTCCTGGATGTTCATCTGGATCGAGGCCTCGCCGGTGATGCAGGCGACGGGCATGTCCGGATTGGCCAGCTTGGCGCCCATGGCGTAGGGCATGCCGACGCCCATCGTGCCCAGGCCGCCGGAGTTGAGCCAGCGGCGCGGCTTGTCGAAGCGGTAATACTGCGCGGCCCACATCTGGTGCTGGCCGACGTCGGAGGTGACGATGGCCTCGCCGCCGGTCACTTCCCACAGCTTCTGCACCACGAACTGCGGCTTGATGATCTCGTCCGAATTCTTGTAGACCATGCAGTTGCGGCCGCGCCATTCCTCGACCTGCTTCCACCAGGCGGCGAGCGCCTCGGGGTTCGGGCGGGCCTCGCCGCTTTCGAGCTGGCGGATCATCTCTTCCAGCACTTCCTTCACGTCGCCGACGATCGGCACGTCGACCTTGACGCGCTTGGAAATGGACGAGGGGTCGATGTCGATGTGAATGATCTTGCGCGGCTCTTCGGCGAAGTGCGAGGGCAGGCCGATCACGCGGTCGTCGAAGCGGGCGCCGACGGCCAGCAGCACGTCGGAGTAGTGCATCGACATGTTGGCTTCGTAGGTGCCGTGCATGCCGGGCATGCCGAGGTACTGGCGGTCGCTGGCCGGATAGCCACCCAGGCCCATCAGGGTGTTGGTGATCGGATAGCCGAGCAGGCGGGTGAGCCGGGTGAGCTGTTCGGCCGCGTTGGACAGCACGACGCCGCCGCCGGTGTAGATCATCGGGCGCTTGGCTTCGAGCAGCAGCTGGACGGCTTTCTTGATCTGGCCGGAATGGCCCTTGACCACCGGGTTGTACGAGCGCATCGAGATCTCCTTCGGATACTCGAACTCGCACTTGTGCATCGACACGTCCTTGGGGATGTCGACCAGCACCGGCCCGGGGCGGCCCGTCTTCGCCAGGTAGAAGGCCTTCTTGATCGTCGAGGCGATGTCGCGCACGTCCTTCACCAGGAAGTTGTGCTTGACGCAGGGACGGGTGATGCCGACGGTGTCGACCTCCTGGAAGGCGTCCTGGCCGATGGCGGCGGTGGGCACCTGGCCGGAGATCACCACCAGCGGAATCGAGTCACAGAAGGCGGTGGCGATGCCGGTGACGGCGTTGGTCGCGCCGGGGCCCGAGGTCACCAGCGCGACGCCGACCCTCTCGGTGCTGCGCGCGTAGCCGTCGGCGGCGTGCACCGCAGCCTGCTCGTGGCGCACCAGGACGTGACGGACGGCCTCCTGCTGGAACAGAGCGTCATAAATGTACAGTACGGCGCCGCCGGGATAGCCGAAGACATACTCGACCTTTTCTTCCTGCAGGCACCTGATTACAATTTCGGCTCCGGTAAGCACCATCGCAAACTCACTCGACAAGTCGTTTGAAGAAACGCGCAACGTTACCGGCCGCAACGGGTTTGGTCAAGGCGGATGGACGGCGTTTTCGTGCTCGTCGGCCTTGTGCCGCGCTGGTTTGGATGCGATGGGTAGTGAGTTGTCATGGTCTTTGCCGGGCGATGCCGCGCGGCTGGGGCCTTTGCGCTCCGGCCTTCGGTGCACCCTGTCCGCGGCGCGCGATCCGTTCCGCACTTCCGCCCCAACCATCTTTTTTTGGTGCCGCCATCGGCGCCCGCGCCCATTCGGGCGCAGAACCCTCACCGGATCCCTTCATGAAGCGCAACGCCCAACGCCCGGCAGCCGCCGCCTCGCCCGCCACCGCAGCAGTGCGGAGCGAACGCCCCAGCGTCGAGCTCGCCGGCCTGCGGCGGCGGCTGGCGAGCATGCTGTACGAGTCGATGCTGCTGCTCGGCGTGCTGGCGCTGACCTTCCTCGTCCCCTACCTGATGCTGGGGGTCGGCTTCGGGATCTCGCCGCCGGGCTGGTTCGCCTGGCTGCACATCTTCGCCGTGCTGGGCGGCTACTTCGTCTGGTACTGGCGCCGCCATGGCCAGACCCTGGCGATGCAGACCTGGCGGCTGCAACTGGTCGATGCCGCGGACGGCCGAGGCCTGTCGCCGGGCCGCTGCTGGCTGCGCTATGCGCTGTGCTGGCCGTCGGTGCTGCTGTTCGGCGTCGGCCTGCTGTGGGCGCTGATCGACCGCGACCGGCAGTTTCTGCACGACCGTCTGGCGGGGGCGTGCATCGTCCTGCTGCCGCCCGCGGCCAAGGCCTGATCCGCTGCGCCTCGCCGCGCCGGGGGCGCATCCGGGGAACTTTGCCGCGGCCTGGGAGTAGCATCATGCATGCGATCCACTTCTCGGCGCGGAGCGGCCGGCGGACAGCCGGCGTTCGCGTCCAGGCGAACCATGTCATCCCCGATACCTTCTGCAGCATCCGTTTCTTCTCCTTCCGCCGAACACGATCATCCCCATGCCCGCAGCGCCGACGACTGCCTGAACGGGCTGAGCGTCGGCCGCCACGCAGGGCTCGCCGCCGCGGAGGCGGCGCGGCGGCGAGTGCGGCACGGCCCCAACACGCTGCCCGAGCCGCCCCGCAACGGGCCGCTGAAGCGCTTCCTGCTGCAGTTCCACAACGTGCTCATCTACGTGCTGCTGGCGGCCGGGGTGGTCACGCTGCTGCTCGGCCATCACGTCGATTCGGGCGTCATCTTCGGCGTGGTGCTCATCAACGCCCTCATCGGTTTCCTGCAGGAAGGCAAGGCCGAACGCGCGCTCGACGCCATCCGCGACATGCTCTCGCCCCACGCCCAGGTGCTGCGCGACGGGCGGCGGCAGGAGGTGGACGCCGGCGAACTGGTGCCGGGCGACATCGTCTTCCTCGCCTCGGGCGACAAGGTCCCGGCCGACCTGCGCCTGATCGACGTGCGCAGCCTGCGTATCGACGAGGCCGTGCTGACCGGCGAGGCGCAGCCCGTGGAGAAATCGCCCGACGCTGTCGCCATCGACACCAGCCTCGGCGACCGCCGCTCGATGGCCTATTCGGGCACGCTCGTCACCTATGGCCAGGGCAGCGGGGTGGTGGTCGCCACCGGCGCCGGCACCGAGATCGGGCGCATCAGCGCGATGCTCGACGCAGTCGAGCCGATGAGCACGCCGCTGCTGCGGCAGGTGGCGGCCTTCAGCGCGATGCTGACCTGGGTCATCCTCGGCGTGGCGGTCGGGGCTTTCGCCTTCGGCACCCTGCTGAGGGGCTATGCGCCGGGCGACATGTTCCTCGCCGCGGTCGGGCTGGCGGTGGCGGCGATCCCGGAAGGGCTGCCGGCGATCATGACGATCACGCTCGCCATCGGCGTGCAGCGCATGGCGCGGCGGCGCGCCATCATCCGCCGCCTGCCGGCGGTGGAGGCGCTCGGCTCGGTCACCGTCATCTGTTCCGACAAGACCGGCACGCTGACGCGCAACGAGATGACGGTGCAGCGCGTGATCACTGCCGACGGCAGCCTGGCCGTCAGCGGCGCGGGCTATGCGCCGCATGGCGGCTTCGAATCCGGCGGGCATGGTCTGCAGCCGGAGGACGCGCCCCTGTTGCGCCAGGTCGGCCGCGCCGCGCTGCTGTGCAACGACGCCGGGCTGAGCCTCCAGGACGGCGCCTGGCGCGTGGTCGGCGATCCCACCGAGGGGGCGCTGTTGACGCTGGCGCTGAAGGCCGGCATCGATCCCCGCCTGCAGCGCGACGAATTGCCGCGCGACGACCTCATTCCGTTCGAATCCGAGCATTGTTTCATGGCCACGCTGCACCACGATCATCGCGCCGATGCATGGATCATGCTGAAGGGCGCGCCGGAGCGCGTGATGGCGCTGTGCGGCGCCTGCGCCGGGCTGGACGGACGAGCGCGGCCGCTCGATGCCGCAGCGTGGCACGGGCCGATGGGCGAGGCCGCGGGCGAAGGCATGCGCCTGCTGGCGGTGGCCGAGCGGCGTGTGGCGGGGCGGCTCGACGGCCTGCGTTTCGACGACGTGGAGCAGGGCGAATTCGTGCTGCTCGCCGTGCTCGGCATCACCGACCCGCCGCGCGACGAAGCCGTGCGCGCGGTGCAGGCCTGCGTGGCGGCGGGTATCCGCGTCAAGATGATCACCGGCGACCACGCTGCCACCGCGCGCGCCATCGGCCAGCTGCTCGGCCTTGCGCGCGAGGTGCGCGCCGTCACCGGCGCCGAGATCGAGCGCATGGACGACGCGGCGCTGGCGCAGGCGGTGCGGGAAACGGAAATCTTCGCCCGCGCCAGCCCCGAGCACAAACTGCGCCTGGTCAAGGCGCTGCAGGCGGGCGGCGAAGTGGTGGCGATGACCGGCGACGGCGTCAACGATGCGCCCGCCCTCAAGCGCGCCGACGTTGGCGTCGCGATGGGGCAGAAAGGCACCGAGGCCGCCAAGGAGGCGGCCGAAATGGTGCTTGCCGACGACAACTTCGCCTCGGTCGCGGCGGCCGTCGAAGAAGGGCGCACGGTGTATGACAATCTGAAGAAGGCCTTCGCCTACATCCTGCCGACCAACATCGGCCAGGCCGGCATCGTGTTCTTCGCTGTGCTGTTCGGGCTGACGATGCCGATCACGCCGGCGCAGATACTGTGGGTCAACATGATCACCGCGGTCACGCTGGCGCTGGCGCTGGCCTTCGAGAAGGCCGAGCCCGACATCATGCAGCGCCGCCCGCGCGACCCGCGCGAGCCCCTGCTGACGCCCTTCCTGCTGTGGCGCATCCTCTTCGTCGGCCTGCTGCTGGTGGCGGGCGGCATGGGCCTGTTCCTGTGGGAACTGGGGCGGGGCGCGAGCCTGGCCGCGGCGCGCACGGTGGCGGTGAACGCGGTGCTGGCCGGCGAGGTGTTCTATCTCTTCAACATGCGCAGCCTGACGGGGCCAGTGCTCAACCGCGCGGGCCTCCTCGGCAACCGCTACGTGCTGTGGGCGATCGGCCTGCTGCTGGTTTGCCAGGCGCTGTTTACCTATCTGCCGGCGATGCAGGCGCTGTTCGGCACCGCAGGGCTGGCGCCGGATGCATGGCTGCGGATTCTGGGCTTCGGCGTGGCGGTACTGCTGCTGGTGGAGGCGGAGAAGGCGGTCGTGCGGCGCATGATACGGGGTTCGCGGTAGCGGGACGACATCAAGGCTGCCGCCAATGCGCACGACGTGCCTTATCAGTCGCTCATCAAGATATGGCTGCAAGAGAAACTGCATCACTGACTCGGTAGCTTCCACGCTGTCCCCCGGCCCCCGCACAGCGTAAACTCCCGCCTTTCCGCGCCTCTCGCGCGGAGGCCGGAGAAACCATGAAAACAGAACACGCCCCAACGATCCAGCGTGCCGACTATCGGCCGCTGTCCTGGACGGTCGAGACCGTCGACCTGCACTTTGCCCTCGATCCCGAAGCCACCGTCGTCACCAACCGCATGCTGTGCGTGCGCAACCCAGATGCGGACGCGGGGCCGATCCGGCTGTGGGGCGAGGACCTGAAACGCCTGTCGCTGACGGTCGATGGCCAGGCGCCAGCCGCGCTGCGCGAGAGTGGGGCGCTGATCGAGATCGATGCCGGCGGCGATCGCGTGGTGGTCGAGGTGCGTACCCGCATCGACCCCAAGGCCAACACCACGCTGTCGGGACTCTACCTGTCCAACGGCGGCTTCTTCACCCAGTGCGAGGCGGAAGGCTTCCGCCGCATCACCTGCTTCCCCGACCGCCCAGACGTGATGGCGCGCTTCACCGTCACGCTGGAGGCCGACCGTGCGAACTGTCCGGTGCTGCTGTCCAACGGCAACCTGATCGGGCAGGGCGAACTGCCGGACGGCCGCCACTATGCGCGCTGGGAAGACCCGTTCCCGAAGCCGTGCTACCTGTTCGCGCTGGTCGCCGCCGATCTGGTGGCGCTGGAGCGCACGGTGCAAACGATGTCCGGCCGCGAGGTGCTGCTGCAGGTATGGGTGGAAGAAGGCAACCTCGACCGCTGCGGGCATGCGATGGATTCGCTGGTGCATTCGATGCGCTGGGACGAGGAGACCTTCGGCCTGGAGCTGGACCTCGACCGCTTCATGATCGTCGCCGTGGCCGATTTCAACATGGGGGCGATGGAGAACAAAGGCCTCAACATCTTCAACACCAAGTTCGTGCTGGCCAAGCCGGACACCGCCACCGACATCGATTACGAGCATGTCGAGAGCGTGGTCGCCCATGAGTACTTCCACAACTGGACCGGCAACCGCGTCACCTGCCGCGACTGGTTCCAGCTCACGTTGAAGGAAGGGCTGACGGTGTTCCGCGACCAGCAGTTCTCCGCCGACATGCTGGCGCGCGCAGCCGGCGCGGAGGGCGCGGCCTCGGCGCGCGCGGTCAAGCGCATCGACGATGTGCGCGTGCTGCGCGCCGCGCAATTTCCAGAGGATGCCGGGCCGATGGCGCATCCGATCCGCCCGGACAGCTACCAGGAGATCAACAACTTCTACACCGCCACGGTGTATGAGAAGGGTGCCGAAGTCATCCGCATGCTGCACACCCTGCTGGGGCAGGAAGGCTTCCGCAACGGCATGGACCTGTACTTCAGCTACCACGACGGCGAGGCGGTGACCTGCGACGACTTCGTCGAGGTGATGTCCGAGGCCAACAACGGTTTCGACCTCGACCAGTTCATGCGGTGGTACAGCCAGGCCGGCACGCCGCGCGTGAAGGCGAGCGGCGAGTGGAATGCCGCCGTGGGCAGCTACACGCTGACGCTGGCCCAGTACACGCCGGCGACGCCGGGCCAGCATGCCAAGCTGCCGCTGGTGATTCCGGTGGCGGTGGGCCTGATCGGGCCGGACGGGCGCGACTGCGCGCTGCGGCTCGACGGCGAGGCGCAGGACGGCGCCACCACGCGCGTGCTCAAGCTCACCGCGGACGAGCAGCGTTTCCGTTTCGTCGGCCTGGCCGCCGAGCCTGTGCCTTCGCTACTGCGCGGCTTTTCGGCGCCGGTGGTGCTCGAACTGGACGAGGATGACGCGCGCCTCGCCTTCCGCATGGCGCACGACGCAGACCCTTTCAACCGCTGGGACGCGGCGCAGCGCTATGCCGAGCGTGTCGTGCTGGCGATGGCGGCCGATGCCGCCGCGCCGGTGCCCGACGCCTTCGTCGCGGCCTTCCGCGCGCTGCTCGGCGATGGCGCGCTCGACCCCGCTTTCCGCGCCCAGGCGCTGGCGCTGCCGGGTGAAGCCTATCTGCTCGAACGCATGGCACCCGCCGAGCCGCTGGCGCTGCGGGCGGCCCTGGTGCGCCTGATGCGCACGCTGGGCGAGCGCCTGGCCGCCGACTGGCTGGCCTTGTTCGACGCCATGCAGGTGCCGGGCGAGTACCGCTACCACCCCGCCGACGCGGGACGGCGTGCGCTGGCGAACCTCGCACTGCGCTACCTGGCCGCCGCCGGTGATGGCGAAGGGCTGGCCAGGGCGCAGACGCGCTTCGAGGCCGCAAGCAACATGACCGAGCGTTTCGGCGCCCTGGCCGCGCTGGTGCAGAGCACCCACCCGGCCCGCGAGGCGGCGCTGGAGGCCTTCCATGCGCGCTACCGCGACGATGCGCTGGTGCTCGACAAATGGTTCGCGCTGCAGGCCGGCGCCTGGCGCTGGGACGATGCGGCGGCACCGGTGCTCGACCGGGTGCGCGCGCTGCTGTCCGACCCGGCGTTCAGCCTGTCGAATCCCAACAAGGTCTATGCGCTGCTGGGTACCTATTTCCGCGCCAACCCTGGTGAGTTCCATGCCGCCGACGGCAGCGGCCATGCCTTCTGGGCCGAACAGGTGATCGCGCTGAACGGCAGAAATCCGCAGGTCGCGGCACGCATGGCGCGTGCGTTGGAAAGCTGGCGCCGCTTCACGCCGGCGCTGCAGGCCAGCATCCGTGCCCAGCTCGAACGCGTGCTGGCGAGCGAGGGCCTGTCGCCGGACGTGGCGGAGGTGGTCGGCAAGGCGCTCGACGGCGCCTGAGCCACTCGTCCGCGGGCCGTGAAAGCAAAACGCCGGGCTTCGCCCCGGCGTTTTGCATGGATGCTCGTTCAGACGCCGCCCAGCGGCGGCCGGCTCACTCGGCGGCGAGGTCGCCGGCGATGTAGCTTTCGAGCTGCCGGATCGTGGCCTGCTGCTGGCTGACGACGGATTTGACCATGTCGCCGATGGTGACCACGCCCATGATCCTGCCCTGGTAGACGACCGGCAGGTGGCGGAAGCGGTTTTCGGTCATGGTGTGCATGACTTCGTCGACCGTGTTGGTGGGCGTCACGGTGCAGGGGTTGGGCGTCATCAGGTCGCCGACGCGGATGTCGCGCGACACCAGGCCCTTGAGCACGACCTTGCGGGCGTAGTCGCGCTCGGTGAAGATGCCCACCAGGTGGTCGTTCTCGGTGACCAGCACACAGCCGATGTCGAACTGCGCCATCAGCGACAGGGCATCGAACACCGAGTCGGTCGGACGCACCGAATGGAAAACGCTGCCTTTCTGCTCAAGAATCTGTTTAACGCTCGTCGCCATCGTTTCTCTCCCTCCTCCGGTTGTGTACCGCTTGCTGGTACGGCAAGGCCGCCGGGGGCGGCCGTTTGTTCTCGATATAGGTTGGTCCGGGGCGCGCTGAAGCGCAAGCAGGGGCGAACCCTGATGTCCGCGCCGGGCTCAGATCTCCAGATTGTCGATCAGCCGGGTGCGGCCCAGCTTCGCCGCGGCCAACACCACCAGCGGATCATCCATGTGCAGCGGCGGCTGCAGGTCGGCGCGGCGGCGCACGGCGACGTAGTCGGGCTCCCAGCCCGCGGCGGCCAGTTCGGCCATGGCCTCGGTTTCCAGTTTGAGCAGGTCGTGGTCGCCGGTGCGCACGGCATCGCGGATGCGCGACAGCAGGCGGTACAGCAGCGTCGCGCGGCTGCGCTCGTCGGCGCTCAGGTAGCCGTTGCGCGACGACAGCGCCAGGCCGTCTGCGGCGCGCACGGTGTCGCCGGGCAGCACTTCGACCGGCAGCGCGAGTTCGCGCACCATGTTGCTCAGCACCATCAACTGCTGGTAGTCCTTCTTGCCGAACAGCGCGATGTCGGGCTGCACGATGTTGAGCAGCTTGAGCACCACGGTGGCGACGCCGCGGAAATGCCCGGGGCGGAACTCGCCTTCGAGGATCGAGACCTGGGCGGGGGCCGGCTCGACATGGTAGCGCTGCGGCTGTGGATACATTTCGGCCTCGTCCGGCGCGAAGACGTGCCTGACGCCGACGGCGGCGAGTTTTTCACAGTCGGCCGCCAGGGTGCGGGGGTAGCGGTCGAAGTCTTCCCCGGCGCCGAACTGCAGGCGGTTCACGAAGATGCTGGCGATGACGCAGTCGGCCTCTTCGCCCGCCTGGCGCATCAGCGTGATGTGGCCTTCGTGCAGGTTGCCCATGGTGGGCACGAGGGCGACCTTGCCGGCGGTGGCACGGGCGGCGCGCAGGCTTGCGAGGGTGTGATGGATCTGCATGCGGAAGCGTCTATGGCGTGATTGGAAGGACGTCGCGCGCCACGGTTCAGTAGCAGTGCTCGGCGGCCGGGAAGCTGCCGTCGCGCACTGCGGCGACATAGCGGGCGACCGCGTCCTCGATGCTGGCCGCGCCTTCCATGAAGTTGCGCACGAAGCGTGCGGTCTTGCCGGGGAAGATGCCGAGCATGTCGTGCAATACCAGCACCTGGCCGTCGCAGGCCGGGCCGGCGCCGATGCCGATCGTAGCCATCGTGCTCAGGCTGGCGGTGATCTCGGCGGCGAGGGCGGCCGGCACCATTTCCATCACCAGCAGCGCGGCGCCGGCCTGCTCCAGCGCCAGCGCGTCGGCCTTCATGCGGGCCGCGCCTTCGTCGCTGCGGCCCTGCACGCGGTAGCCGCCGAGCTGGTGCACCGACTGCGGCGTGAGGCCGATGTGGCCGCACACCGGCACGCCGCGCTCGACGAGGAAGCGCACGGTCTCGGCCATGAACTCGCCGCCTTCGATCTTGACCATCTGCGCGCCCGCGGCCATCAGGCGGGCGGCGTTGCGCATCGCCTGTTCGGGGTTTTCGTGACAGGAGCCGAAGGGCATGTCGGTCAGCACCAGCGGGCGGGCAGCGGCGCGCGCCACGCATTCGGTGTGGTAGGCCATGTGTTCGAGCGTGACCGGCAGCGTGGATTTCTGCCCCTGCAGCACATTGCCGAGGGAGTCGCCGATCAGCACGACGTCGATGCCCGCGCGGCCGAGCAGTGCTGCGAAACTCGCGTCATAGCCGGTGAGCATCGCGATCTTGCGGCCTTCGGCGCGCATCTTGCCAAGCTCGAAAAGAGTGACGGGCTTCTGGTCCTGGAGATAGCTCATTCATCGCTCCTGATGGGAGGGCGGAGTTTTCCACCAAACTGGTGCATTGCACAAGTTCATTGACCCAAATGTGGGTAGGGGTTTACCCCGCGTAGCCGAAGAACTCGCGGTAGCCGCGCATGTCGCGCAGGCGGGAAAGCAGCATTTCGAAGTCGTCGTCGTTGTCGACCGGGTTGAGTTTGCCGGCGTCGACGATGAACAGTGGTGCCGCCTCGTACTGGTAGAAGTAGCGCGTGTAGCGGTCGGAAACCTGTTGCAGGTAGGCCTCGGTGATGCGCCGCTCGGCCTCCAGCCCGCGCTTGTGGACGCGCTCCATCAGCGTGTCGGCGCGGGCCTGCAGGTAGATCACCAGGTCGGGCTTAGGCGCCTCGGCGGGTTTCACGCTGTCGTAGATGCGCTGGTGCAGGGCCAGTTCGTCCGGGCTGAGGTTCTGCTCGGCGAACAGCCTGTCCTTGTCGAGGATGAAATCCGACACGATACGGCGTTCTTCCGAGATGGGGCCGAGCGCGGCGAGCTGGTCGATGCGCTGGAACAGGAAGGACAACTGCGTCGCCATCGCCCAGCGCTCGGGCTGTTGGTAGAAGCGCGACAGGAAAGGGTTGTACTCGGCCTGCTCGAACATGGTTTCGGCCTGCAGGCGTTCGGCCAGACGCTTCGCGAGCGAGGTCTTGCCCGCGCCGATCGGGCCTTCGACGACGATGTAGTGTGCTTTGTCGAGCATGCGCGTGCCGCCTTTGCCCCGCGTTAGCTGCGGAAGATGAAGTAAACCGCGCCAAGCATACACAAGGCGGCCCAGAGATAGTCAAGCTTGATCGGCTGCTTCATGTACAGCACGACGAAGGGGACGAACACCAGCAGCGTGATCACTTCCTGCATGATCTTGAGTTGGGCGAGATTCAGCGCGGTGGCGCCGATGCGGTTGGCCGGCACCTGCAGCAGGTACTCGAACAGCGCGATGCCCCAGCTCACCACGGCGGCCACATACCAGGCCTTGCCCTGCATGTTCTTCAGGTGGCCGTACCAGGCGAAGGTCATGAAGACGTTGGAGGCGGTGAGCAGCAGCGCGGTCTGCAGCCAGACCGGGTTGGCGGTGAAGGCCGTGGTGGCGGACTGGAGCCAGGCGGGCATGGTGGGCTCGAAGCGGAGGGAAGGGGGCGGGAACCGCGTGCCGGGCGGGATGCGGGCGTGTGGAAGGTGTCGGGCGCTCAGGCGCGTGCGATCGCCTGGCCGGCGACGCCGGGCAGCAGCGCCGCCGCCGGGCCGTGGCCGGGGATGGCGGCGTCGGGGGCGATTTCGGCCAGCGGCACCAGGGCGAAGGCGCGCAGGTGCATGCGCGGGTGCGGCACCTGCAGGCCGGGCTCGTCGATGACCGCGTCGCCGTGCAGCAGCAGGTCGAGATCCATGGTGCGCGGCGCCATGCGGCTGTCGCGCGTGCGGCCGCCTTCGTGCTCGATCGACAGCAGCGCGTCGAGCAGCGGGCGGGCGGCCAGCGCCGTGGACAGTTCGATCACGGCGTTGATGTAGTCGGGCTGGCCCTCCACGCCGACCGGCGCGCTGCGGTAAAGGGAGGAATGGGCCACGACCCGGGTGCCGGGCAGTTCGGCGAGGCGCTGCAGCGCCAGGGAGAAAGCCGCGGCCGGATCGCCGAGATTGGCGCCGAACGCGACGAAGGCGCGCGTACAGGAACTCATCGGTGCCGCGGGCTTCAGGCGGTTTCGGCCGGGCTTGCCGCGTCTGCGGGCTTGCGCCGCTTGCGGCGGCGCTTCTTCGCCGCGGGGGCGGCGTCGGCCGGCGCCTGGCGGATCAGGGCGTCGCGCTCGTCGTGGCCGGCGTGGGCGAAGCGGTCCCACCAGTCGACGATTTCCATCGGAATCTCGCCGGCCTGCGCGCGCAGGCGCAGGAAATCCCAGCCGGCGCGGTAGCGCGGCTGCTCGATGAGGCGGTAGGGCGTCTTGCCCGCGCGCTTGTCGAAGCGCGGCTGCAGCGCCCAGATGTCCTTGATGTCGCCGACGATGCGGCGGGTGATGGCGAGCTTGCCGGCCTGGGCGTCGAGCACCTCGTCCATCGCCTCGAACAGCGCCGGCTGCGAATGCTCGCCGGCGGCCTTCTTCTTTTCCCAGGTGGCCAGCACCTCGTGCCACAGCAGGGTGGCGAACAGGAAGCCGGGCGAGACGGATTTGTCCTGGCGCACGCGCTCGTCGGTGTTCTCGAGCGACAGCCAGACGAAGCGCTCGCCCATCGGTTGTTCGAGGATGACGTCGAGCAGTGGCAGCAGGCCGTGGTGCAGGCCTTCCTCGCGCAGTTGCTTCAGGCATTTGACCGCGTAGCCCGAGAACAGCAGCTTCAGCATCTCGTCGAACAGGCGTGCGGCGGGGACGTTCTCCAGCAGCACCGCCATGTCGCGGATCGGGTGGCTGGCGGCGGGGTCGATCGTCAGGCCCAGCTTGGCGCCGAGGCGCACCGCGCGCAGCATGCGCACCGGGTCTTCGCGGTAGCGCGTGCGCGGGTCGCCGATCATGCGCAGCGTCTTGTGCTGGATGTCGGCCACGCCGTGGTGGTAGTCGACGATGGTTTCGCTGGCGGGGTCGTAGTACAGCGCGTTGACGGTGAAGTCGCGCCGCGTGGCGTCTTCTTCCTGGCTGCCATAGACGTTGTCGCGCAGCACGCGGCCGTGCTCGTCGGTCTCGGCCGATTCGGCGTCCTGGCCGGCGCGGAAGGTGGAGACCTCGATCGTCTCCGGCCCGCTCATGACGTGCACGATCTTGAAGCGGCGGCCGATGATGCGCGAGCGGCGGAAGGCGGCGCGCACCTCTTCCGGCGTGGCGCTGGTGGCGACGTCGTAGTCCTTGGGTGGATGGCCGATCAGCAGGTCGCGCACCGCGCCGCCGACGACGAAGGCCGTATAGCCCTTTTCCTGCAGCACGGCACAGACCTTGCGCGCGGCGGGCGAGAGTTGTTCGCGTCGAATGCCGTGGCGTTCGACCGGGATCAGGGCGGGTTCGTGGCGGACGGATTGCGCCGGGCGCTTGAAAACCTTGCGCAGCAGCTTGCGGATCATCGGAAAAGGCGTTGTCCTTGCATAAGCCGCCAATGATAACCGATCGCCCGGAGCGAGCGCGCCTCGTGCATCAGCGCAGCGAGATCAGCGGCCAGCCGTGCTGGCCGGCATGGGCGCGCAAGGTGTCGTCCGGGTCGACCGCAATGGGGTCGGAAACGTGCTTCAGCAGCGGCAGATCGTTGTGCGAGTCGCTGTAGAACCAGCTGCGCTCGAAGCTGCCCAGGTGCAGGCCGAGCGATTCCAGCCAGGCCTCGACGCGCTCGATCTTGCCTGCCTGGAAAGCCGGCGTGCCGCGCGCCTTGCCGGTGAAGGCGCCGTTCTCCTGTGCCGGAACGGTGGCGACGAGATGGGCGATGCCGAATTCGCGCACGATCGGGCCGGTGACGAAAGCATTGGTGGCGGTGACGACCGCGACCAGCGCGCCCTCGTCGAGGTGCTGGCGTACCCGCGCGCGCGCCTTGGCGGTGATCATCGGGCGCACGGCCTGGTCCATGAACTCGCGGTGCCAGGCGTCGAGTTCCGTCCGCGTGTGGCGGGCGAGCGGGGCGAGCTGGAAGTCGAGGAAGGCGTCGATGTCGAGCGTGCCGGCCTTGTAGTGTTCGTAGAACTCGATGTTCCTGGCTTCCTGCACTTCGCGGTCGAGCACGCCCTTGCCGATCAGGAACTGCGCCCAGGCGAAATCGGAGTCGCCGGCGAGCAGGGTGTTGTCGAGATCGAAGAGAACGAGATTCACGTTGGGGCTCCAGTGGAAGGTCGGAAGGGGATGGATGGGGCGGGCCGGACGCCGGGGTCCGGTGCGTGTTCAGATCTGCAGCCCCTGCTGCATCATCTCGCGCAGCAGCGGCAGGGTGATCGGGCGCTTGCGTTCGAGCGAGGCGGCATCGAGCGCGTCGAGCACCGCGAGCAGGCTGGGCAGCTCGCGCCGGCCGTGGCGCAGCAGGAAGTCGACCACCTCGTCGGCCAGCCGCAGGCCGCGGCGTTCGGCCAGCGTCGCGAGGATGGTGGCGCGGGAGTCGTCGTCCAGCGGCTGTACCTCGTAGACCAGGCTCTGGCCGATGCGGGTGCGCAGGTCTTCGCGCAGCGACAGCCCGAGCGGCGCGGCGGGCCCGGCGAGCAGCAGCGACTGGCCGTTGCCGCGGCTGCGGTTGAAGGCGTTGAACAGCGCGACCTGCGCCTCGGGCGACAGCCGGTCGATGTCGTCCACCGCCACCAGGGCGTCGGCGGTCTCGGGCAGGGCGTCGTCCACGTCGTCGGCGGCGAGGAGGTGGGTCGGGCGGCCAGACTCCCGCGCCAGCGCAATGCTCGCGCGCAGCAGGTGGCTGCGGCCGCTGCCCGCCGGGCCCCACACATACACATGGCGCGCCGGCAGTTGCCGCGCGGTCGAGGTCGCGGCCAGCAGGGATACCGTGGCCACCAGTTCGGCGTTGGCGCCGGCGACGAAGTTCTCCAGCGTGGGGGGGGCGTCGGGGCGGATGTCGAGGACGAGCTGCTTCATCGCGTGCCGTTCATCGTCAGTCACGCTCCTGCGTGATGACGGGCGTGGACTGGGTGCCGAGATACACCGGGCTGGCGAACCAGGCATTGCGCACCTCGCGCAGGCCCACCAGCAGCGCCGCGCTGACGGGCAGCGCCACCAGCACGCCGACGAAGCCGAACAACTGGCCGAAGGCCATCAGCGCGAAGATCACCGCCAGCGGATGCAGGCCGATGCGTTCGCCGACCAGGTAGGGCGTCAGCAGGAAACTCTCGATCAACTGGCCCAGCCCATACACGATGCCCACGCCGATCAGCAGCGGCCAGCCCTCGGCCTGCAGCAGCGCGGCGAGAATGGCGAGGATCAGCCCGCCGCCGTAGCCGACGTAGGGAATGAACACCAGCAGACCGGTCAGCACGCCCACCGGCAGCCAGAAGTTCAGCCCCGCGAGCCACAACCCCAGGCTGTAGAGCACCGCCAGCAGCGCCATCACCGACAACTGTCCACGCAGGAATTCCGACATCACCGAGTCGATGTCGTTGATGATCGTCATCGTCCGATCGAGCCAGGGGCGCGGCACGATGCGCTGCAGTTCGGTCAGCAGGCGCGGCCATTCCTGCAGCAGGTAGAACATCACCAGCGGAATCAGGAACAGGTTGGCGACGAAGGCGATGAGCGCCATGCCGCCCGTCTTGAGGTGGCCGAGCACGATCGGCACCAGGTCCTGCGCGTTGCTCCAGTTGTCGGCGATCAACTGGCGGAACTGGGCGGCGTCGAGCTGTATCCGGACGCCCAGCCGCGCCTGCAGCAGCGGCGAGACCTTGGCGTTGAACATCTCGACCAGGTCGGGCAGGCGGCCCATCAGCATCACGCCTTCGCGGTACACCATCGGCACCAGGATCAGCGCCAGCGTCACCAGCACCAGGCCCAGCGCGATGATCACCAGCAGCACCGCCAGCGCGCGCGGCACGCGGCGCGCGACCATCCAGTTGACCGCGGGGTCGCAGATGTAGGCGAACACCGCGCCGACCACGAAAGGCGCCAGGATGGGCCCCAGCAGCCAGAACAGCCCGACCAGCGCGATGCCCGCGGCGGCCCAGGTAAAGGTTTGCAGACGATCGGCGCGGGGAGGGTTCATTTCAAGTAAAATCGCGGACTTGGCGCGGGAGCACGTCCCCCGCGGAATCCGTAAATGTAGCCACTTGGCGTTGCGGCCTCAAGCCGGGGCGCCGCCAGAGGGCGCCGGCCGGGGACAGGCCCGGCATTTCGCAAGCCCAGAGGAACGATCTTGAGCGCACCCACCTCCTCCAACCAAGCCCCGCTCTCCTACCGCGACGCGGGCGTGGACATCGAAGCCGGCGACGCCCTGGTCGACCGTATCAAGCCCTTCGCCAAGCGCACCATGCGGCCCGAGGTGCTGGGTGGCATCGGCGGTTTCGGCGCGTTGTTCGAGCTGTCGAAAAAGTACAAGGAGCCGGTGCTGGTGTCTGGCACCGACGGCGTCGGCACCAAGCTCAAGCTCGCCTTCCAGCTTGACAAGCACGACACCGTCGGCCAGGACCTGGTGGCGATGAGCGTCAACGACATCCTCGTGCAGGGTGCCGAACCGCTGTTCTTCCTCGACTACTTCGCCTGCGGCAAGCTCGACGTCGATACCGCCGCCGATGTGGTCAAAGGCATCGCCCAGGGCTGCGAACTGGCCGGCTGCGCGCTGATCGGCGGCGAAACCGCCGAAATGCCGGGCATGTACCCGGCGGGCGAGTACGACCTCGCCGGCTTTGCCGTCGGCGCGGTGGAAAAGGCCGACATCATCGACGGCAGCCGCATCGTGCCGGGCGACGTCCTGCTGGGCCTGGCCTCCAGCGGGGCGCATTCCAACGGCTATTCGCTGATCCGCAAGATCATCGAAGTCGCCAGACCCGACCTCGACGCCGATTTCCACGGCCGCAAGCTGCGCGACGTGGTCATGGAGCCCACCCGCATCTACGTCAAGCCGCTGCTGGCGCTGATGCAGGCGGTGCCCGGCGTGGTCAAGGGCATGGCCCACATCACCGGCGGCGGCATCACCGAGAACGTGCCGCGCATCCTGCGCGAGGAACTCACCGCCCGCGTCGACGCCACGAGCTGGACGCTGCCGCCGCTGTTCCAGTGGCTGCAGCAGCAAGGCAAGGTCGACATGCAGGAGATGTACCGTGTGTTCAACTGCGGCATCGGCATGGCGGTGGTGGTGTCGGCGGCCGACGCCGACGCGGCCGAAGCTGCGCTGAAGGCGGCGGGCGAGACGGTGTACCGCATCGGCCGCATCGACGCGCGCAAGGACGGCGAAGCGCAGACCATCGTCGGCTGAAGCCGGCGGGGTTCTGTGGCCGCGGTCGTTGGGCGGCGCAGCACTGGGACCCGGCTGCGGCCGGGTTTCGTTTTTCCGGGGGCCGTCGGTGGGCTGGCGGGAGCAGCGTGGCGGGTGGCGTGTTTGGCGGAGCGATGTGAATGCGTGCAGTCTGGATCAGCGGCGTACTCACCGCGGCATCGTGGCTGGTGATGGCCTGGCATCTTGCCGGACTCAAGCCGAGCGTGATCGCGCTCCAGCTCGCGTGGAGCCCGAAGGTATTCGGCGAGATCATCCACTTCTGGCCGCCCGAAGGGCTTGCGCTGTACCGCCGCTGGCTCCCGTTCGACGGCCTCGTCCTGCTTGGCTATGGTGCGTTCGGGTGGCTGCTCGCGGCCCATACCCGGATTTTTTCGCAGTTGCCGCGGATTTCACGCGCCGCTGCGCCCTTCGTGCTGCCACTGGCGGCCGCCTTCGACGCGGCGGAAAACGGCCTGCACTGGTGGCTCACCGAAATGCCGCGCTTCGGCGTGCCGTCGATCTACCTGATCAGCACGGTTTGCTCGGTGCTGAAGTGGTTGTCGCTGATCCTGTTCTGCGCCCTGGTGCTGTGGGCGCAGGCCGTAAAGGATGAGCGGGGCCGGGCCTGATGCTGCCGGCCAGGTTGAAGCGCAGGGCGTGAAACCGCCGTATTCCTTCTTTTTCTTTCCTCGCGAGCCCAGTATGCCCAGAACGCCCGTTCAGACTTCGCTTTTCCCGCCCATCGGTCCCTACAGCCACGCCGTCGTGGCGGGTGCCCAGGTCTTCATCTCGGGTACGCCCGGTGTCGACCCCGAGACCGGCCAATTGGCCGGAGATGACGCCTACCGGCAGTCGAAGCAGATCCTGCAGAACTTCCGGGCCATGCTCGAATCGGCTGGCGGCACGCTCGACGACATCGTCAACGTCCAGGTCAATCTGGTGGATGTGGACGACTTCCACGAAATGAACCGGGCCTACGCCGAGTTCTTTGCCGAACCCTACCCGGCCCGGGCCGTGGTGGCGATTGCCGCGCTGCCGAAACCCGGCGCGCTGATGACGATGAGCGCGATCGCGGTGCTGAAGCGCTGACCGTTGCCGGCCATTCCGGCAAACCGAGCCAGGTCCCGGTGCTTTCCGGGGCGCGCCCCGGCCCGGCACGGGGCGTGCGGATCGCCCGTCGCGCTTGGGGAACTGGGCGGAAGAGGGGGCGAATGGCTTGAGTCCGGCGTACTGGCCGCCGGCAACGAGAGTGGTTATTCTTCATTCCCAACCCAGCGGAGTCCGAGGAAAAAATGGAGAATGCCCGGAGTGGCAGTATCGTCGTCATAGGCGGCGGCGCAGGCGGGTTGGAACTGGTCTGCAGGCTGGGCAGAAAGCTCGGACGCGACAAGGTGGTTCTCGTGGAGCGGAACCTGACCCACATATGGAAGCCCACGCTTCACGAAGTGGCCGCCGGCACATTGGATATGAACCAGGAGGGCCTGTCGTATCCAATGCTCGCGTACCAGAACAACTTCACTTTCGTGTATGGGACGTTCTCGGGCATCGACGTGGCAGCGAATGAAATCGTCGTATCGGCATTGGGGGGCGAAAATGGTGGGCTCGTGTATCCGGAGCGCAGGATCAAGTTCTTCAGGCTTTGCATTTCCGTCGGCAGCACGTCGAATTACTACAACACGCCCGGAGCGGACGAGAACACCATCTCGCTGAACAGCCCCCAGGATGCGGACCGCTTCAGGGCCGAGATGATGGCCCAGATGATTCGTGCGGAGAACGAAAAGGCCAAAGGCAATGCGGGCGCCATCGACGTGGTGATCATCGGCGGCGGCGCCACCGGCGTCGAGCTTGCGGCCGAGCTGCGTGAAGCGGGCGGAATCTATGCGAACTACGGTTTCACCCATCTGGAGCCCAACACCGACGTGAGGATCTCCTTGCTCGAAGGCTCCGGCCGCATCCTGGCGCCGCTGAGCGAGCGGGTGTCCAATGGCGCGACCCATCTTCTGGCCAAGAGAAACGTCGCGGTGGTGACGAATTGCCGCGTCAGCCGCATAGAGAAGGATCATCTGCTCGACGCGGGCGGGAAAAGATACGATTTTGACATGTGCGTCTGGGCCGCGGGGATCAAGGCGCCGGACTTCCTTGCTTCATTGGGCTTCCCGACGAACAGGATCGGGCAGATCGAAGTGACGGACAGGTTGAACGTCAAGGGCCATGAGCATATCTATGCCCTCGGCGATTGCGCATCGTGCATGCAGGCCGATGGCAAGCCCGTTCCGCCAAGGGCCCAGGCCGCGCATCAGCAGGCGGCTTACGTCTACAACGCGATCATGAGCGCTGTCGAGGGGCGTGAGCCCGTAAAGCAGCCCTATTGCTACAAGGACTACGGCTCCCTGGTTTCCCTGGGTACGCAGACCAGCGTGGGCAGCCTGATGGGCTCGTTGACAGGCGGCTCGCTGTTCGTCGATGGCCTCTTTGCGAGGTGGCTCTACATCAGCCTGCACCTGATGCATCACAAGGCCATTCTCGGTTTCGGGCGCACGGTGGTGCTGGCGATTGCCAGGGCGCTCGTCAAGAGAAGCACGGCATTGGTCAAGCTGCATTGATGAAGTGGCCGACGCCGTGAACGATTACCGGGATGCGTGCCCTTTTTTCCTGCCTCGGCGTCGTTTTTCATGAACTGGACTTTCGAACAGCGCGCACAGCTCTTCCACCTCGCCGAGGCGGGCGTCCTGGCGCAAGAGCAGCTCGAGCGGGCGGGCGGCCACGGGGCGCTGCATCCGGGGCCGCGGGACTGGCGGTGGATGCTCGACCGCCTGCTGGCGTTCGGCGGCGCGCTGCTGCTGGGCGCGGGCGTGGTCTTCTTCTTCGCCTACAACTGGGATGCCCTGCACCGCTTTGCCAAATTCGGGCTGGCGGCTGCGGCCTTGCTGGGGTGCGGGCTGGCCGCGCTGTGGGCGCCGCCGCGCGGCGTGCTCTTTCGGGCGGCGCTGTTCGGCGCCTGCATCGCCACCGGCGCGCTGCTGGCGCTGATCGGCCAGAGCTACCAGACCGGTGCGGACGTGTGGGAGCTGTTTGCGGCCTGGGCGGCGCTGATGCTGCCTTTCGTGCTGTTGTCGCGCTCGTCGGCCAACTGGGCCTTGTGGCTGGCGGTGGCCAACATGGCGCTGCTGCGCGCCTTGTCGCAGTCCGCGCTGTGGTGGTATTTCGATGCCCTGTTCCATCTGTATTCCTTGTTGCTGGTGGCGGGGCTGAATCTGGCGGTCCTGCTTGCGTTCGAACTGCTGGGGCGCTGCCTGCTGTGCGATGCACGGCGCTGGATGGCGAGGCTGGCGGCGATCGGCGTGGTGGTGCCGCTGTGCGTGGCGGCGGTGGCGGGCTGGTTCGAACCCGGCTTTCGGCAGGGCTTGACGGCGTTTGCGCTGGCGGCGACGGCTGGCGGCCTGGTGTATGGCCTGTGGCGGCGGGACGTCGCGATGCTCGCGTTGCTGAGCTATGCCGCGATCGCGGTGCTGACCGCGGGGTTGGCGCGCCTGCTCGACGCGCATGACTTCCTGGCCTTGAACGGGTTGGGGCTGTTCGTGATCCTCGCTTCCAGCGCGGCGGGCTGGTGGCTGACGCGCCTCCATCGCGCGGGTGGCGGCGGGAGCGGATCATGAGTGGGGGTGGATTGACGTTTGCAGAGCTGCTGCGCGAGCACGGCATCGTCGATGCCGAGGGGCATCGGGCGCTGGTGGCACAGCGCCCCGGCCCGTGGTGGCTGATGCTGCTTCAGGCGCTGGCGGCATGGTTCGCGTCGCTGTTGATCGTGTCGGCGGTGGTGCTGCCGGC
The DNA here is from genome assembly GCF_000310205.1 of Thauera linaloolentis 47Lol = DSM 12138. GTDB lineage: Bacteria > Pseudomonadota > Gammaproteobacteria > Burkholderiales > Rhodocyclaceae > Thauera > Thauera linaloolentis. Next base: position 483 of record NZ_AMXE01000049.1, on the reverse strand, counting down.
GATCGGCCTCGGCATGGCGGGGCAGGGCGTGGTCGGGGCCGCGCTGTGCGTTACGGCGATTGCGCTGTTCCGACGTGGCGGCCTGTTCACCGACCAGATGGGGCTGGCCTTGTCGCTGGCAGGGCAGGGGCTGCTGGTGTGGGCGGTGGGCGGACATTTCGATGCGGGCACGCACCGGCCGATGGCGGCCGTCGGCGCGCTGGTGGCGGGGGCGATGATGCTGCCCAAGGCGAGCGGCCTGCACCGGAGGGCGTGCGGCGTGCTGCTGGCCGTGGCGCTCGGCGTGCTGATCGGCGAGGGGCAGGGGAGCGAGATGTTCGGTGTCGTGCTGATGGCAGCGGCGGTGCTGTCGTGCGTCACGCGCGGACGCTGGGCGGCGCATCCGCGCGGCAGCCTGCTGGGCGCGGCTGCGCTGGCCTGCGGCTTGTCCGCGCTGGCCTTGCCGGCGGTGCTGACGCTGGCGCGGGGCGAGGCCTGGGTCGG
>NZ_AMXE01000048.1 GCF_000310205.1 Thauera linaloolentis 47Lol = DSM 12138 | reverse complement strand
GCGGGCGGCTAACCCCGGTCGCCGACTACGACTTCGCCCGCGCCCGCTGTTCGCCTGCCGCTGGCGCCGGCCTGCTGCCCTTTCCGTTTCCCTGAGCCCGTCGTGTGGCAGGCTCAGACGCTGTGGCGCCGGCGGTGCTGACGCGATCCCACCGCGCCATCCGCGTCGGCATGCGCATGGCGCGCCGCAGTCATCTCGGCCAGCACGGCGGCGACCTTGTGGTTGAGCGTGCCTTTCGGAATCACGCCCTTGGCATCGGGCTCGCCCGCCGCCACGCCGGTCAGCACGGTCATCGCCTCATCGACGGTCTTCACCGCGTAGATGTGGAAGCGTCCGTCCGCCGCCGCCTTCACCACGTCCTCGCGCAGCATCAGGTGGCGCACGCTGGCGGCGGGAATGACGACGCCGTGGCGGCCGTCCAGCCCGCGCGCGGTGCACAGGTCGTAGAAACCCTCGATCTTCTCGTTGACGCCGCCGATCACCTGCACCTCGCCGAACTGATTCACCGAGCCGGTGATGGCGAAGCGCTGCTGGATCGGGATCTGCGTCAGCGCCGACAGCAGCGCGCACAGCTCGGCGAGCGAAGCCGAATCGCCTTCGACCGGCGCATACGATTGCTCGAACACCAGGCTGGCCGACAGCGACATCGGCTGGTGCCGGGCATAGCGCGCGGCGAGAAAGGCGGACAGGATCAGCACGCCCTTCGAGTGGATGGCGCCGCCCAGTTCGGTTTCGCGCTCGATGTCGACCACGTCGCCCTCGCCCATGCGCACCGTCGCCGTGATGCGCACCGGATGGCCGAAGCGCTCGCCGGCCAGCTCGACCACCACTAGGCCGTTGATCTGGCCGGCGCGCTCGCCGTCGGTGGAGATCAGCGTCGTGCCTTCGAGGATGGATTCACGCACCCGGGAGGGGTAGCGGTTGCAGCGCCGGGCACGCGCTTCGAGCGCCGCCTCGACCTCGGCACGGCCGGTGGCGGCCAGCCCGTTCAGCCGCGCCTGATGGTCTGCCTCGCGCATCAGGTCGGACAAGGCGCGCGTGTTCAGCGACAGGCGGCCGGCATCCTCGGCCAGGCGCGCGCCTTCCTCCACCAGCCGTGCCACGCCGCTGCGGTCGATCGGCAGCAGCTTCGCGCTGCGCACCAGCAGCGCCATCAGGCGGGCGTACTCGCATTCGTTGGGCGGCGTGCGCGGCAGATCGTCATCGAAGTCGGCCGCCACCTTGAACAGGTCGGCGAACTCCGGGTCGTTGTCCATCAGCAGGTAATAGATGTCGCGGTCGCCGATCAGCACCACTTTGAGCGCGCTCGGCACCGCTTCGGGCTCCAGCGTCAGCGCGCCGCTCCAGCCCTGCGCCTCGGCCGGCGGCTCGATGCGGATCTCGCCCGCACGCAGGCAACGCTTCAGGCCTTCCCAGGCATAGGGCTGGGTCAACAGGCGCTCGGCATCCACGACCAGATAGCCGCCGTTGGCGCGATGCAGCGCACCGGCGCGGATCAGGTTGAAATGGGTGACCTGGTTGCCCTGCTGCACCACGTGCTCGATACGGCCGATCAGGTTGCCGTAGCCGGGGTTGTTCTCGAACACCACCGGCGCGCCCTGCGAGGCCGAATGATCGACCAGCAGCTTGACCTGATAGCGCTGGTAGCGGGAAGCTTCCTCGGGTTCGGCGATATCCTCGTCTTCCTCGTCGAGCATCGTGCCCCGGATCGCGCTGTCGAGCACGTCCTTGTCCACTGCGTCGAGGAAGGCCAGCACCTCGGGCAGGTCGGCGTGGGCCTCGCGCACCTCGCGCAGCAGGTGCGACACCGCCGGCCCCAGCACCTCCGTCTCGGCGCGCTCGATCGATTCACGCACCGCCTTGCGCCAGCCGGGAAAATCGTTGAGCAGGTCCTCGAGCTTCTCGCTCCACGCGGTGACGCGCGCCTCGATGGCCTTGCGCTCATCCTCGGGCAGGGCCTCGAAAGCTTCGGGCGACATCACCTCACCCTCGCGGGTGGGCGCGAAAACGAAGCCTTCCGGCGTCTGCAGCAAGGAAATGGATTCGGCCGCGCAGGCTTCGCCGAGCTCGCGCAGCGCGCCGTCCTCGCGTGCCTTGTGGGCGCTCTGCAGGGCCTCGACACGCTCGGTATGGGCCTCGCTGTCGAGCGCCGCGCCCAGCGCCGGGCCGAGTTCGCGGATGAAGGTCTGCATGTGGCCGCGCAGCGTGGCGCCGCGTCCGGCCGGCAGCGCGAGCAGCTTCGGCTTCAGCGCCTCGTCGAAGTTGTGCAGGTAGCACAGGTCGGGCGGCACCGGCTCGGCCGCCGCGCGCTCGCGCAGCAGGCGGAAGGTGGTGGCATGCTTGCCGCTGCCCGGCTCGCCCAGCACGAACACGTGGTAGCCGCTGTGGCCCATGGCGAGGCCGAACCTGATGGCCTCGACGGCGCGCGCCTGGCCGAGGTCGCCGGCATGGCCGCCGGAAGGATCATCGAGGGATTCGGTGGTATCGAAAGTGAAACAGGCGGGATTGCAATAGGTGCGCAGTGCCGATGCCGGCAGGGCCACGGGTTCGGCCATCGTTGTCATTCTCCAGAAGCCGGATTCGATCCGGAGCCGAATGATACACCGCGGCCCCGCCCCGCCCCGGGCACCCCGCCAGTCCCCGCCTGTCGAATCCGTCACGGCATCCCCGCCGCTCGCCTGCCTTCCTTGCACCGTGCTCCCCCACTGCCGATAATCGGCACACTCCAGACAGCGGCCGAACATGAAAGTCATCCCGATCCACGACGCCTCGATTCCGATGCCGGCCGGCGGGCCGGCGCAGGCCCTTGCCGCGGGTGGGGCCGTGCTCGATCAGCGTGGGCGCGGCATGCGCGACCTGCGCATCTCCGTCACCGACCGCTGCAATTTCCGCTGCATCTACTGCATGCCGCGCGAAGTGTTCGACGACGACTACCCCTTCCTGCCGCGGCGGGAACTGCTCAGCTTCGAGGAAATCCTGCGTGTCGCACGGCTGTTCGCCGCCCGCGGCGTGAGGAAGATCCGCATCACTGGCGGCGAGCCGCTGCTGCGCAAGCACGTCGAGAACCTGATCGAAATGCTCGCCGGGCTCGATGGCATGGAAGTGACGCTGACCACCAATGGCGTGCTGCTGCCACGAATGGCCCGCAGCCTGAAGGACGCCGGCCTGCATCGCGTCACGGTCAGCCTGGATGCGCTCGACGACGCCTTGTTCCGCCGCATGAACGACGCCGACTACCCGGTGGAGAAGGTGCTGGAAGGCATCGCCGCGGCAAAGGACGCCGGCCTCGGCCCGGTCAAGGTCAACATGGTCGTCAAGCGCGGCACCAACGACGGCGACATCGAGGCGATGGCGGCGCATTTCCGCCACAGCGGCCACATCCTGCGCTTCATCGAGTTCATGGACGTCGGCGCCTCCAACGGCTGGAAGATGGACGAGGTGCTGCCGTCGCGGGAGGTGGTCGCGCGTATCGCCCGGCTCCATCCGCTGGAGCCGGTTTCCCCCAATTACAGCGGCGAAGTCGCCGAACGCTGGCGCTACGAGGACGGCGCGGGCGAGATCGGCGTGATCTCGTCGGTGACGCAGGCCTTCTGTTCGTCCTGTACGCGCATCCGGCTGTCGACCGAGGGCCGGCTCTACACCTGTCTGTTCGCGCAGCACGGCCACGACCTGCGCGGCCTGCTGCGCAGCGGCGCCGGCGACGCGCAACTGGACGCGGCGATCACCCGCGTATGGCAAGGGCGCGAGGACCGCTACTCCGAGGTCCGCACCGCCGAAACCGCCGCGCTACGAAAGATCGAGATGTCCTACATCGGCGGCTGAGCCGCGGGCGAATCGGCGCCGGCGCGGAACCTTGCGCAGCAAGCGGCGGCCCAATCGATGAGCGCAGACATTGCAAAATGCACATCCGCCCCAATCTGAACCGGAATCCACTCCCGACATCCGCGATAAGCTCTCGACTCGGCCCGCCGACGCCACGCAGAGCACGCCCCCGACAACCCTGACCCCGACCGGAGAACACCCGATGCGCCAAGCCGAACGCGCCATTTTCGACCTGCGACGCGGCCTTCCCATCCTCGTGCGTGACAACGGCAGCACCACCCTCCTCCAGGCCGTCGAAGGGCTCGACGACGAGGCCCTGGCCGCGCTGCAGGCATTGAGCGGTACTCCCCCCGGCCTCGTGCTGTCCAGCCACCGCATGGCAGCACTCGGCGTCGCCGGCGTGGATGCGCCAGCCACCGTCTCGCTGTCCCCCCTGCCCGACAGCCTGCGGCTGCGTGAGCTCGCATGCGTACGCGACGCCCGCCTGCCTGCCGGCGCCCGCCATGCCCCCGCCGACAAGGCCGGCCAGGCGGCCGTGCGCCTGCTGTCGCACGCCCTGCTCGTACCCGCCGCGGTCACGAGCACCGTGTCAGCCGCGCAGGCCGATGCAGTCGCGGCCGAAGTCGCCAGCGGCAACCTGCTCGTCGTCGACGCCGGGGCGGCGCTCGAGCTCGGCGCAGGCGGCCCCGGCGCCCTGACCCGCATCAGCGAGGCCCGTGTGCCGCTGGCCGAGGCCGAGAACAGCCGCTTCGTGCTGTTCCGCGAGGCGGACGGGGTACACGAGCACGTCGCCGTCGTCATCGGCACCCCCGCCGACTGGCCCGAGGATGTGCCGGTGCGCCTGCACTCGTCCTGCCTCACCGGCGACCTCTTCGGCAGCCTGCGCTGCGACTGCGGCGAACAACTGCGCCGCGGGGTGGCGGCGATCAATGCCCAGGGCGGCGGCGTGCTGCTGTACCTGTCGCAGGAAGGGCGCGGCATCGGCCTGGCCAACAAGCTGCGCGCCTATGGCCTGCAGGACGAGGGACTGGACACCATCGACGCCGACCAGACCATCGGCTTCTCCAAGGATGAGCGCAACTTCCGTGTCGCCCACGAAATGCTGCAGCAGCTCGGCGTATCGCGCATCCTGCTGCTGACCAACAACCCCGGCAAGGTCGAGGCGCTGCAGCGCGCCGGCATCAACGTCACCGCGCGCCAGGCGATCTATGGCGACGTCACGCAACAGAACCAGCGCTACCTGACGACCAAGGCCAACCGCCACGGCCACTGGCTGCACGAACTGCTCAACGAACAGGGCGAACCATCCTCGCAGGTGCCCGAGAGCCTGCCTGCGCCCGAAACGGCCGCGCGCAGCTGAGCGCCATCGTGGCCAACGGCAACGCGATGACGCCCCAGCGGCCACCCAGCAACGAACACGACGCAAGCCTCCTCGCCGACGCACCCCCGCGCCAGTCCCTCGCCACGCTGCTCAACCTCGCCATCATGCTGGTGTGCGCAGGGGCCATCACCGCCCTCTGGCTGATCACGCTGCAGCGCATCGCATTCGAGCGCGAGCAGGCCGTGGCCGCGGCGGTGCAATCGAATTCGAACCTGGCGATCGCCTTCGAACAGCAGATCTTCCGCACCCTGAAAGCGGCCGAACAGGTCGCCGTCTTCGTTCGCGAGCGCTATCTCCAACAAGGCTCGGCAATCGATCTGCAGCAACTGGTGGAGCAGCAGATCATCAGGGAGACGATATTCAGCATCGTCAGCGTGGTGGACGAGAACGGACGGATCGTCAGCAGCAGCAACAGCCAGGTCAATGGTTCCGTGAACTATGCCGACCGCGCCTTCTTCCAGGCACAGCGCGCGCCACGCGCCGACGAACTGTTCGTCAGCCGGCCCGTGTTCGGCCGCATCTCCAGGCACTGGCAGATCCCGATGTCGCTGCGCATCTCACGGCCCGACGGCAGCTTCGGCGGGGTGATCGTGATGTCGGTGGCCCCGGCGGATCTCACCGATTTCTATCTGCAGGCCGACCTGGGACAGCAAGGCCTGCTGGAGCTCACCGGCCTCGATGGCGTCGTGCTCAGCCGCAAGACCGGCAGCCGGAACGATTTCGGCCTCGACGCCAGAGAACTGGCCTGGTTCCAGCGCCATGGCACGACGGTCACGGACGGCTTCGTGGACAATGGCGAAGCCATCGACAAGGTCGCACGCATCGTCAGCTACCGCGGCATGGAGGGCTACCCGCTGATGGTGGCGGTGGGCACCAGCTACGCCGACGAACTGGCGCCGGCGCTGCAGCGGGAATCGAGCTATCTGCTGATGGCGAGCAGCGCGACCGTCGCGCTGCTGGTGTTTTCCGGCCTGCTGGTGCTGATGCTGGCGCGCCAGCGCGCGGCGGTCGACGCCCTGCGCGCCAGCGAAGCCCTGTTTCGCGCGACCTTCCACCAGGCCGCCATGGGGATCGCCCACATCGCCCCCAACGGACGCATCCTGGGTGCGAACGAGAAGTTCTGCCTCATGCTGGGCTATAGCCGCGAAGAACTGCATGCCCGCACGGTATTCGAACTGGGCGACGAAAAGGGACGGGACGAGGCCCGCCGGCTTCTGGCTCGCCGCCTGTCGGCGGCATCCCCCGCGCTCTCGCCGGAAATCGAAAAGCCGTACCGGCGCAAGGACGGCTCCGTCCTCTGGGTGTGCGAGGCGCTCAGCGTGGTCCGCGGCGCCCACGGCCGGCCGGACTTCCTGGTCGCGATCACGCAGGACATCACCTCGCGCAAGGCGCTCGAAGCCCGCCTCTCGCACGCCGCCCTGCACGATGCGCTGACCGGCCTGCCCAATCGCCTGATGTTCATGGATCGCTTCTCGCAGGTGCTGGAATCGGCACGCCGCCACGCCGGACTCGCCGGCGTGCTCTACATCGACCTGGACGGTTTCAAGGCCGTCAACGACAAGCACGGCCACGCGACCGGCGACCAGTTGCTGCTGCAGGTCGCACGGCGCCTCGAAGGCTGCGTGCGGGCCGAAGACACGGTGTCGCGCTTTGGCGGCGACGAATTCGGCATCGTGCTGGCCACACTGAGCCAGGCGCGGGACTGCGAGGCGGTGGCGCTGAAGGTGATCCATGCCCTGGCGACGCCATTCGAACTCGGCGGTACGGCGATCCGGATTTCGGCCAGCGTGGGCGCGGCGGTGTTCCCCATCCACGGCGAGGATGCCTCCACCCTGCTGGAACAGGCCGACACCGCCATGTACGCCGCCAAGAACGCGGGCAGGAACCAGTTCCGCTGGAACTCGGCGTCCGGTAGCGAAAGCCCACCAGCGTAAGGGCCGGCCGGACGCAGCGCCCCCGCGCTCAGCCCCCGACCGGCTTCACCCTGCCCGCCGCCAGGCGCGCGTGCTCGCGCGCCTCGGCGACATCCGCGCCATTGGCGACCGCCACGCCCATGCGGCGCTTGGCGAAGGCCTCGGGCTTGCCGAACAGGCGCAGGTCGCTGCGCGGCACGGCCAGCGCCTCGGCAACGCCTTCGAAGGCGATGCCGGCGGCGTCCATGCCACCATAGATCACTGCCGACGCACCGGGCTCGCGCAGCGCGGTATCCACCGGCAGGCCGAGGATGGCGCGCGCATGCAGTTCGAACTCGGAAAAGCGCTGCGAGCACAGCGTCACCAGGCCGGTGTCGTGCGGCCGCGGGCTGACCTCCGAGAACCACACCTGGTCGCCCTTGACGAAAAGCTCGACGCCGAACAGGCCGCGGCCGCCGAGGTTGTCCGTCACCGCCCCGGCGATGCGGCGCGACTCGGCGAGCGCAGCCGCGCTCATCGGCTGCGGCTGCCAGGATTCGACATAGTCGCCCCCCACCTGCACATGGCCGATCGGCTCGCAGAAATAGGTCTGCACGCTGCCTCCCGCATCGCGTGCGCGCACCGTCAGCAGCGTGATCTCGTATTCGAAATCGATGAACCCCTCGACGATGACGCGGCCCTGGTTCACCCGCCCGCCCGACGCGGCATGGTCCCAGGCCTTTTCCACATCCTCCGGGCCGCGCAGCATGGACTGCCCCTTGCCCGACGACGACATCACCGGCTTGACGATGCACGGGTAGCCGATGCCGCCATCGATGGCGGCCCGCAGTTCCTCCAGCGAATCGGCGAAGCGGTAGGCCGAGGTCGGCAGGCCCAGCTCCTCGGCGGCAAGGCGGCGGATGCCCTCGCGGTTCATCGTCAGGCGGGTGGCGCGCGCGGTGGGAATGACCTCGGCAAGACCGGCGGCCTCGATCTCGCCCAACATGTCGGTGGCGATGGCCTCGATCTCGGGCACGATCAGATGCGGGCGCTCCTGCTCGACCAGCGCGCGCAGCGCGGCACCGTCCGTCATCGGAATGACGTGGGCGCGATGCGCCACCTGATGGCCCGGGGCATCGGCATAACGGTCGACGGCGATCACTTCGACACCGAGGCGCTGCAGCGCGATGACGACTTCCTTGCCCAGTTCGCCGGCACCGAGCAGCATCACGCGCAGCGCGCTGGACGAAAGAGGGGTACCCAGCTTCATGCAATCACTCCTTGAGATCGGAATCGCGGTTCAACCACGGAGTGCGCATGGTAATACGACTGCGGCCGGATCAGTCCGCCTCCACCTCCGCCGGCCGCTCGTAGCGGTAAAGCAGGGTGTCGCACGCCGCGCAGGACACGATCCGGCGCACGTCCCGCCCGGAGCCCAGTCCCTCGTCCTTCAGTTCGCCCTTGCCGCAGGCGTGGCAGGCCGCTTCAGGCTGGCCCTGCGCGGCGAGGAAATCCTCGCGCAGCGGCAACGCGCGCTTCTGCCTTTCGCGGCGCTGGTGCGCATACAGCACCAACCACATGACGAAGAACAATCCGATCAGGAACAGCATGGGCAGGAATTTGGACATGGGCTTCGCCTCGCGGGCCAGTAGATGGCTCCAGTCTATGGCCCCATGGCCGGGTCTGTACCTGTCAGAGGTCAAGTCCGCGAAACGGCCCCGGCTGCGGACGCCTCGTCCAGTTCGTCGAGGCGCGCCGATTCGATCTTGTGGAAATGCGCGCTGATCTTGCGGCTGGACGTCTGCACGTCCTGCACGTCGCGGCTGGCCTGCTCGATGTGGCGCGCCAGCGCCGCCATGCGCTCGTCGAAACGCTGGAAATCCTTCGCCAGCCTGCCGAGCGCGTCCTGGATGACATGGACCTGCTTGCGCGTCTCGACGTCCTTCAGCACCGCGCGTGCGGTATTGAGCACCGCCATCAGCGTGGTCGGCGACACGATCCACACTCGCTTCTGCTGCGCATAGGCGACGGTTTCCGGGTGATAGGCATGGACTTCGGCGAACACGGCCTCGGCCGGCAGGAACATCACCGCGCCATCCGAGGTGGTGCCGGGCAGGATGTATTTGCCGGCGATGGCGTCGACATGGCGCTTGAGGTCGATGCGGAAGGCGCGCTGCGCGGCGGCGCGCTCCGGTTCGCCGGCAGCCCCGTCGAACATGCGGTGGTAGTTCTCGAGCGGGAACTTGGCATCCACGGCAATCCGCCCGGTCGGCTCGGGCAGCGTCAGCAGGCAATCGACGCGTGTGCCGTTGGGCAGCACCTGCTGGAAGGCGAAGGCGTCCGGCGGCAGCATGTTCTGCACCAGTGCCTCGAGCTGGACCTCGCCGAAGGCGCCGCGCGCGCGCTTGTCGCCGAGCAGTTCCTGCAGGCTGACGACGTTGGTGGTGAGGCCGTCGATCTTCTTCTGCGCCTCGTCGATCGTCGCCAGCCGCGCCATCACGCTGGCAAAGGTCTCGTTGGTCTTGCGGAAGCCCTCGTCGAGGCGCTGGTTGACCTGGCCCGACAAAGTGTCCAGGCGCCCGTCCACGCTCTGCGTCAGCGCCTGCATGCCGCGCGAAAGCTGCATCGACGCTGCGCTCAGGCCGCGCTGCAACAGGTCGCGGTCGGCGCGCGCATGCTCGCCGATGCGGTCGGTCTGGCGCGCCAGGCCTTCGTGCAGGTCGCGCAGGATCTCGCGATGCTGGACGCCGAGCTGCTGCTCCATGTGCCCGGCCAGCGTGTCGACGAGTTGCTCCTGCAGCCTGCGTTCGCCGGCATGGCTGCGGACCAGCAGCCACAGCAGCAGGAGCAGCACCGCGGCGAGCAGGCCGGCCAGCAGCAACTCGGCCGGGGTCATGGCGGGTATCGGCAGCATGCGGGGCGCCGTCAGGCCAGGGCGCGCAGGCTGGCCAGCGGCGGCCGTGACAACAGCTTGCGCGTGCCCAGCCAGCCTCCCGCCACGACGCCCGCGGCCCCCAGCAGCACGGCCACGACCACCGGCAGCAGCGCGGGCACGTATGCCATCTTGAACACCTGTCCGGCCAGCACCCAGCCGAGCGCGCTGGCACCGACACCGGCAAGCACGCCCGCCACGCCGCCCAGCACGAGGAATTCGGCCAGCAGCGCCTGCCGCACCTGGCGGTTGCGCGCACCCAGGGTGCGCAGCATGGCCAGTTCGTACTCGCGCTCGTCATGCGTGGCCTGCAGCGCTGCGTACAACACCACCAGGCCGGCCAGCACGGCGAAGCCGAACACGAACTGCACGATGACGATCAGCTTGTCGGTCATCGCCTGTACCTGCGCGACCACCGCGGCAATGTCGATCACCGACAGGTTGGGGAAGGCGCCGACCAGCCTGGTGGTGAAATCATGCTCGGCCGCCGGCAGGTGGAAGCTGGTGATGAGGCTGGCGGGATAGTCTTCCAGCAGCCCTTCGGAGGCGATGAAGAAGAAGTTCACCCGCATCGAGTCCCAGTCGAGCTTGCGCACGCTGGTGATCGGCGCCTCCACGCGCTGGCCCGCGATCTCGAAGGCCACCCGGTCGCCCAGCTTCAGGCCGAAGGTCTGCGCCAGCCCCGTCTCGACCGAGAACTGCGGCGTGCGCTCGCCGCCATGCCAGCGGCCGGCTTCCACCTCGTTACCGCCGGGCAGCTCCGCCGCATAGGACAGGTTGAACTCGCGCTCGGCCAGGCGGCGGGTGCGCTCGTCCTCGTAGCCGCCAGGGTCGACCGGCTCGCCGTTGATCGCCACCATGCGGCCGCGGATCATGGGCTGGATGCCGGGCACGGCCATCCCTTCGGCGGCGAACAGTTCGGCCACGCCGGCGCGCTGGTCGGGCTGGATGTTGATGACGAAGCGGTTGGGCGCGTCGGGCGGCGCCATCGCCCGCCAGTTGTCCAGTAGGTCGGCGCGTACCAAGGTGAGCAGCAGCAGGGCCGTCATGCCCAGACCCAGCGCCGCGGCCTGGATCACGCTGCCGCCCATGCGCCGGCCGAGCGCGGCGATGCCGTAGCGCCAGCCGCCACCGCGCAGGCTGCCCTGCCCCTTCAGGCGTCCCGCCAGGCGCAGCACCCACCATGCCGCGAGCGCGAACACACCCAGCGCCACGGCGAAGCCGGCCGCCACCATCCCCCCCAGGCGGGCATCGGCCGCGATCCAGAAGATGAGGCCGAGCAGCGCCGCCAGGCCCAGGGCCCAGGCCGTTCCCGACACCGGCTCGGCCAGCTCGAACTCGCGCCGCAGCACGCGCAGCGTGCTGACCTTGCCCAGGCGCAGCAGTTGCGGCAGCACGAAGCCCGCCAGCAAGGCCATGCCGACCACCACGCCATGCGCCAGCGGCAGTAGCGAAGGCGCCGGCAGCTCGGTGGCGAGAATCTCGCGCAGGCCGCCGGCCAGGCCCCACTGCACCGACCATCCGAGCGCGGTGCCGGCCACGGCCGCGGCCAGGCCGAACAGCAGGAACTCGCCGACGACCACGCCCAGCACCCTCGCCTGACTGGCCCCCAGCACGCGCATCACCGCGCAGCCGTCCAGGTGGCGCGCCATGAAACGCCGCGCCGACAGGCCGACCGCCACCGCGGCGAGAATCACGGCCAGCAAGGCCGCCAGCCGCAGGAAGCGCTGTGCCTGGTCGAGCGCCGCACGCACCTCGGGACGGGCGTTCTCCACCGTCTCCACGCGCTGGCCGCGGCCCAGGTTCTCGCGCGCCCAGCGTTCGTAGCCTTCGACCGCCTGCGGCAGGCCGGCCACGTGCAGGCGCCAGGTGGCGCGGCTGCCCTCGGCGATGAGGCCGGTGGCATCCAGATCCTTCAGGTTGAAGATCGCGCGCGGCAACAGGCTGAAGAAGTTGGCGCCGCGATCGGACTCGAAGCTCACCATCGCGCCGACGCGGAACGCGATCTCGCCGAGGCCAACCGTGTCGCCCACCGCGACGCCCAGCTCGGCGAACAGGCGTTCGTCCAGCCACAGCTCGCCCGGCGCCGGCGCACGGCCGGCGGCCGCGTCCGGCTGGTTGGGGCCGGGCGCGATACGGATCGCGCCGCGCAGCGGGTAGCCCTCCTCGACCACCTTGACCCCTGCCAGCACGGCAGTCTCCTCGGTGCTGGCCATGCTGGTGAACAACACCGTTCCGGCGGCCTGCAGGCCGCGTCGGCGCGCTTCTTCGGCGAAAGCCGCCGGCCACGGCTGGTCGGCACGCAGCAGCAGGTCGCCGCCGAGCAACTGGTTGGCCTCGCGGTCCAGCGCGCGGCCAACGCGGTCGGCGAGGAAGCCCACGCTCGTCAGGCTGGCAACGGCGATGACGATGGCCAGCCCGAGCAGGTGCAGTTCGCCCGCACGCAGGTCGCGCAGCATCATGCGGAAAGCCAGGCGCAGTGTCTTCATCGAAGTTTCCGTTCAAAGCCCTTTCAGCGCGGGGCCGACAGCAGCGTGCGCGCCAACTGGCACCAATAGGCGACGCCGGCCGGCAGCACCGCGTCGTTGAAGTCGTAGTTGGGGTTGTGCAGCATGCAACCGCCCTCGCCCGGCCCGTTGCCGACCCACACGTAGGCGCCGGGCTTTTCCTGCAGGAAGTAGGCGAAGTCCTCCGCACCCATGCTGGGGCGGCGGTCGGTGAACACCCGCTCCGGCCCTGCCACCACGCGCGCCGCCTCGGCGCACAGCGCGGCTTCGTCGGCGGAGTTGATCGTGGGCGGATAGCCGCGCCGGTACTCGAAAACGAGCTGTACGCCGTGGCTGGCGGCGATGCCTTCGGCCACCTGGCGCAGGCCGCGTTCCAGACGGTCGCGCACCTCCGGCGCGAAAGTGCGCACCGTGCCGCACAGCTCGGCGCGGTCGGGGATGACGTTGTAGGCCTCGCCGGCATGGAACTGCGTCACCGACACGACGCCGGCATCGATCGGATCGAGGCTGCGGCTGACCAGCGTCTGCGCCGCCTGCACGAAGGCGGCGCCGGCCACCACCGGGTCCACGCCCAGGTGCGGCATCGCCGCATGCGCGCCGACGCCGGTGAAGCGGATGTCGAAGCGGTCCGCACTGGCCATCACCGGGCCGCTGTGGATGGCGAAGGTGCCGGCTTCCATCCCCGGCCAGTTGTGCATGCCGAACACCGCTTCCATCGGGAAACGGTCGAACAGGCCGTCGGCGATCATCGCCGGCGCGCCGCCTTCGCCTTCCTCGGCGGGCTGGAAGATCAGATAGACCGTGCCGTCGAAATCCTTGCGTGCCGCCAGCGCCTCGGCGGCACCGAGCAGCATCGTGGTGTGGCCGTCGTGGCCGCAGGCATGCATGCAGCCCTGCACGGTGGATTTGTGGGCAAAGGTGTTGCGCTCGGTGATGGGCAGCGCATCCATGTCGGCGCGCAGGCCGATCGCGCGCAGGCCGCGTCCGCCGCGCACGACACCAACCACGCCGGTGCCGCCGATGCCGCGATGGGTCTCGATGCCGAGCGCTTCGAGATGGCGGGCGACGAGCGCGGCGGTGCGGTGCTCCTCGAAGGCCAGCTCGGGATGGGCATGGATGTCGCGGCGGATGGCGGTGAGTTTGCCGTGCAGGGGACGGACGGATTCGATGACGCTCATGGCTGCACCGTGCGGGGTTCGGTTGGGGTAGGAAGCGTATTCTGCCTCAGCGCACCGCCGGCAGCGGAATCTCGTCGCTGCGCCGGGCGCCAGCGGCGAAGGCGCGGCAGTCGTCGAGAAAGCGGCGGATGGCCGCGCTGTGGTACTTGCCGCGGTGCCACACGAAGCAGAAATGCCGCTTCAGGTCCAGTTCGGGGGTCTCGAGCGGCACCAGGCTGCCGCGGCGAAAGGCGTCGCGCAGCGACAGCCGCGACAGGCAGCCCAGCCCCAGCCCACTTTCCACTGCGCGCTTCACCGCCTCGGTGTGCTCCAGCTCCAGCCTGGGCAGCACGCCGCCCGGCCAGTGCCTCAGGGCGTGGTCGAAGGTCTCGCGCGTGCCCGAGCCGTGCTCCCTCAGGATCCAGTGCTCATCGGCGATCTCGCCGAACGCCACCGCCGCGCGTCCGGCAAGGCGGTGGCCCGGCGCGCAGAACACGATCAGTTCATCCTCCACCCATTGCTCGGTTTCCAGCTCGCGGTCGACCACCTGCCCTTCCATCAGCCCGAGATCGATCTCGTAGCGCGCCAGCATCGCAGTAATGGTGGCGGTGTTGCGCACCTCGAGCTTGACCCGGCTTTCGGGGTGGCGCTGCAGGAAGTCCGACACGATCAGCGGCAGCAGATAATTGCCGATCGTCAGCGTCGCGCCGACCCTCAGGCTGCCCAGGCCGCGCTCGCCGCGCAACAGCGCGTCCATTTCCTCGGCGCGGTCGAGCAGCTCCACCGCACGCGGCAGCAGCAGACGGCCCTGCTCGTTGAGGCGCAGGCGCTTGCCATGGCGGTCGAACAACTGCTGGTCGAACTGGCCTTCGAGTTCGGCCAGCGCCGCGCTGGTGGCGGACTGGGACAGGCTCAGCGCCTCGGCCGCGCGCGAGACGTTGTCGTTGCTGGCGA
Source organism: Thauera linaloolentis 47Lol = DSM 12138 (assembly GCF_000310205.1). Lineage (GTDB taxonomy): Bacteria > Pseudomonadota > Gammaproteobacteria > Burkholderiales > Rhodocyclaceae > Thauera > Thauera linaloolentis. The sequence goes on along the minus strand of NZ_AMXE01000048.1, from coordinate 14,498 downwards.
TGGCGACGAAGGCCTGGATCTGGCGCAAGGTGAATCGCATATCTATTTTATTGGTAACTTATACAGAAATAATCCACTAAACAAGTAAGACGGGGCATCTAGAATGTAGGCCATTTTCCATTCGTCCTGTAAAAATATCCGCCATGAGCAACCTGCTTACCGAACGTGTCCTCAGCGTCCATCACTGGAACGAATCGCTGTTCAGCTTCCGCACCACGCGCGACCCGGGCCTGCGTTTCGAGAACGGCCAGTTCGTGATGATCGGGCTGGATGTCGAGGGCAAGCCGCTGACCCGCGCCTACAGCATCGCCAGTCCCAACTACGAAGAGCACCTGGAATTCTTCAGCATCAAGGTGCAGAACGGCCCGCTCACCTCGCGCCTGCAGCATCTGCGCGAAGGCGACTCGATCATCGTCAGCAAGAAGCCCACCGGCACGCTGGTGCTGCACGACCTGAACCCCGGCAAGCATCTCTACCTGCTCGCCACCGGCACCGGCCTGGCCCCCTTCCTGAGCGTGATCCAGGATCCGGAAACCTATGAGCGCTTCGAAAAAGTGGTGCTGATCCACGGCGTGCGCTTCGTCTCCGAGCTCGCCTACACCGACTTCATCACCCGGGAACTGCCGCAGAACGAGTTCTTCGGCGAACAGGTTCGCAAGCAGTTGATCTATTACCCGACCGTCACCCGCGAGCCCTTCCGCAACACCGGCCGCATCACGCATGTGGTCGAGACCGGCAAGCTGTTCGCCGACATCGGCCTGCCGCCCTTCGACCCGGCGCAGGACCGCGTGATGATCTGCGGCAGCCAGGCGATGAACGCGGACTGCTGCGCCATGCTCGACGCGCGCGGCTTCAAGATGTCGCCGCGCATCGGCCAGCCGGGCGACTACGTCATCGAGCGCGCCTTCGTCGAGAAATAAGCAGGCGCACAGACTTTTCCTCCCCCCGCTACAAGGCGAAAAGCGCCCCTTGAGGGCAGCGATCCGCATGGCGGGAGCGTGAGGATCTTTTTCGGCATGCGGGGTTCCAACCTCCCCCAAACCTCCCTCCGGAGCTCCGCATGCCTTCTTCCCTCTACGACATCCAGGCCGAACGCCTGAGCGGCGGCACCGTTCCCCTCACCGAATACGCCGGCAAGCTGCTGCTCATCGTCAACACCGCCAGCCAGTGCGGGCTCACTCCGCACTACGCCGGGCTGGAGAAGCTGTACCGGGCCTACAAGGATCGCGGGCTGGTGGTGCTCGGCTTCCCTTGCAACCAGTTCGGCGCGCAGGAGCCGGGCGGCGCAGAGGAAATCGGCGCCTTCTGCGAAACCAACTACGGCGTCAGCTTTCCGATGTTCGCCAAGATCGACGTCAATGGCGACGACGCCCATCCCTTGTACAAATACCTGAAGCAGCACGCGAAAGGCATCCTCGGCACCGAGGCAATCAAGTGGAACTTCACCAAGTTCCTCGTCAGCCGCGACGGCCAGCACATCGAGCGCTACGCGCCGACGACCACGCCCGAAGAACTGGTCGGGGACATCGAGACCATGCTGGCCGCGCCAGCCCCGGACTGAAAGCCTCTCCGCTGAACGAACCCTGCAGGCCTCCTGCCACCACGCCGGGCGGGATGCCAGCATCGGCCCGCTCAGGTAGACTGCCGCCTTTTCGCCCGACCCCAACCGTCTGCGAGGTAAGCAATTGGCCCAGTACGTCATGTCGATGCTGCGCGTGAGCAAGATCGTTCCGCCCAAGCGCCAGATCATCAAGGATATTTCGCTCTCTTTCTTCCCCGGCGCCAAGATCGGCCTGCTCGGCCTCAACGGCTCGGGCAAATCCACCGTGCTGCGCATCATGGCCGGCGTGGACAAGGAATACGACGGCGAGGTGCAATGGCTCGCCGGCCAGCGCATCGGCTACTTGCCGCAGGAGCCCGAGCTCGACCCTGCGAAGACGGTGAAGGAAGAAGTCGAATCCGCGCTGGGCGAGATCATGGAGGCGCGCCAGAAGCTGGAAGAAGTCTACGCCGCCTATGCCGAGCCCGACGCCGACTTCGACAAGCTCGCCGAGGAACAGGCGAAGTACGAGAACATCCTGGCTACGGCTGGCAGCGACATCGACAACCAGATGGAAATCGCCGCCGACGCGTTGCGCCTGCCCCCCTGGGACGCCGTCATCGGCAATCTCTCGGGCGGCGAGAAGCGCCGCGTGGCGCTGTGCAAGCTGCTGCTGTCCAAGCCGGACATGCTGCTGCTGGACGAACCGACCAACCACCTCGATGCCGAATCGGTCGAATGGCTGGAGCAGTTCCTGACCCGCTTCCCCGGCACCGTGGTGGCCGTCACCCACGACCGCTACTTCCTCGACAACGCCGCCGAATGGATCCTGGAGCTCGACCGCGGCCACGGCATTCCCTGGAAGGGCAACTATTCGTCCTGGCTGGAACAGAAGGGTGATCGCCTGGCACAGGAGGCCAAGCAGGAAGCCGCGCACCAGAAGGCGATGAAGCAGGAGCTGGAATGGGCGCGCTCCAATCCCAAGGCGCGCCAGGCCAAGTCCAAGGCACGCCTGACGCGCTACGAGGAAATGGCCAGCGTCGAATACCAGCGCCGCAACGAGACGCAGGAGATCTTCATCCCGCCCGGCGAACGCCTGGGCGACAAGGTCATCGAGTTCAAGGGCGTCACCAAGGCCTTCGGCGACAAGCTGCTGATGGACGACATCAGCTTCAGCATCCCGCCGGGCGCCATCGTCGGCATCATCGGCCCCAACGGCGCGGGCAAGTCGACGCTGTTCAAGATGATCGAAGGCCGCGACACGCCGGACGCCGGCACCGTCGAGGTCGGCCAGACGGTGAAGATCGCCGCCGTAGACCAGAGCCGCGACGGGCTGGCCAACGACAAGACGGTGTTCGACGCCATCGCCGACGGCGCCGACGTGCTGACCGTGGGCCGTTTCGAGATGCCGAGCCGCGCCTACATCGGCCGCTTCAACTTCAAGGGCGGCGACCAGCAGAAGATCGTCGGCAATCTGTCAGGCGGCGAGCGCGGCCGCCTGCACCTGGCCAAGACGCTGATCCAGGGCGGCAACGTGCTGCTGCTGGACGAACCGTCCAACGACCTCGACGTCGAGACCCTGCGCGCGCTGGAAGACGCGCTGCTCGAATTCGCCGGCTGCGCGCTGGTGATCTCGCACGACCGCTGGTTCCTCGACCGCATCTGCACCCACATCCTGGCGGCCGAAGGCGATTCGCAATGGACCTTCTTCGCCGGCAACTACCAAGAATACGAGGAAGACAAGAAGAAGCGCCTGGGCGAAGAAGGCGCGAAGCCGAAGCGCATCCGCTACAAGCCGATCGCACGCTGACCGGACGCACCGTCTCGGATCACGCCCGCTGCAATCCGATGCAGCGGGCGTTCAGCGCCGCATTTCCCCCAATTGCACGATCAGCATCGCCAACCTCCTGCGCGACGCCGCCCGCTGCTCGCCTTCGGCCAGCCCGGCAAGCTCGGCCCGCAGCCTGGCGATTTCCTTGCGCAGGCCGATTTCCGGCGGACTGAAGCCTGCGTTGCGCAACACCTTGCCGGCCATGCGCTGCTCGGGCGAGACGAAGAGCGTCTCGTCGAAGACGAGCGGCTTGCCCTCGCCCGGCAAATGTTCGAACTCGCCCCGCCGCAGGGCGTCGGCAATGCGTCGTTCGGCGAGGAGGTCGTGGATCGAGGCCATGCCTCATCCCCCGGGCCCTGCGGCTGCGCCATAGGCATGAGCCTTCAGGGTGTCGAGATCGACGACGCGCAGCGCCGCTTCATGGGTGGCTTCGAGCACCACGGGCGGGGCGAAACCTGCCTGCCAGGCTTCCTTCCAGCGCATGGCACACAGGCACCAGCGGTCCCCGGCCTTGAGCCCTGCGAAACGGTACTCGGGCCTCGGCGTGGACAGATCGTTGCCGACGCTGCGCGAAAAGCGCAGGAAGCCGTCGGTGACGCGCACGCAGATCACATGGCGGCCGAGGTCTTCCGCCCCCGTTTCGCAGCAGCCCGTACGGTAGAAACCCGTCAACGGGGCGTAGCTGCAGGCGAGCAGCGGCCCGCCCAGCACATTCTTCGAAGCGTTCATGTTCATCCAGGAGTCTCGTCGCAATACGCGCGCTGCGAGGTCCGGCGAGGCGGCATCGGACCCATCGGGCGCGCTTCCGATTGTAAAGCCGGAACGGGGCCTGTTGCCGGCCGGACGGGCCCGCCGCGGCAGACGTCCGGCACTGCCGGCGCGGCCGTGCGGCAAGGCTCGGAAGAGGCCCCTGGAATCCCTGCGGGGACGCCTATCCCGAGCATATTTTCAGTCTGATTGCATTAACATTTGCGGCTGTAGGGCGATTGCTGTTATTTTCTCCCTTTTACGAAATTTGTCGGATTCACCCCATGGCGCGCAACGCTGACTCCAATCGCGAATTCATCAGTACCGCTCAGGCCGCCCGCCAGCTCGGTCTTTCGCTAGGAGCCGTCCAGCAGATGGTCGAAAGCGGCACGCTCGCCGGCTGGAAGACGGCCGGAGGCCACCGCCGCATCCGCCAGGACTCGGTCGACGCCCTGCTCGCCCGCAGCCAGCAGCCCAGCGCTCCCCGCCCACGCAACGGCAGCGGCAAGCTGCGCGTGGTCGTGGTCGAGGACGACAGCCTGCTGCAGGCGGTGTACCGGGAGACCTTCGCCAGCTGGCCGATGGACATCGAATTGTGCGTGCTCGACCACGGGCTCGACGCCCTCGTCGAACTCGGCCGCGAGCCCCCCGACCTGCTGATCGCCGATCTGCGCATGCCCGGCCTGGACGGCTTCGAGATGATCCGCCGCCTGCGCGAGAACCCCGTCGCCAGCGAGACCGCCATCGTCGTCGTGTCGGCGCTCACCGCCGACGAAATCAAGACCGAAGGCGGCCTGCCCGAGGATGTGACGGTGTACCGCAAGCCGGTGCCCTTCCACCAGCTTCACGGCTACATGCAGGCCCTGATCGCACAGCGCAAGCGCACACGCACGAACTAAGGTTTCCGCTTTCGCCGAGGCTGCAAGATGCGCCTTCTGTCCTGGGCCGAGGCGCTTAGCCTTCGCGCGAAACTGATCGCGATCTTCGTCGCGATCAAGGTCGTTCCGCTGCTGCTGCTCGCGCTGTTTGCCTGGGGTGCCACCAGCGATCTGGCCCGACGCGTCACGTATCGCGCGGTATCGATGTCAGAGGCCATGCTCGAGACCCAGCGGACCACGGGCAAGACGGCCACCGAGGACGCCATCGAGGCCCTCGACAACCGCTCGCGCGAAGCCATCGAGGAACTCACCACCGGCATCGCCTACGAAGTCGCGCAGTTCCTGTACGACCGTGACCAGGACATCCGCCGCGCGGCCGCCGTCGAACCCGCGGCGGAACAGTATCGGCGCTTCATCGACAACCACCAGCGCCTCATCGAGGATCACGGCCCCTACCGCCCCGGCGAGGACGGCAAGGGCTGGGTCGAGGTCACGCCTGCGGAAGCCGATGCCCGCCTGGTCCGCGCACCGCTGCCGGACAATGCCCGCAACCTTCACTACCGCAGCCCCAACACCGCCGCCATCGCCCGGCTCCAGCCCCTGTTCCTGGAGATCACCTTCATCGGCCTCGATGGCGTGGAACGGATCAAGCAACTGAGCCATGCCGGCGAACGCCTGCTTTCTCCCGCGCTGCGCGACATCACCCGCCCCGAGAACACCTTCGTGCGCGCCGAACGCTACTGGCCCGCGCTGCGGAAGCTCAAGCCGGGGGAAATCCACGTCTCCGACGTCATCGGCGCACAGGTGCGGGCCCACTGGATCGGCCCCTATACGCCGCAGGCGGCGCACCGGGAAGGCAAGCCCTTCGCACCCGAGGACTCGGGCTATGCCGGCCTGGAGAACCCCGTCGGCAAGCGCTTCGAAGGCCTGGTGCGGTGGGCGACGCCGGTCGTGCGCGACGGCGCCGTCGTCGGCTACGTCACGCTCGCGCTCGACCACGCCCACCTGATGGCATTCACCGATCTCGTGCGCCCCACGGCCGCGCGTCGCGCGCCGATCGCGGACCCCGAATCGGGCAACTATGCGTTCATGTGGGATTACAAGGGGCGGAACATCTCCCATGCTCGCGACTATTTCATTCGCGGCTTCGATCCGGACACCGGCCAGCCGGCCCCTCCGCTGCTCGACATCGATCTGTACGAAGAATGGCAGGCGAGCGGACTCGCCTGGCACGAATACGCCCCACGCGTCGAGCTGTACCGCGACCAGCGCCTGACACGCCAGATACACCCCGCCTCCGCTGCATCCGGCCATGTGGCACTGGACTGCCCCTACCTGAACTTTTCGCCGCAGTGCCGCGGCTGGCACGACCTGACCGAACACGGCGGCTCGGGATCGTTCAGCATCTTCTTCAGCGGCCTGAACAAGCTCACCACGGTGGCGACGATCCCCTACTACACCGGTAACTACGGCAAGTCGCCGCGCGGCTTCGGCTATGTGACGATCGGCGCGAACGTCGACGAATTCCACCGCGCCGCCACCGAGTCGGGCCGCAGGATATCCGACATGATCGCCTTGTCGGACCAGAAGACCCGCGACGAACGCGATGCGCTGATTTCCGACATCCGCCAGAACCTGCGCCAGACCACCGCCGGCATCACGGTCTCGACCTTGCTGATGATCGTTGCCGTGCTCCTGATCGCGGTCTGGATGGCGAACCTGCTGACACGGCGCATCACCGACGTCATCGGCGGCATCCACCGCTTCCAGTACGGCGACCTCGACCACCGGCTGACAGTCCGCGGCAAGGACGAGATGGCCGAACTGAACCGCTCCTTCAACCGCATGGCCGACGCCGTCCAGGCCTCGATCGCGCGTCTGGAGGATGCACGCCGCACCGCCGAGCAGGCCAACCGCATGAAAAGCGAATTCCTCGCCAACATGTCCCACGAGCTGCGTACGCCGCTCAACGGCATCATCGGCCTGGCCGAACTGCTCAGCCTCGAGATCGCCGACGACGGCATGCGCGGACACGCGGAAACCATACGCGACAGCGGCCAGCACCTGATGGCCGTGCTCAACGACGTGCTCGACCTGGCCAAGATCGAGGCCAACCGGCTGGCCCTCAGCATGCAGACCGTCGATCTCGTCCCCCTGCTGTCGGCCATCGCGGCGCTGCATCGTGTCGGCGCCAGCGCCAAGGGCGTCGAACTCGCCACCGAACTGCCCGCCGGCCCCTGCGAAGCCGACGCGGACCCGATCCGCCTGCGCCAGGTCATCGACAACCTGCTCTCCAACGCGGTGAAGTTCACACACGAAGGGCGTATTACAATCCGTGTCCGCGAACAGGAGGCGCATATGATGATCACGGTCGCCGACACGGGTATCGGCATTCCGGAAAACGAGCTGCCGCGAATCTTCGAACCCTTCTATCAGGCAGAGAACTTCCTCACGCGCCGTCACCGCGGAACCGGACTGGGACTGCCCCTCGCTCGCCAGATGGTCGAAATGATGGGCGGCAGGCTCGAAGCCGACTCCGTGCCGGGCGCAGGCTCCACCTTCACCGTGACGCTGTCCCGCAAGGCCACGCCGGACATGGCGTACACCACATCATGAGCATTTCGCAACACCTCGCCTTCGTCACCGACGACAACGACATCAACCTCAAGGTCGCGGACGCGCTCCTCACGCGGCTGGGCTGGACCGTCGAGACCTTCGACAACGCCCGCGCCATGCTCGCGCGGCTCGAGGGCATCCAGCCCGCCGCGATACTGCTCGACATCTCGATGCCGGACATGGGCGGAGAGGCCGCATGCGCGCGCATCCGCGCGCGCTCCGAGTGGAAGGGCATCCGCGTGATCGCCTACACCGCGCACGCCATGACCGAAGACGCCGACCGTTTCCTGAACTGCGGTTTCGACGGTACCCTGATCAAACCGATCACGATTGCATCGCTGACGCAATCCATCGGCACCCCTGGACAGCACTGAATGCACGCGCCCCGCTACACCCACTTCGATCCGCAGGCACTGCTCGTCGACCTCTTCGACAACACCGAGATCGTCCGGACGGTGCTCGGCACATTCGAGAACTGGCATAGCAGCGTCCAGAACGATCTCCGCACCGCCGCCGAGGCCGGCAACACGGCACGGCTCTCACGCATCGCGCACACGCTGCGGGGCACGCTGGCCCAGATTCATGCGGCGCACGCCGCAGACATGGCCACGGCCCTTGAACTGCGCTGCAAGGCACCGGCTCAGGACTTCCTGCCGGGGCCGGCCGACATCGAGGCGCTGCAGCGCGAACTCCACGCCGTTGCCGACGAAGTCGCCGACTATCTCGCCCTTCCCTGAGACGGATGGCGGCCGCAACGACCGCCCGGCGGGACATCATGTAAATTTCGCTTCCTGATTTCCATTTGGCCGACTATAATTTCCCGCTTCCTCGGACAGGTGGATGAGTGGTTTAAGTCGCACGCCTGGAAAGCGTGTTCAGGGTAATACCCTGACGCGGGTTCGAATCCCGCCCTGTCCGCCAGAACAGTCAAGAAAAGGCCCTGCAAATCGATTGGTTGTGGGGTCTTTTCATATCGGCCGAGTATGCCTTTCAGCCTGAGCAAGCACACCCTTCCGGAACTGGAAAGCCTGCTTGCCGAGATCAAGCAAGAGATTGCGGCGCGCGAAAACCCGGCTCCGGCAGCCGCGGAACCGCCAGCCGTGGTCGAAGCCGAGACCGAGGCAGCGCTTTCCGCGACAGACGTGCCGACGCCGGCAGCAGAGCCCGCAGCGGCTGCGCCCGCGCCCGAAATCCGCTACGTCCACCCCGCGAGCCGCACGCTCACCTGGACGGGAGAAGGCGCGATGCCGGACTGGGTGACGGCCTACCTGGCACACGGCGGCTCCTGGAGCGCGATGGAAAACGCCGCCGAAAAGCTTGCCGCCAGCCATCGACGCCACACCAGAAGCACGCCTTCGGCACACGATCGCTGACCCGCTCCGGTCTCCACGGCCACCCGGTGGCGCTTGCCCTCTCCGGACAACTGTATAAAATAACAGCCAAACGACAGTTGCAGCCGAAGGGTCAGACGTGAGCCAACTCAGCCTAGAACTTCCCGGCGGAACCGCTCCGCCTCCGCCCGGCCGCGCGCGGCGAAGCCGTCCCACGCCCGCCCCCGCGCAAGAAGGATCACGCCCCGCGGCCAAGCCGGCGGCCGAACAACGCATTCTCACACCACGACACGACACCATGCCCCCACTGCCCATTGCCGGCGCGACACCCGAAGCGGCCGATACCGTGCAGGCGCCGGAAATGACGCCCGCCGACGAAGCAGCCGCCATCCGCGAAGAACGCCTGTGGCACGACAATGGCTGGACCGCGCGCGTCATCAAGAACGAGGACGACGACGGCTGGGCCGTCGAAATGCTCAAGGATGGCGAGCCGGAGCCCGCGCTCGTGGGGCCATGGACGATGGGGCGCGACAAGAAAAACCCGAAGCCGCTCGACCCGCCCGCTTTCAACACCCTGGTCAAGACCGCCACCGAGGTCCTGCAACGCCACGCCCAGCAGGCCCACGCGGCACTGCACAAACGCGCCGCGGTGTTCGCGCTCGATCGCGAATGGGACATCCGGCTCGACATCACGCCCGACGAGTACGAACCCTACGCCACCCTCAGCGCACTCGACGCATTCGGCGAACAGCTGGCGCAGGTGCGCGTGCGGCCCGATTTCCGCCTGACGAACGCGAGCGCGACGGCCTGGATACTGGACGGATTCCGGCCGCCGGAACGCGCCGAGGACTGAAGCGCCAAGGCGGCAGGCGGTACGTCGTGCCGCCGGCGGCCCACGGCGTATCATTGCGCCTGTCCACCAAGCCCCCCAAGCCCATGGCCGCCTCCAGCCCCCGCGCCCCTTCTCCCAGCCTATCCGGCGACAAGCCCTCGCACGCGCTCGTGCCGCTCCTGCTGCTGTTCGGCCTGATGCTGCCGGTCACCGGCATGGTGCCGGTCCTGTCGGCATTCACCGCGCAGCGCTTCGACGGCCTGGGGCAGTTCGCCAGCCACTTTTTCATGTCGATCAACATGATCGGCGCGCTCGTCGGCGCCCCGGTCGCCGGGCTGCTGTCCGACCGGCTCGGCCGGCGCAAGGCGCTGGCGGTCGCGGCTCTGGCCTTGAACGGGCTGACCCTGCTCGGCATCGCCTTCGCCTACCGGCAACTCGACAGCTACGCGGTACTGCTGGCCTTGCGCCTGCTCGAGGGCTTCGCCCACATGTCGGCGCTGTCGCTGCTGATGGCGCTGGGCTCGGACCAGGTCGGGCATGGCGGGCTGGGCGGCCGCATGGGCGCCATCGGGGCGTCGATCAGCCTCGGCGTGGCCACCGGCGCACCGCTCGGCGGCGTGATCGGCGGCATCGATCCGCTGTGGGTGCCGCTGGGCGGCGGACTGCTGTCGCTGGCACTGGCGGCCGTCGGCGCCGCCGGCCTGCGCGACGCCACGGCGGCACGCCCGCGCATGGCGATCGGCCAGATTCTCGACACGCTGCGCGCACGGCGCGCACTCGCCATCCCGCTCGCCTTTTCGTTCGCCGACCGGCTGACCGTGGGCTTCATCGTCTCGACGCTGTCGCTCTACTTCGGCCTCACATTGGGCTTCGACGCCCGCGCGATCGGCATGGCAATGGCCGCGTTCCTGATTCCATTCTCGCTGCTGACCTGGCCCGCCGGCCATCTGTCGCGCTACTGGGACCCGCTGTTGATGATGGTGGCGGGCAGCATCCTGTACGGCGTCTTTCTCGGCGCCCTGGCTTTCGTGCCCGCCGGATGGATCGTGTGGACGATGGCCGCCGGCGGCGTGATCGCCGCGCTGATGTACGCCCCCTCGCTGGTGCTGGCCGCGCACTATGGCGGCGAGGACTGCCGCGCAAGCGCGCTCGCCGCGTTCAACATGGCGGGCTCGCTCGGCTTTGCCGCCGGGCCGCTGATCAGCAGCCTGCTGCTGGCCTTCTACGGCAGCCTCAGCGCCAGCCCGCACGCACCGGTCTTCATCAGCATCGGAGCGATCGAGGTCGGGCTGGCGCTCTACGTTTACGCCATCCACCGCCGCGGCACGCTCGGGGGCCGGCCCTTCCTGGAATCCCGGTGAAACTCTCCCGCCTGTGGCAGCCACGCAACCCGGCATTCTGGCTGATGCTGGTGCTCAATGTGCTGTCGTCGATCCTGGCCTGGGTGCTGCGCAGCTACCCGCTGGTGCCACTGGCGATGATCGTGGTGGCGGGCTTCGCGCTGATGAATGCCTGGATAGGCCTGCGCCTCGCCATCGGCCTCATGCGCGAAGACACCCCGCCGGGCGATCAGACGTCCGGCGTGAGATAGATGCGCTCGACGTCCAGCGGCGAGCGGGCCTTGCCCGCCGCCGGAAGCGGAGGGCGCGCCTCGGCTTCGGCGACGGGCAACGGCACCGTGGCCTCCATGCCCCAGCGCAGCACCTCGATGCGGCCGTCGTAGTGCTCGACGACGGCGCTGCAGGTATCGACCCAGTCGCCGCAGTTCAGGTAGCGCACCTTGCCGATACGGCGGTCCGAAACCGAATGGATGTGGCCGCAGATCACCCCGTCCACACCGCGCTGCTGCGCAGCATGCGCCACCGCGTCCTCGAAGTCGAAGATGAAGCTGACCGCGCGCTTCACCTTCTGCTTGGCGTAGCCCGCCAGCGACCAGTAGCCGGGGATGTGCAGGAAGCGGCGCACGCGCGACAGCACGATGTTCAGCCGCACGAGCGTGTTGTAGGCCACGTCCCCCAGCACCGCGACCCAGCGGTGGTGGCGCGTGACCTGGTCGTATTCATCGCCGTGGATCAGCCAGTAGCGCCGGCCGTCGATGGTTTCGTGGACCCATTCGCGCTCGATGCGGATGTTGCCGAAGGCGGTGCCGACATACTCGCGCAGGGTTTCGTCGTGGTTGCCGGGAATGAAGAACACCTTGTCGCCCTGGCGTGCGCGGCGCAGCACCTTCTGCACCACGGTATTGTGCGCCGGCGCCCACTGCACGCTGCGGCTCATCGCCCAGAAGTCGATGATGTCGCCGAGCAGGTAGAGGTACTCCGATTCGTATTCTTTCAGGAAGGCGCGCAGGCGCTCGGCCTGGCTTGCCCGGGTGCCGAGGTGGACATCGGAAATGAAGATTGTGCGAACGGCCGGCATCAGCTTTCCCCTCCCTGCGTGCGTAACAAGACTCGATCGTCATGGGCAAGGGCCTTGCCCCGCCAGGCGCGCAGGAGGGCCTCGGCAAAATGGTCGCACACGCGCTCCCAGTCGATGCCTTCCGCGGTGCGCCGCGCCTCGCGGCCGATGTCGGCACGCAGCCCGCTCGCGCAGGCCAGCTGGACGGCGCGCTGGATGAAGCCTTCCTCGTCGCCGCAGCACACGATCGCGCCGTTGTGCAGGTCGCGGATCACCTCGGCGGCGGCGGCATAGTCGTAGGCCACGGTGCACAACCCGCTCGCCATGCCTTCGAGCGTGACGTTGCCGAAAGTCTCGGTCAGGCTCGGAAAGAGAAACAGATCGGCCGATGCGTAATGTGCCGCCAGATCCCCGCCATGCCGCATGCCGGCAAGCACCGCCTGCGGACATTCGCGGGCGATCACATCGCGCATCGGCCCGTCGCCGACGACCACCATCCGCGCGTCCGGGCGATGCTCGCGAATGGCGGCGAAGGCGCGCAGGGTGAGCCCGAGGTTCTTCTCCGGCGCCAGCCGCCCGACGCTGACCACCGCGATCCCGCCCGGCGCCACCCCCCATTGCTGGCGCAGCACCTCGCTGCGGCGCGCCGGAGAATACTGCACCGTATCCACCCCTCGCGAAATCACCTCGACCCGCTCGTACCCCTGGGCGGCCAGCGCGCCCGCCAGTTCGGAGGTCGGCACGTAAGTGGCGGCCGTGCGATTGTGGAAGCGGCGCAGATAGGCAGCGACCGGCTGGCTCAGCCAGCCCACGCCGTAGTGCGCGCTGTAGTGCTCGAAACGGGTATGGAAGTCCGACGTGACCGGCAGGCGCAGCTTGCGCGCGGCCGATACCGCGGTCCAGCCGAGCGGCCCCTCGGTCGCCACGTGCACCAGGTCGGGCCGCTGTCGCGTCCACGTGCGGACCAGGCTGGACTTGGCCGGCAGGCCGAGCTTGAGTCCGTCGTAGCGCGGCAGCTTGATCCCGCGCGACAACACCTCTTCCAGCGCGCCGCCATGGGTGGCGACATCCTCGGTGGTCTGCTTGGGCCGTATCAACTGGACGCTGTGTCCGCGCCGGATCAGGCCGTCGACCATGCGTTTGAGCGTCATCGCCACGCCGTTGACTTCCGGCGGCCAGGTCTCGGTCACCAGCGCGATGCGCAGGCGGGGATCGTGGCAGAGCTCTTCGGTCGTGAAGTCGATCGCTTTCATGCGCCGCAGCATAGGCGGCGAAAAAGACGACTACGTTACGCCCTCATGTACGGGGCATGACAAGACGGCCGCGCCCGGACCACGCTTCGCTTCGGCTCAGCGGACGGGGCCTCGCAGCGCGGCCAGCACCGCCGCATCGCGGGCATAGATGTCGGGACGGAACTGCAGGCTCCCGTCCTCATCCAGGCCCGCCGTGGCGTAGTGCAGCAACACCGGAATCCTGCGCGTCACCGGCACCGTGCGCGTCTTGTCCGTCGCGAGCGCTTCCTGCAGCGCTTCGGCATTCCAGCGCCGCGCATCGTCCAGCAGCAGCACGGCCAGTTCTTCCGGCCTCTCCAGGCGGACGCAGCCCGAGCTCAAGGCACGCGTATCGCGCCTGAACGAGGAGCGCGCGTTGGTATCGTGCAGGTAAATGGAATACGGGTTGGCAAGGGCGAACTTGATGCGGCCCAGCGAGCCGTCCGCCCCGGAGTTCTGCACAATCATGTGCGGAAAGCCGTGCCGGCGCGCCCCCTCCCAGTCGATGTGCTGCGGATCGACCGCCTGTCCATCGCGGTCGACCACCCGCATGCGGTGCCTGGTCAGGTAGTCGGGATCGCGTATCACCCCGGGGATGAGGTCCTCGCGCAATATGGTGGGCGGCACCACCCACTTCGGATTCAGCACCAGATGGCGCACGCTGTCGAGCAGCGAAGGCGTCTGCCGGGTCGGCTTGCCGACGATCGCGCGCGCAGACCAGGCAAGCCGGCCGGCGCGGTGCAGGCGGGCCTGGTAGCCGGTCAGATCCACCATCAGGTAGTCGCCCCGCATGTCCTGCGCCACCCAGCGCACGCGCTCCAGATTGACCTGGATCTGCGCCAGCCGCTGCACCGGCCCGAGGTTGAGCGCCTCGACCGTCTGGCGCCCGATGGCCGCATCCAGCGCCAGGCCGGCACGCCGCTGGAAGCGCTTCACCGCCTCGGCCAGCGCGTCGTCGAACAGCGTGGCGTCCGGGCTCGATGCCAGTTCCGGCTCGCCTTCGGCCGCCAGGCGCGCGCGCACCTCGGCCACGCGCGCGCCGCGTTCGCCCGGCC
>NZ_AMXE01000047.1 GCF_000310205.1 Thauera linaloolentis 47Lol = DSM 12138 | reverse complement strand
GCGCGTGCGCGGCATCGGCGGAATGGGCATCCGCCCGCCCGCCGCCCGCCGCCTCGCCGCGCACGCGCGGGCGGCGGCCGATGACACGGGCGATGGCTTCGGGCGTGATCGCGCCGGGACGCAGGATCTCGGGCACGTCGCGCGAAAAATCGAGGATGGTCGATTCGATGCCGACCGCGCACGGCCCGCCATCGACCACCATGGCGACACGCTCGCCCAGTTCCTCGCGGACATGGGCGGCGGTGGTCGGGCTGATGCGGCCGAAACGGTTGGCGCTGGGCGCGGCGATGCCTGAGCCGAACACCAGCAGCATCGCGAGCGCAATCGAATGCGAGGGCACGCGCAGGCCGACGGTGTCCTGCCCGCCGGTGACCTCGTCCGGCACCTCGGGGGCGCGCTTCAGGATCAGCGTCAGCGGGCCGGGCCAGAAGGCGCGCGCGAGCGCGAGCGCATCCTTGGGAATGGCGGCGGCCCAGCGCGGCAGATGGTCGGCCGAGGGCAGATGCACGATCAGCGGATGGTCGGCCGGGCGGCCCTTGGCGGCAAAGATCTTGTTCACCGCTGCGGGGTTCAGCGCGTCGGCCGCCAACCCGTAGACGGTCTCGGTCGGCATGCCGACGATGTCACCGGCACGCAGCAGGGCCGCGGCCTCGCGGATCGCCACCAGCGTGGGCGGTTCGATTCGGCCGCGCGGCTTCGCTCCGCTGTCCTTCGTCATTCGCCGCTCACTCGTCGCGGATGCCGATCGCGGCGCGGGCCCGCAGCGCGCGCTGCAGCACCTGATCGGCATCCTCGCCGGTAACGACGAAATGCCCCATCTTGCGCCCCGGACGGGCGTGGTGCTTGCCGTACAGATGCAGGCGCAGGCCGGGCACGGCGTGCAGCGCGGCCCAGTCGGGCTCGCGGTAGGCGCCATGCCCCTTGCCGTCGGCGTACCAGAGTTCGCCCAGCAGATTGACCATCACCGCCGCCGAATGCTGGCGCGGCGTGGCGAGCGGCAGGCCGCACAGCGCCCTCACCTGCTGCTCGTACTGGCTGGCGTCGCAGGCATCGATGGTGTGGTGCCCGCTGTTGTGCGGGCGCGGCGCCATCTCGTTGACGAAGAGCCCGCCGCCACAGACGAAGAACTCCACGCCCAGCGTGCCGACGTAGCCGAGCTTTCCGGCGATGCGCTCGGCGACCTGCCGGGCCTCGTCTCTCAGGCTGGCCGGGGCCTGCGCCGGCGCGATGGTGATGTCGAGGATGCCGTTGCGGTGGCGATTCTCGCCGGCCGCGAAGCAACGCACCGCGCCCGCCTCGTCGCGCGCCAGCACCACCGATACCTCGCAGTCCAGCCTCAGCATCTTTTCCAGCACACAGGCCTCGCCCTTGAAGTGCTGAAAGGCGGCGGCGGCCTCGTCGCGGTCGGCGACACGCGCCTGGCCCTTGCCGTCGTAGCCGAAGCGGGCCACCTTGAGCACCGCGGGGAACAGGCCGGCATCGGCACTGCGGATGTCGTCCTCGCCGCGGATGACCGCGAACGGGCCGTGGGGCAGGCCGTTGTCGGCGAGGAAGGTTTTTTCGGCGATGCGGTTCTGGCAGATCGCCACCGCGCCCGCCGCCGGGTGCACCAGGATGAACTTGCTGAGGTAATCCAGCGTATCGGCCGGGACGTTCTCGAACTCGGTCGTGATCGCCGCACAGTTGCCGCCCAGTTCGTCGAGTGCGGCGTAGTCGCCATAGGCGGCGACCAGGTGGCGGTCGGCGATCAGACCGGCGGGGCTGTGCGGATCGGGGTCGAGCACCCACACCTTGTAGCCCATCTCGTGCGCGGCCGACACGAAGAAGCGGCCGAGCTGGCCGCCGCCGAGCATGCCCAGTGTGGCGGGCGGAAGAATCGGGGAGGAAGCATTGCGAGACGACATGACGGGCCTTCAGTGGGCGGAAACGTCCGAAAACGGGTGATCACCGGCACGCCGGCAGCATCAGGCCAGCGGCGGCAGCGCCATGTCGAGCACGGTCTGCGTCTGGCGCGCGCGGAAGGCTTCGAGGCGGGCCGCCAGTTCGGCGTCGCCGCCGGCGAGCAGCGCCACCGCGAACAGCCCGGCATTGGCCGCGCCGGCCTCGCCGATGGCGAAGGTCGCCACCGGAATGCCCTTGGGCATCTGCACGATGGACAGCAGCGAATCCTGGCCGGACAGCGCCTTCGACTGTACCGGCACGCCCAGCACCGGCACCGTGGTCTTGGCCGCGACCATGCCCGGCAGGTGCGCCGCGCCGCCGGCACCGGCGATGATGGCCTTCAGGCCGCGGCCGCGCGCGGCTTCGGCGTATTCGAACATCAGATCGGGCGTGCGGTGCGCGGACACGACCCGCGCCTCGTAGGGCACGCCGAATTCGGCGAGCATCCTGGCCGCCGCCTGCATGGTCGGCCAGTCGGAGTTCGAGCCCATGATGACGCCCACCAGGGGCTGGCCGGACGGATTCGCATTCATCGCCGTTCGCCTCCGCTCACTTGCCGGCCGCGCGCGCAGCGCGTTCGGCGGACACCACGGTGTTCTCGAGCAGCATCGTGATCGTCATCGGCCCGACGCCGCCCGGCACTGGCGTGATGGCGCCGGCGACTTCGGCCGCTGAGGCGAAATCGACGTCGCCGCACAGCTTGCCGGCATCCGGCCCCGCGTCGAGACGGTTGATGCCGACGTCGATCACGGTCGCCCCCGGCTTGAGCATGTCGCCGGTGACGAAGCGCGGCTTGCCGATGGCGGCGACGACGATGTCGGCGCGGCGGGTGTGGAACGCCAGGTCGCGCGTCTTCGAGTGGCAGACGGTGACGGTGGCGCCGGCATTGGTCAGCAGCATCGCCATCGGCTTGCCGACGATGTTGGAACGGCCGATGACCACCGCCTCGGCGCCCTGCACCGGCACGCCGGCGGTCTCCAGCATCTTCATGACGCCATTCGGCGTGCAGGGTACGAAGCCCTCCCGGTTCTGCGACAGCAGGCCGACATTTTCGGCGTGGAAGCCGTCGACGTCCTTGCGGATGTCGATCGCTTCGAGCACCGCCGTCTCGTCCAGATGGGCGGGCAGCGGCAGTTGCACCAGGATGCCGTGCACGGCAGGGTCGGCGTTCAGCTCGGCGAGCTTCGCCATGACTTCTTCCTGGCTGGCGTGCTGCGGGTAGTCGAAGCGCAGCGAGCGGATGCCGGCCTTTTCACAGCCGGCGACCTTGTTGCGCACGTAAACGGCGGAAGCGGGATCGCCGCCCACCAGGATGACCGCCAGACAAGGTTGCACCCCACGCGCCGTCAGCGCTGCGGCACGTTCTGCGATTTCGCCACGGACACGCGCCGAGAGGGCGTTGCCGTCGATGATGCGAGCGGTCATCGGTAGAGCCTCGAAAAAGGGCAGGATTTTACAGCAAGGCGCCCGAACCGCGTACCCGTCGCCCGCACGCCACCCGGGACGCAGGCCCCCGGGGCGCTCAGCGCAACAGCGCGCCGGGCTCCACGGTCACCACGTGCTGCACGAGTTCGGCCAGCGAGTTGGCCCCCATCTTCTCCATCACCCGTGCACGGTGCACCTCGACGGTCTTGATGCTGATGCCCAGCACATCGGCAATCTGCTTGTTGAGCTTGCCGACGATGATGAGATCCAACACCTCGCGCTCGCGCTGGGTGAGGTGTTCGAGCCGGCGCGCGGTGTCCGCCTCCTGCAGCCGCTTGTCGCGGCTGTCGCGCTCGAGCATCAGGCACTGCTCGATCAGGCGCAGCATGTCGCGCTCGCTGAACGGCTTCTCGATGAAATCGACCGCGCCTTTCTTCAGCGCGGACACCGCCATCGGCACGTCGCCATGGCCGGTGATGAAGACGACTGGCAGGGTGCAGCGCCGGCGCCCCAGTTCCTCGAACATCTCCAGCCCGCTCATGCCCGGCATGCGCACGTCCAGCACCACGCAGCCCGCCATGTCCGGGCGGCAGACGCGGAGAAATGCCTCGGCCGACTCGTAGGTCAGGACCCTGTAGCCATTGCCCTCGAGCATCCAGGTCATGGAGTCGCGCAGGGCTTCGTCGTCATCGACGACATGGATGATTTGTTCAGGCGCTACGGGCAACTCGCTCACTGGCAGACTCCGTCGGCAGGGTAAACGAGAATATGGTACCCCCTTCGGGGTTGTCGTCGACGATCAAGCGCCCGTCGTGGAACTCGACGATCGAGCGGCAGATGTTCAGACCCATCCCCATGCCTTCGGTCTTGGTCGTGTAGAACGGCGTAAACAGGCGCTGGCGCCCTTCCTCGCTGATGCCGTGGCCACGGTCGATCACCGCCACCTCGACCGCGTCGTCGCCGAAGCGGCGCGCCCGCACCACCAGCAGCCGCTGCTCGGGCAGCGTGTCGGCCATGGCGTCGAGCCCGTTGCGGATCAGGTTCAGCACCACCTGCTCGATCATGATGCGGTCGGCGAACACCGGCGGCAGCCCGGGCTCGATGTCGGCGATCAGCCTGATGCCGGTGCGGCGCGCGTCGATGTCGGCGAAGCCGAGCGCGTCGTCGAGCACGTCGACCAGGTTGACCGCGCTGCGGCGCGGCTCGCTCTTCTTCACGAACTCGCGCACGCGGCGCACGATCTTGCCCGCGCGCTCGGCCTGGAAGCTGGCCTTCTGCATCGCGGTCAGCACATCCTCGGGTTTCCACTTGCCGCCCTGCATGCGGGTGACGCAGCCGGCGCAATAGTTGGCGATCGCCGACAGCGGCTGGTTCAGCTCATGCGCCAGCGTCGAGGCCATCTCGCCCATCGTGATCAGGCGCGACGTGCGCTGCAGGCGCTCTTCCTGCTGGCGCGCCACTTCGGCCGTTTGCTTGCGCTCGGTGCTGTCGGTGGCGACGCCCATGCGCACCACCCGCCCATCCACCCAGCGCATGGCCTGCTCGCGCACGTGGTACCAGCGTCCGGACAAGGGGTGCTGCAGTTCGCCGTCGAACAGTTCGCGCGGCAGATCGGCCGGCGTCAGGCCGCGCGGGTCCACGCGATAGTCGCCGCGCTCGGGCTGGGGCACGGCCACGCCGCGCACCGTGTGCCCCACGACGTCGAAGCCGTGGATGCGCTTGAACGCGCGGTTGGCGAACAGGATCTCGTCGGTACGGACATCGGCCACGAACACCGCTGCATCCAGCCCGTCCAACACGGCCTCGAAGCGCTCGTGCGTCGCCTCCAGCGCCGCGCGCACGCGCTTGGGCTCGGTGATGTCGGTGATCGACGCCATCCAGCCCGTCTGGCGGCCGCTGACGTCGATCAGCGGCGACAGGTAGAAGCGCGCGTCGAAGCGCTCGCCGTTGCGGCGCTGGATGCGCAGCTCGAAACCGCTCGCCGGCGCTTGTCCGTTGAGCGTCATCTGCAGGTTGCGCTCGCAGACCTCCAGCATCTCCTCGGGCCAGTACGGGAAGGGCGCGGTCGCGCCGACCAGTTCGTCCTCGCTCCAGCCGACCATGCGGCAGAACGCGGAATTCACATAGATGATGCGCCCGCTGAGATCGATGGCGCGCAGGCCGGTGAGCACCGAATCCTCCATCGCCTTGCGGAAGGCGGATTCGGCGCGCAAGGCCTGCTCGGCCGCCTTGCGCCCGGTGATGTCGTGGGCCACGGCATACACGAGGCGCTCCTCGCACACCGGGTTGATGCTCCACACCAGCCATTTGTAGCTGCCGTCCGCGCAGCGGCAGCGGTTCTCGAACTTCACCGGCTCCCCGCCCGCCAGGCGGCGCAGCGCGTCGAGCGTCGCGCCGGCATCCTCGGCGTGGACGAAGTCGATCATCGGCTGGCCGGGCATACTGTCGGGCGCATGACCGAGAATGCGTTCGAAAGCCGGATTGCAGCGGCGGAAGCTGCCGTCGATGCCGACCACACACAGCATGTCGAGCGACAGGTTGAACAGCCGGTCGCGTTCCTTTTCGACCTGCACGCGGCGCATCACGTGAATGCGCAGCGACCACAGGCTCCACAGCACCAGCACCGACAGCCCCAGGATCAGCGCCGCCGGCAGCGCCCTGGGCAGGCCGCCGCCGCGCAGCGCGGTGGCGCGCAGGGCCAGGCCGTTGCCCGGCGGATCGAAGGCCAGTTCGACGGACAGCGACTCGTCGACATCCTGCAGCTTCGAGCTCACCGCCAGTACTTCGCCGCGCGCATTGCGCAACGCCAGCCGGTACTTGTCCACGAACCACGCCGGTACCAGGTGGCGGATCATGCGCTCGACCGAATACGCCCCCACCAGCGCACCGCGGAATTCCCCCCCGCGCAGTATCGGCACATAGACTTCGAGCACCGTGTCGCCCCGCGCGGTGCGATAGGCGTCGCCGTAGATCAGGCGGCCCGAGGTCCGCGCCTGTTCCATCAGGCGGATCTGCTCGCCCGCCAGCGCCTCGCCGCTGAGCCAGTCCGTGGTGTCGAAGGGCGCCGTCCAGCGCACGATCTCGTCGGTGCCCACCCAGGCGACATTGACCAGTTCGCTGTTGTTGGCGATGTGCTGGTTGGCACGCAACTGGAAACCATCGTGGTCCAGCGCCTCTGCGGCGACATCGCGCGCCAGTTGCCCCAGGAACTCCTCGGTGCCCAGCATCTGGCGCCGCATGGTCTGCTCGGCCCACTGCAGGTCGCGCACCACGGCGCCGCGCTCGGCCTCCAGCTCGCGCTGCTGCAGCAGCCACACCAGCGTCAGCATGCTCAACGCGAAGAACACCACCGCCACATAGGGGGCGGCCCAGTACCAGTGCGGCGGGCCGCCGCGGGCGGAAGTGGAAAGGGACATGGAAGGCGCGGGAACGTAGACAGAAATGATGCGGCGCAATACCGGCGCCCCGATTGTCGGCGAGCCACCCTGAGACCGTCATCCGGTTTAACCCTTACCGCATCCGTCCGGGTTTCCGCCAACTTTTCCGCGCCCCTCCCTGCCCATAAAGTCGGGGCATGCTGCCCTCCACCACCAGGCGCCGCATGCTCGCCGCCTTTCCCTTACTTGCCACCTGCGCGCTCAGCGGGAAGTGGCCGCCTGCGCATGCAGGCAGCGGCGCAGCCATCCGCATCGGCGTGTCCGGCCCGTTCACCGGCGGCTCCAGCCCGATGGGAATCTCGATGCGGGAGGGCATCCGCATCGCCGCGGCGCAGATCAATGCCGCGGGCGGCCTGCTCGGACGCCCGGTCGTGCTGGTAGAGCGCGACGACGAGGCACGCAACGAACGCGGCGCCCGGATCGCCCAGGCACTGATCCAGAAAGAGGGCATCACCGCCGCGCTGGGCATCGTCAACACCGGCGTGGCGCTCGCCAGCCAGCATCACTACCAGCTGGCGCGCATCCCGATGATCACCTCGGTGGCGACCGGCACGCTGATCACGCGCCAGTTCCTCCCGCCGGGCTTCGCCGACAACTATATCTTCCGCGTATCGGCCAGCGACAGCCTGCAGGCCAGAGCGATCGTGGACGAAGCCGTCACTCGGCGCGGGCTGAGACGGCTCGCCATCTTCCACGACGCCACCAACTACGGCGTCCTGGGCAGCAAGGACCTCATCGACGCGCTGAGCCAGCGCAACATCCAGCCCGCCGCCGTCGAGCGCTTCCAGTTGCGGCAGGCCGACATGACGGCTCCGCTGCAGCGTGCGCGCGACGCGCGTGCCGAAGCCCTGCTCACCTACGGCATCGGCCCCGAACTGGCGCAGATCGCCAACGCCCTGGCCCGCCTCGACTGGCCGGTGCCGATCATCGGCAGCTGGACGCTGGCCATGTCCAGCTTCATCGACAATGCCGGCCCCAACGCCGAGGGCGCGCGCATGCCGCAGACCTTCATCCAGGACCCGACCACGCCGAGACGCCGTGCATTCATCGAGGCCTGGCAGCAGGCCACCGGCACCCGCCGCATCCCGGTTCCGCCCGCCGCGGCGCAAGGATACGACTCGATGCTCCTGCTCGCCGCCGCCATCGGCCAGGCGGACAGCCTCGAAGGCGATCTCATCCGCGCGGCGCTCGAAGACCTGCACGCCCCCGTGCCGGGCGTCATCGCGACCTATTCGCGCCCTTACTCGCGCGGCCAGCACGAAACGCTGATCTCACCACGGCAGATCCACATCGGGGAAGTGCGCAACGGCCAGGTCGTATTCGCCTACGAGGCGGACCGCCGGCACGCCATGCAGCCATGAACGACACGAACGACCCGTCCCGGTATCGCACCCATCCGCGCCGGCATGCGGCCCGCGCACGGATCCGGGGATCCCCCCATCAACAATATTGCGCATTACGAAAAGACGTTTTATAGTTCGAAAAGTCAGCCGCCGGTTGTCGGGGTGGCTGCGTCCGTACCGCCCATAGACCTGCCCACCAGGCAGGGTTCGCCAACCGAACGTCATGAGGAGACAAACCATGACCGGAATCAGCAACGTTCCCTCGCAAACCGACACGGATGCGCAGGAAACGAAGGAATGGATGGATGCACTCGCTGCCGTCGTCGAGCATGAAGGCCCGCAGCGCGCCCACTACCTGATCGAAACCCTGATCGCGACGGCCCGCCAGGAAGGGGTGAACATCCCCTACTCGGCCACCACCGAGTACATCAACACCATCCCGGTCGAACAGCAGCCGCCCTATCCGGGCGACCCCGACCTCGAGATCAAGATCCATTCCTATATCCGCTGGAACGCCATGGCGATGGTGGTGCGTGCCAACAAGCACACCAACGTCGGCGGCCACATCGCCTCGTTCGCCTCGGCCGCGGCCCTCTACGACGTCGGTTTCTCGCACTTCTGGCATGCTCCGTCGGCCGACCACGACGGTGACATGATCTACTTCCAGGGCCACTCGGTGCCCGGCGTCTACGCCCGCGCCTACATGCTGGGCCGCCTGACCGAGGATCAGATGGACAACTTCCGCCAGGAAGTCGGCGGCAAGGGCATCTCATCCTACCCCCACCCCTGGCTGATGCCGGACTTCTGGCAGTTCCCCACCGTGTCGATGGGCCTCGGCCCGCTGTGCGCCATCTACCAGGCGCGCTTCATGAAATACATGGCCAGCCGCGGCATGATCGACGCCACCCGCGCCGAGCAGCGCAAGGTGTGGGCCTTCCTCGGCGACGGCGAGACGGACGAAGTCGAATCGCTGGGCGCCATCGGCATGGCCGCGCGCGAGCGGCTCGACAACCTGGTCTTCGTCATCAACTGCAACCTGCAGCGCCTGGACGGCCCGGTGCGCGGCAACGGCAAGATCATCCAGGAACTGGAATCCGAATTCCGCGGCGCAGGCTGGAACGTCATCAAGGTGATCTGGGGCACCCACTGGGACCGCCTGTTCGCCCGCGACAAGAAGGGCATCCTGCACAAACGCATGATGGAATGCGTGGACGGCGAGTACCAGACCTTCAAGGCCAAGGACGGCGCCTACGTGCGCGAGCACTTCTTCAACACCCCCGAACTGAAGGAACTGGTCGCCGACTGGACCGACACCCAGATCTGGCGCCTGAACCGCGGCGGCCACGACATCTTCAAGATCTTCGCCGCCTACAAGGCCGCCGCCGAGCACAAGAGCCAGCCCACGCTGATCCTGGCCAAGACCATCAAGGGCTACGGCATGGGCCAGGCCGGCGAGGCGATGAACATCTCGCACCAGCAGAAGAAGATGGACCTCGAGGCCGTCCGCCGCTTCCGCGACCGCTTCGGCCTGCCGGTGCCCGACGACAAGTTGGAAGAACTGCCCTACCTGAAGTTCGAGGACGGTTCGCCCGAGCAGAAATACCTGCTCCAGCGCCGCATGGACCTCGGCGGCTTCCTGCCGCAGCGCCGCACCAAGGCCGCGCCGCTGCCGGTGCCCGAGCTCGAAGCCTTCGCCGCGCTGCTGAAGGCCTCGGGCGAAGGCCGCGAGCTGTCGACCACGATGGCGATCGTGCGCATCATGAACACGCTGCTCAAGGACAAGCAGATCGGCAAACACGTCGTACCGATCGTGCCGGACGAGTCGCGTACCTTCGGCATGGAAGGCATGTTCCGCCAGTACGGCATCTGGAACCAGGAAGGCCAGAAGTACGTGCCCGAAGACCATGACCAGCTCATGTTCTACAAGGAAAGCCAGACCGGCCAAGTGCTGCAGGAAGGCATCAACGAGGCCGGCGCCATGGCCGACTGGATCGCCGCCGGCACCGCCTACAGCGTGCATGGCGTGCAGATGATGCCGTTCTACATCTTCTATTCGATGTTCGGCCTGCAGCGCACCATGGACCTGTGCTGGGCGGCGGCCGACCAGCGTACCCGCGGCTTCATGATCGGCGGCACCGCCGGCCGCACCACGCTGAACGGCGAAGGCCTGCAGCACGAGGACGGCCACAGCCTGCTGATGGCCAACATGATCCCGAACTGCGTCAGCTACGACCCCACCTTCCAGTACGAGGTCGCGGTCATCGTGCAGGACGGCCTGCGCCGGATGTTCGCCGACCAGGAGGACATCTACTACTACATCACGGTGATGAACGAGAACTACGAACATCCCGAGATGCCGGCCGGCGCCGAGCAGGACATCCTCAAGGGCCTGTACCTGCTGCGCAAGGGTGCCGACGCCAAGGGGCCGCGCGTGCAGTTGCTGGGCTCGGGCACGATCTTCCGCGAAGTCATCGCCGCCGCCGAGCTGCTGAAGAGCGACTGGGGCGTGGAAGCCGACATCTGGGGCGCGCCCAGCTTCAACGAACTGGCCCGCAACGGCCACGACGTCGAGCGCTGGAACCTGCTGCACCCGATGGACGAACCGAAGAAGACCCACTTGCAGCAAAAGCTCGCCGGCTTCGAAGGCCCCGCCATCGCCGCCACCGACTACATCCGCATGTTCCCCGAGCAGATCCGCCCGCAGCTCGACCGCAGCTACGTCACGCTGGGCACCGACGGCTTCGGCCGCTCCGACACGCGCGAGCAACTGCGCCACTTCTTCGAGGTGGACCGCCACTGGGTGACGCTGGCCGCGCTGAAGGCGCTGGCCGATGACGGCGTGATCGGCCGCGACAAGGTCGCCGCCGCCATGGTCAAGTACAACCTCGACCCGAACAAGCCGAACCCGCTGTCGGTCTGAGCGCGCAAGGAGACAAGGACATGAGCCAACTCATTGAAGTGAAGGTTCCGGACATCGGCGACTTCGACGCCGTGCCGGTGATCGAGCTGTTCGTCAAGGTCGGCGACACCATCGCCGTCGATGACGCCATCGCCACGCTGGAGTCCGACAAGGCCACCATGGACGTGCCGTCGAGCGCAGCCGGCATCGTCAAGGAAGTGCTGATCGGCATCGGCGACAAGGTGTCCGAAGGCAGCGTGCTGATCAAGATCGAGGCGGCGGGTGATTCGGTAGGAGCGGCTTCAGCCGCGAATGCCTCACCGGTCGCGGCTGAAGCCGCTCCTACGGCGGCCCCGGCCGCCGCAGTACCGGCCGCCGGCGGCGGCGTGGTCGACGTCGTCGTGCCGGACATCGGCGACTTCGATGCCGTGCCGGTGATCGAGCTGTTCGTCAAGGCCGGCGACACCATCAAGGTCGACGACGCCATCGCCACGCTGGAATCCGACAAGGCCACCATGGACGTGCCTTCGTCGCACGCCGGCGTGGTCAAGGAAGTGCTGGTCAAGGTCGGCGACAAGGTCGGCCAGGGCAGCGTGCTGCTCAGGGTCGAGACCGCCGGTGGCGGCATCGCCGCCGTGCCGGTGGCGCCGTCGGTGGCCGTCGCCGCACCTGCATCCGCCGATTCGCCGGCACCGCTGGCCGACGGCGCGCCCTCGCTCAGCGCCCCGGCCTCGGTGCCGCTGTCGTCCGCGGCCCCGTCGGCCGTCACGCTCGGCGGCCGCATCCACGCCAGCCCCTCGGTGCGTGCCTTCGCCCGCGAGCTCGGCGTGGACCTCGGCCAGGTCAAGGCCAGCGGCCCCAAGGGCCGCATCCTCAAGGAAGACGTCACCGCCTTCGTCAAGGGCGCGATGAGCACCGGCGTCGTGCCGGGCAAGACCGTGGCTGCGGCCGCCGTCGGCAGCCTGGGCGGCGGCCTCGACCTGCTGCCGTGGCCGAAGGTCGACTTCGCCAAGTTCGGTGAAATCGAAGCCAAGCCGCTGAGCCGCATCAAGAAGATCTCGGGCCAGAACCTCGCCCGCAACTGGGCGATGATCCCGGCGGTCACCTACCACGAGGACGCGGACATCACCGACCTGGAAGCCTTCCGGGTGGCGATGAACAAGGAACACGAGAAATCCGGCAAGAAGCTCACGATGCTCGCCTTCATCATCAAGGCCTCGGTGCGCGCGCTGCAGGAGTTCCCCGAGTTCAACACCTCGCTCGATGGCGACAACCTGGTCTACAAGAAGTACTTCAACATCGCCTTCGCCGCCGACACCCCCAACGGCCTGGTCGTGCCGGTGGTCAAGGACGCCGACAAGAAGAGCGTGTTCGAGATCGCTGCCGAAACCGGCAGCCTGGCCAAGCTCGCCCGCGACGGCAAGCTCAAACCGGCGGACATGTCCGGCGCCTGCTTCACGATCAGTTCGCTCGGCGGCATCGGCGGCACCTACTTCGCGCCCATCGTCAATGCGCCCGAAGTCGCCATCCTCGGCGTCAACAAGTCGGTGATGAAACCGGTGTGGGACGGCAAGCAGTTCGTGCCGCGCTTGACCCTGCCGATGTCGCTGACCGCCGACCACCGCGTCATCGACGGCGCCCTGGCGACCCGCTTCAACGTGTACCTCGCGCAACTGCTGGCGGACTTCCGCCGCGTGATGCTGTAAGGAGATCGCCATGAGTCTCGTGGAAATCAAGGTTCCGGACATCGGCGACTTCGATTCGGTGCCCGTCATCGAGCTGTTCGTCAAGGTCGGCGACAGCATCAAGGTGGACGACGCGATCTGCACGCTCGAATCCGACAAGGCCACCATGGACGTGCCGTCGAGCGCGGCCGGCGTGGTCAAGGAAGTGCTGGTCGCGGTCGGCGACAAGGTCGGCGAAGGCGCCGTGCTGCTGAAGATCGAAGCCGCTGCTTCCGTAGGAGCGGCTTCAGCCGCGAATACGGCTGCTGCGGCACCGGCTGCGGCAAAAGCCGCTCCTGCGGCGGCTCCTGCCGCCGCGTCGCACGGCGGCAGCGTCGACGCCGAGTACGACATGGTCGTGCTCGGCGCCGGCCCCGGCGGCTATTCGGCCGCCTTCCGCGCCGCCGACCTCGGCCTGAAGACGGCGATCATCGAGCGCTACGCCACGCTCGGCGGCGTGTGCCTGAACGTCGGCTGCATTCCGTCCAAGGCCCTGCTGCACGTCGCCGCGGTCATCGAGGAAGCCGAACACGTCGGCGCCGCCGGCATCGGCTTCGCCAAGCCCTCGGTGGACGTCGACGCGCTGCGCAAGCACAAGGACGGCGTCATCGGCAAGCTCACCGGCGGCCTCGCCGGCATGGCGAAGGCGCGCAAGGTCGACGTCATCCGCGGCTACGGCAACTTCCTCGACCCGCATCACATCGAAGTCGAGGAAACCACCGGCAGCGGCTGGGACACCACCGGCGCCAAGAAGGTCGTCAAGTTCAAGAACTGCATCATCGCCGCCGGCTCGGCCGCGGTGCACCTGCCCTTCATCCCGAAGGACCCGCGCATCGTCGATTCAACCGGCGCGCTGGAACTGCGCCAGGTGCCGGGCAAGATGCTGGTCATCGGCGGCGGCATCATCGGCCTGGAAATGGCCACGGTGTATTCCACGCTGGGCACCCGCCTCGACGTCGTCGAGATGATGGACGGCCTGATGCAGGGTCCGGACCGCGACGCGGTCAAGGTGTGGGAGAAGCAGAACGCCCACCGCTTCGACAAGATCATGCTCAAGACCAAGACGGTTGGGGTCGAAGCCAAGGACGACGGCATCTACGTCACGTTCGAAGGCGACGGCGCGCCAGCCGAACCGGTCAAGTACGACATGGTCCTGCAGTCGGCCGGCCGCTCGCCCAACGGCAACAAGATCAGCGCCGACAAGGCGGGCGTCGTCGTCGGCGAACGCGGCTTCATCCCGGTGGATGCGCAGATGCGCACCAACGTGCCGCACATCTTCGCCATCGGCGACATCGTCGGCCAGCCCATGCTCGCCCACAAGGCCGTGCATGAAGCCCACGTCGCCGCCGAAGTCGCCGCCGGCCACAAGGCGGCGTTCGACGCCACGGTGATCCCGGGCGTGGCCTACACCCATCCGGAAGTAGCCTGGGTCGGCTACACCGAAGCGCAGGCCAAGGCCGAAGGCAAGAAGGTCGAAACCGCCAAGTTCCCGTGGGCCGCCAGCGGCCGCGCGATCGCCAACGGCGCCGACTACGGCTTCACCAAGCTGATCTTCGACGCCGAAACGCACCGCGTCATCGGCGGCACCATCGTCGGCCCCTCGGCCGGCGACATGATCGGCGAGGTCTGCCTGGCCATCGAAATGGGCGCCGACACGGTCGACATCGGCAAGACCATCCACCCGCACCCCACGCTGGGGGAAACGGTCGGCATGGCCGCCGAAGTCGCCCACGGCAGTTGCACCGACCTGCCGCCGATGCGCAAGAAATAAGCACCAGGCTACCCGCTGTCGCCACCGGAAACCCGCCCGCGAGGCGGGTTTCTTTTCGCCGCCTACCGCCGCATAGCATCGCTCAACGGTTTCGTTCTCATCGACCCCGACCATCGCCGCATCGAGCACTACCGCCGCACGGGCGGCAAGCGCTGGGAGCTGCAGGAAATCGAAACCGGGCAGCCGCTGGTGGTGCAAGGGCTCGAAGTCTCGATTCCCTGGCAGAAAGTGTTCCGCAACGCCGACTGAACGCGGCAATGGCCGGCAAGGCTCTGCCTGAGTACCGGCAATACAGGCAAAGCTTGCCGGAAAACGGCAAGAATCCGCCGTCATCCTGCTGACTTTCAAGGAATATCCCCACACACAGACACCTGGCACGAGTCTCGCTTTAGTACGACCAGAGAGCTCGGGCAGCGGCAGCAGGTGCCGTCACGACAAGACCCGGGCCCACTTCGAATCGGACATTCAGGAGATTCAAAATGGCACAGGTCATCAATACCAACATCCCTTCGCTGAACACGCAGCGCCATCTCAACTCTTCCGGGGGCGCGCTGGCAACCTCGCTGCAGCGCCTGTCTTCCGGCCTGCGCATCAACAGCGCCAAGGACGACGCCGCCGGCCTCGCCATCTCGGAGCGCATGAGCGCCCAGATCAACGGCCAGAATCAGGCCCGGCGCAATGCGAATGACGGCATTTCGCTGGCGCAGACCGCAGAGGGCGCACTCACCTCATCCAGCGAGATCCTGCAGCGCATCCGCACCCTGGCCGTGCAGTCGGCCAACGCCACCAACTCGGCATCGGACCGCAAGGCGCTCAACGACGAAGTCAACGCCCTCACCTCCGAACTCAACCGCATCGCCCAGACCACCGAGTTCAACGGTCGCAAGCTGCTCGACGGCTCCTTCACCTCCGCCACCTTCCAGGTCGGTGCCAATGCCAACCAGACCATCACCGCCACCTCGGCCAACTTCGGTACCACCGCGTACGGCAACTACCGCATCGGCAGCCTGCCGGCAACCACCACGGGCGGGCCGGGAGATCTCACCGTGGGCAGCATTCCGGGCGCCAATCTCGCCCAGAGCGACACGGGCGCCTCGGTCATCGGGGGCGGCATCCTCAGCATCAACGGCGCCTATGGCACCGCCGAGATCGACTATGACGCCGGCGCCAGCGCCAAGGACATCGTTTCCAAGATCAATGCGGCCACCGAAAGCACCGGCGTCACCGCCAACGCACGCACCGAGGTGAATCTGACCGATTTCGTGCCGGGCTCGTCCTACGTGCTCAAGCTGGCCTCGAACAACGGCGCCGACCAGGCCCAGACCTTGTCCTTCACCATCGGCACGAGCGGCACGGGCGACGACTACGCCGACATCACCAAAGCGTTCAACGATGTCTCCGCCAAGACCGGCGTCACCGCCAAGCTCAATACCGAAGGCAACGGCGTGGTGCTGAGCAACGCCGAAGGCAGCGACATCCGGCTGCTCAACGACTCCGAGGCGGCCTCCGTATTCACGATCGAGGATGTCGGCGGCACGCCCATCGCCACCGCAGTGGTCGGCTCGGACGGCACCGGGGCATTCGACGCCGACGAGAACTGGATCACCGGCCATCTCGTCTTCGATTCCGACAGCTCGTTCAGCGTCACCGACGACGCCGGCGGCCCCGGCGGCTTCCTGCTGGCCAACACGTCCACCGCCAGCTCGCTGCAGGCCGTCTCCGAAATGGACGTCAGCACTGCGGATGCCTCCAACCGCACGCTGGCGATGGTCGATTCGGCACTCGCCGCGATCAACAGCCAGCGCGCCAAGTACGGCGCCCTGCAGTCGCGCTTCGAGAACACGATCGCCAACCTGCAGATTTCGTCGGAGAACCTGTCGGCCTCGCGCAGCCGCATTCGCGATACGGATTTCGCCGCTGAAACGGCCGATCTGACCCGCGCGCAGATCCTGCAGCAGGCCGGCACCGCGATGCTGTCCCAGGCCAACGCGCTGCCGCAGCAGGTACTGCAGCTCCTGCAAGGCTGAGGCTCCGACGCCACACGCCATCGAACCTGTGCCTTGATGGCATTTTCCCCCGCCGGCGGCAACGCCCGCGGGGTTTTTTCGATTGGGCGTTCGCAACTGCACAACGGCCCGCCGCGCGCCGATGGCTGCGAAAATTCTCCATGGGAGAAATCGCTAAAGTTCTTGCTCAATCCGCCGATATTCCCGTCAGTCAACCCTGGTAGCGTCGAGACTCGCAGGAAAGGCCGTGCGCGCACTGCATCGGGCTACCCCGTCGTCACCATACAAAATCCACGCTGGAGGAAATTTCTCATGTCGATCATCAAGGGGATGTCCGAAGCCCAGATCACTGCGCTGACGACGAGGCAGATCGAGGATCTGTCGCAGAACGACTTCAAGGCCATGTCGGCCAGGCAGATCGGCGCGCTCACTTCGGGCCAGATCGCCGCCATCGAGACGCGCGACCTGGTCCAGCTCAATGCAAGCCAGATCGCCGCCTTCGACGCAGCCGCCCTGTCGGACGGCCTGCTGACCTACCAGGCCGAGGCGCTCACGGTCAGCCAGGTCAAGGCCATGCAGGTCGCCCAGCTCAACAGCCTGGGTACGAACCAGATCGCCGCACTCGGCAACGACGTCGCCTCGCTGACCGCCAACCAGATCAGGGGACTGTCGACCGACGTCATCGCCGCTTTCACGTCGGGCCAGATCAACTCGCTCAACGGCACGCAGATCAAGGCATTGAACGCAGACCAGATCAAGGCCATCGAAACCGCCGACATCCAGCAACTGGGCAGCGCGCAGATCGCCGCTCTCAGCCCCACTCAGCTCCAGGCACTCAGCAGTGCCCAGCTCGACGCATTCGGCAGCGCACAGATCCAGGCCCTGACGGCGCGCCAGATCAGCGCGCTCGGCACCGAACAGCTCAGCAGCCTGTCCACCGCCAGCATCCAGGCCCTCACCAGCACCCAGGTCAAGGGACTCACCGCCGCACAGCTCGGTAGCCTCACCTCCGGCCAGATCGCCGCACTCGACACCGAGGACATCGGCGCGATGACCGCCGCCCAGATCAAGAATCTGAGCACGGCCAACGTCGCCGCCCTCACCTCCGACCAGGTCGGCGCCCTCAGCGCCGCCCAGATCAAGGGCCTGAGCACGGACCAGATCAAGGCCATCGAAACCGCCGACATCCAGCAACTGGGCAGCACGCAGATCGCCGCGCTGAACGCCGGCCAGCTCCAGGCGCTCGACAGCGCCCAGCTCAACGCCCTGGGCACCGACCAGATCCAGGCCCTGAGCGCGCGCCAGATCGGTTCGCTCGGCACCGACCAGATCAACAGCTTGTCCACCGCCAACATCCAGGCCCTCACCAGCACCCAGGTCAAGGGGCTCACCGCCGCACAGCTCGGCAGCCTCACTTCCGGCCAGATCGCCGCGCTCGACACCGAGGACATCGGCGCGATGACCGCTGCCCAGGTCAAGGGCCTGAGCACCGCCAACGTCGCCGCCCTCACTTCCGACCAAGTCGGCGCCCTCAGCGCCGCCCAGATCAAGGGCCTGAGCACGGACCAGATCAAGGCCATCGAAACCGCCGACATCCAGCAACTGGGCAGCACGCAGATCGCCGCGCTGAACGCCGGCCAGCTCCAGGCGCTCGACAGCGCCCAGCTCAATGCCCTGGGCACCGACCAGATCCAGGCCCTGAGCGCACGCCAGATCGGTTCGCTCGGCACCGACCAGATCAACAGCTTGTCCACCGCCAACATCCAGGCCCTCACCAGCACCCAGGTCAAGGGGCTCACCGCCGCACAGCTCGGCAGCCTCACTTCCGGCCAGATCGCCGCGCTCGACACCGAGGACATCGGCGCGATGACCGCTGCCCAGGTCAAGGGCCTGAGCACCGCCAACGTCGCCGCCCTCACTTCCGACCAGGTCGGCGCCCTCACCGCCGCCCAGGTCAAGGGCCTGAGCACGGACCAGATCAAGGCCATCGAAACCGCCGACATCCAGCAACTGGGCAGTGCCCAGCTCGCCGCGCTGAACGCCGGCCAGCTCCAGGCGCTCGACAGCGCCCAGCTCAATGCCCTGGGCACCGACCAGATCCAGGCCCTGAGCGCACGCCAGATCGGTTCGCTCGGCACCGATCAGATCAGCACCCTGTCCACCGCGAACGTGGCGGCACTGAGCACCGCCCAGGTCAAGGCGCTGACGGGCGACCAGATCGGCAGTCTGACGACCGCGCAAGTGGAAGCACTTGAAACCGAGGACCTGCAGGCGCTCAGCGGCGCGCAGCTCCAGGGTCTGAGCACTCAGGGCGTGCAGGCGCTCAGCACCGCCCAGGTGCGGGCGCTGATGTACCAGCAGATCGCCGCACTCACCGCCACGCAGGTCGGCGCCCTCGAAACCGCCGACCTGACCGCGATGACATCGGATCAGCACCGGGCCCTGACCGCCGGCCAGGTCCAGGCACTGACCAGCGCGCAGCTCAATGCATTGAGCACCGAACAGATCGGCGGCCTCAGCGCCGCGCAGGTCGCGGCACTCACCACGACCCAGGTCAGCACGCTGGCAACCGCCAATGTGGCCGCGCTGAGCACCGATCAGGTGAAGGCGCTGACCGCCGGCCAGATCGGTGCCTTCACCTCGGCTCAGATCGGAGCGATCGAAACCGCGGACATCGGCGTACTGTCCGCCAACCAGATCAAGGCACTGACCACTGCACAGATCAAGGACGGCCTGAGCACCACGCAGATCGGCGCGCTGAGCACCGACCAGATCAGCGCACTGAGCACCGACCAGATCCGCCTCGGCCTGAGCACCGACCACGTCGCGGCACTGAGCACCGCGCAGGTCCGCGCCCTGACGCCGGCCCAGGTCGCCGCCATGACGACCGAGCAGATCGCCCAGTTGGACGTGTCCGGCACCGACTGATCACAGGCCCGCGCCATGCGCCTCGCCCCCGATGATCCCAGGGACCGTCCCCGGGCCGTCGGGGGCGGATTCATTTCCGGAGCACGCTCTTGAGCGAGACGCACAACACCGATTACGCAGGCATCATCAACCTGATCTGGCATCGCCAGCTCCCCTTTCCCGAGCTGCTCGACTATGCGACCCGGCTCGAAGCCGTCGGGCTGGGCGGACTGGTGGCGGTGCTCTACCAGACCTGGCTCAAGCGCAACGATACCGCTTACGATCATTTCGCCTGGTTCAACCTCGGCGCCACGCTGTTCGCCGAAGGCGACATCGGCGGAGCCCGCGAGGCCTACGGGCAGGCCATTCTGCGCGCGCCCGGATTCATCCAGCCGCACTTCAACCTCGGCCTGACGCTGGAGCGGCTCGGCGAGCCAACCGCCGCCATCGAACAGTGGGACTGGGTCGCACAGCATGCTTCGCCGGACAAGGCCGACGAACGCGGACTGCTCGTCTCTGCTCTCAACAACCAGGGCCGCCTGCAGGAAAGCCTCAAGCGATATGCCGATGCGCTGACCTGCCTGGACCGCAGCCTGGCACTCGATCCGCATCAGGCGGACGTCCTGCACCACTGGGTCTTCATCCGGGAAAAGCAGTGCCTGTGGCCGGTTTACGATCCGCCTCCCGGCGTCGATCCGGAGTCGATGCGCAAAGCCACATCGGCGCTGGCGATGCTCAGCCTCTCGGATGATCCCGACGCACAGCTCGCCGCGGCCAGGCAGTATGCCGACCGCAAGATTCCCTCCGGCCTGCCCGTGCTCGCCTCCAGGGACGGCTATCGCCACGACCGCATCCGCATCGGCTACTGCTCATCGGACTTCTGCCTGCATCCGGTCTCCATGCTCACGGTGGAACTGTTCGAACTGCACGACCGCGAGAAATTCGAGATCTACGGCTTCTGCTGGTCGCCGGAAGACGGCTCGGCGCTGCGCCAGCGCGTGACCGGCGCCTTCGACCACTACATCCGCATCGACGGCCTGGACGAAGAGGCATCGGCCCGGCTGATCCGCGAACACGAGATCGACATCCTGATCGACCTGCACGGCCAGACGCGCGGCGCACGCACGCGCATGCTGGCCTGCCGCCCGGCCCCGATCCAGATCACCTACCTCGGCCTGCCGGCCACCACCGGCCTGCCGGCCATCGACTATGTCATCGCCGACCGCTTCCTCATCCCCGAGGAACACGCCCGCCACTACACCGAAACGCCGCTCTACATGCCCGACGTGTATCAGGTCAGCGACCGCAAGCGCCCGTGCGCAGCGCCCCCCGCACGCCAGGCCTGCGGCCTGCCGGCGGAAGGCTTCGTCTTCTGCTCGCTCAACAACAACAACAAGTACACCCCGGAAGTCTTCGATGCCTGGATGAACATCCTGCGCCGGGTGCCCGGCAGCCTTCTCTGGCTGCTCGCCGACAATCCCTGGGCCGAGGCCAATCTCAGGCGCGAAGCCCGGCAGCGCGGCATCGGCGAAGACCGGCTGTTCTTTGCCGGGCGGGTCACGCCAGAACAGTACCTGGCACGCTACACGGTGCCCGATCTCTTCCTCGACACCTTCCCCTTCAATGCCGGCACCACCGCCAACGATGCGCTGTGGATGGGTCTTCCCGTCCTCACGCTTTCGGGGCGTTGCTTTGCGTCACGCATGGCCGGGGCCCTGCTGACCGCCGCCGGCCTGCCGGAGCTGATCACCCACGACCTGCAGGCCTACGAAGACAAGGCCGTCGAGCTCGCCACCACACCCGGCGCCTGCCTGCGCCTGCACGAACACCTCCGGACCCAGCGCGAGAGCGGCCCCCTGTTCGACACGCCGCGCTTCGTGCGCAATCTGGAACAAGCATTCACCGACCTCGCCGCATCGCACGCCGGGCACCAGGCCTGAGGCCTGCCGTGCGCCCGGCGCGGGCGGGAGCGCCTCAACGCTCGGCATAGGGGCCGAAATCCGCCCCATGCCCGACCTGGTCGAGAAAATGATCGAGCATCAGGTAATAGCGCGGCGGGTTGTACAGCCTGTCGGGCGTGGCCTCACCGACGAAGCGCCCTTCGGCCAGATCGCGCCGGACGAAGAACGCATTCGCCCCGGTGATGTTGGTGGCCACCAGGGCATAGCCCATACCGGCGGCGGCTTCGTCCAGCGCACTCAGGCTGGCCCCCATGTAATCCGTGCCGCGCCAACGGTATTGCGGGTCGAACAGCGGGCGCCGATCCACGCCGGGCGGGAACTTGGCGTTGTATTCGATGCAGATCACCTTCGGCCTGGATTCCAGGGCTTCCAGAAGATGGATGTCCATGCCATCGACATCGATGGAAAGGAAATCCAGCGCCTCCACATCCGTTCCGATCCGGCCCAGGCCATCGGCGACGAGCCGATTCACGCTGTCGGGCATCGCATAGCCATTGACCACGTGCAGCCGCCCGGCGGCCAGCAGAGGCGAGAACTTTTCTTCGATCAGCGCGATCTGCCTGTTGTCGGCTTCGATCCACATGCCGCGCCAGCCCTGGTGCAGCAGGAACAGGCTGTTGCACTCCAGGCCGTTCTGCACGCCGATCTCGCAGAAGGAGCCGGCCGATACGCCGATCCTCCGGAAGATCTCGGCGAGGATGCCGTCTTCGTCATTCTGGCTATAGACCTTGAACCCGAACGGCTCCAGCCGCCGAGGGTCTGCCCGCAGCGGCGCGAGAATGCGCTCCATCTCCTGCCGCGCGAGGTAGCCGGCCCCTCTCTTGATGGAGTAGTTCATTACCGTCAACTGCTGGAACAGCAGGTTGAACAGTTTGATCGAGGTGTCGTCGTTCATGGATCGCTCTCTCATCCGTGTGTGGCAACGATGCCGAGGGTCATCGCGTCCGGACCAGTTGCAGCCCGCCATCGCCCTGGACGACGAAATCGACATGCCGCGGGTGCTGCGGGTGCTGCGCCACGACTTCGTCCAGCACCTCGAAGCACGCGTAGCCCAGCCGGGCGAGAAATGCCATCAGTTCCGCCCGCCTTTCGCGGAACCACTCGTCCCGCCATGCCTCCAGGATCAGCGGCGGAAAGCCCCCGGCCTCCAGGAAGCCCACGCCGCCTTCGAGCACCCGGAGCTCAAAACCCTCGACATCGATCTTGATCAGATCCGCCGTCTTGGGAAAGGCGATCGAATCCAGCCTCGCCATCGCCACGCGTTCGGCACGCCGCGCCTGGTCGATGGTCACGGCGGACACCTTGTCGCGGATGACCTGGTCGAGCGAGAAGCCGCCGATGTTCTCGGACGACGCGTAGTCGATCTGCGGGATCTCGATCGAGCCGTCCTCGTGGCCGATCGCCATGTGGAAAGCATGGACGTTGTCCAGCCTGTTGAGGATGAGGTTGCCGCACAGCTGGTAATACACGAGCCGCTGAGCTTCATAGGCATGCACCGCGCCCCCCAGCTTCTGCAGGTCCTGGGCCACGGCGATCGCATAGGCCCCCAGGTTGGCGCCGATATCCAGGACGAAGGGCGCACTGGCGCCCTCGTAGAACATGCGGCTTATCGTGATCAGGGGCTCGGCCCATCCCCCTCTGGCGTAGATGGTCCGGGATATGGCGTCGCCGGTGGAAAAAAGCAGATAGTCGGCGGAATTCCCTCTGACGAGATTCACTCTGGGCAGCATGTTCGACCCTCATCGATGATTGGAACGGGTGGGTGGCCGGTCAAACCAGCCATGTGTGGCTCGATCTGGATTCAAGGGGAATCGCCAGACGCCAGGACGTGGCAAACGGGAAAATGGCCTCGCAGGTATAGGCGCACTCGGCCAGCAAGACCTCGATCCGGCGCGCGCCCTGCGCATCATCCGGCAAGGCGACGAGCACCAGCGGCCGGTATTTTCGCAGTACCCCCGCCGCCCGCGCCAGGACCGCCTCGGCCACTTCGGCGCGGCCGGCGCGGATCAGGCCGAGCCCGTGCATGGCCGGCTCATCGAACACCGCCTCGCCCAGGCGCAGTTCCGCCGTCTCGATGCCGTTCAAGGCCAGCAACTGCCGCATGCGGCGATATTCGTCTCCATCGGCGACGAAAACGATGCTGCGCTCGAAATGCGCCGCCAGCCTGGCCGAGGCCACGCCGTCTCCAGGCGAGGCGTCGATGAACAGCCCACGGCCGTCGTGCATCAGCACCAGCAGACGGGCGATGTGCAGGGCCGACGCATCGAAGGCCCACGGCACCAGCGGCTCATGCCGCGCGCCGAGGGACTCCCCCCTGGCGTTGCGCACGACCCGCGCCTCGCCCAGAGGCGCGAGGCGCTGCAGCAAGGCCTCGTCGTCGACCAGGAAGGTGGCGATGCAGCCGTCGTCGCGGCCGCACAGCAGCCGGAAGCCGCCGGCGACAGGCTGCGCGCCCAGCGGAAACACCACGCTGCCGGCAAAATTCCAGCCGAACCGATGCGCCCCCGTGTTATAGGGCGCCACCACCAGCGGCGCATGGGTCATCAAGCGCGGCCAGAACGGCGGGCTGGCATCGAAGACACAGGCTCCGACGAAATAGAGCTTGCGGCTGCCGACGACCGTGGACGAATGGTAGAACGTGATCAGCCGCCCGTCGCCGAACGCCGCGGGCGCCGGCACGGGAACGGTTCCGCCCCGGATCTCGCCCCACGCCCATTCGAGCCCCGGTCCCTGCCAGCCGCCCTCGAACTGGCGCGACTCGCTCGCCGCATCGGCTTTCAGCAGCAATACCGTCCATGGATCGTGGGAATAGATCAGACCGACCAGCCCGGATGGCAGCGGAAACGGAACCCAGTTCTTCTCCCAGTTCTCGTGCGGATCGCCGGTGCGCGGCTTCTGCAACGGATTCTTGGGCAAGGCCAGCAGGCGGTCGACGCGCAGCGTCGGCGCCGTCCCCGCGCCGTCGTCGATCACGCATTCCGCGATACGCATCGCCGCGCCATCGACACGGCCATCCGCGGCACGCTCGATCACGCAATGGAACACGAGCACCCGCTCTCCGAGAACCACGGCGCGGGGGTCCTCCCCCTGCGCGAGCAACAGGCGGGGCGCCCCGGTCGGGCGCAGGCACTCGTCGAGTTCGACGGTCCAGACCGTTCCCATTCCCGGTACGGGCGGCACCGCGTCCCGCCGGATCACCCCGAGCCAGCGCCCGGACGGCAGTTGGACGCAGCACGGATTGAAGTCGATCCATCGGCCGGGATCGAACGACGCCCAGGCCTCGAAACCGCGTTCCCGGTTGAGCGGCATCCGGCACTCGCGCGCCACGTCATTCCCGTCGTGTCCGTCCAAGCCCTCGCCCCTTTTCCCCTGTCCGCCCCCGCCGCCGAAACGGCGTCCCGCCAGCGGGCGAGAATACGGCAACCGAGGGGAATTTCCGCTAAAGATTTTCCACCCCTCGCCGTTAATGGGCTCAACGGCAGATGAATCACGCGACACCAAGGCAGTTCAGGGCGCGGAACAGCCGCTAATCGTAGTCTTATCTCTTTGGAGACGATCATGGCACAAGTCATCAACACCAACGTTCAATCGCTTACCGCCCAACGCAACCTGAACACCACTGGCAGTTCGCTCGCGACCTCCCTCCAGCGCCTGTCTTCCGGCCTGCGCATCAACAGCGCCAAGGACGACGCCGCCGGCCTCGCCATTTCCGAGCGCTTCACCGCCCAGATCAACGGCCTGAACCAGGCCACACGCAACGCCAACGACGGCATCTCGCTGGCGCAGACGGCCGAAGGCGCGCTCTCCTCGTCCGGCGAGATCCTGCAGCGCATCCGCACCCTGGCCGTGCAGTCGGCCAACGCCACCAACTCGGCATCGGACCGCAAGGCGCTCAACGACGAAGTCAACGCCCTCACCTCCGAACTCAACCGCATCGCCCAGACCACCGAGTTCAACGGCCGCAAGCTCCTCGACGGCTCCTTCACCTCCGCCACCTTCCAGGTCGGCGCCAATGCCAACCAGACCATCACCGCCACCTCGGCCAACTTCAGCACCACTGCGTACGGCAACTACCGTATCGGCGGCCTGGCCGCGACCTCGACCGGCGGCGCCGGCGACCTCACCGTGGGCAGCACCGCGGGTGTCAATCTGGCCCAGGCCGATACCGGCGCCTCGGTGATCGCGGGCGGCAACCTCGCCATCAACGGCACCTATGGCACCGCCAGCATCGACTATGACGCCGGCGCCAGCGCCAAGGACGTCGCCGCCAAGATCAACGCCCAGACCGAAAGCACCGGCGTCACCGCCAGCGCGCGCACCGAAGTCAGCCTGACCGACTTCGCCGCCGGCGGCGCCTATGTCCTGAAGCTGGCCTCGAACAACAGCACCGACCAGGCCCAGACACTGTCCTTCACGGTCGGCAGCGCCGGCACCGGTGACGACTACGCCGACGCGATCAAGGCCTTCAACGACGTGGCCGCCAAGACCGGCGTCACGGCGAAGCTCAACGCCGAAGGCAACGGCATCGTGCTGACCAACGGCGAAGGCAGCGACATCAAGCTGCTGAACGATTCGGAAGCGACCTCGGTCCTCACCGTCAATGACATCGACGGCACGGCGATCAGCGCCGCGGTTGCCGGCGAAGAAGGCGCAGGCACCTTCGGCAGCGCCGAAGTCTGGATCACCGGCCAGCTCACCTTCGACTCCAATGCCTCGTTCAGCGTCACCGACGATGCAGGCGGCGCCGGTGGTTTCCTGACGGCGACCACTTCGACCGCCGGTTCGCTGCAGGCCGTCTCGGAGATGGACGTCAGCACGGTGGAAGCCTCCAACCGCACGCTGGCAATGGTCGACTCCGCCCTGGCCGCGATCAACAGCCAGCGCGCCAAGTACGGCGCCCTGCAGTCGCGCTTCGAGAACACCATCGCCAACCTGAGCACGACCTCGGAAAACATGTCGGCATCGCGCAGCCGCATCCTCGACACCGACTTCGCCTCCGAGACCGCCAACCTGACCCGCGCGCAGATCCTGCAACAGGCCGGCACCGCGATGCTGTCCCAAGCGAATGCCCTGCCGCAGAACGTGCTGTCACTGCTCGGCTAACATTCATAGCCTGACGGTGTAACATCACCCGGCGCGGGGCTCGCAAGAGTCCCGCGCCGTTCGCCTATCAAGGAGATGAATCGTGAGCATCGAGTCGATCGGCAACGCCATCCCGCAAACGACACGTATCCTGTCACAAGCCACCCAGTCTTCCCCGGCGGCGACCACCGCGCCGCTGCCCGCCACGGCCATCCCGGTAGAAGCCGCAAGCACCGAAACGGCTGCTGCGGCAAGCGCACGGCAGCCGGACGCAGCCCAGATCACACAGGCGGTCGAGGAAGTGCGCGCGGCAATCACGCCAGTGGCACAGAACTTGCATTTCTCAATCGACAAGGACATCAACCGCACCATCGTCAAAGTCGTGGATGCATCCACCGACGAGGTAATCCGGCAGATTCCATCCGAGGAGATCATTGCCATCGCCAAGGCGGTGGACAAACTCCAGGGGCTGCTGATCAAGCAGGAAGCCTGAGCGCACAGAAGGAGAACACATCGTGGCAGCGATCACATCCGGAGGCTCCGTCCTCGACATCACCTCCATCGTCAGCCAGTTGGTCGCGGTCGAACGCCAGCAGACGCAACAGCCGCTGGTGACCAAGGAGGCCGCGCAGACGGCCAAGCTGTCCGCCTTCGGCCAGATCAAGGGCGTGCTGAGCAGCCTGCAGACCGCAGTCGATGCGCTGGGCAAGGACGGCCTGTTCGGCGGCGTCAAGACCACGGTGAACGGCAAGGGCTTCACCGCAACGGCCAAGGCCGGAGCGGCGGTCGGCAACCATGCCATCGAAGTGTTCCAGACCGCCAAGGAACAACGCATCGCCACCGACCCCACCACGAGCTTCGTGCCCGCTGGCGCAGGCAGCCTGAGCATCCAGTTCGGCACCGTCAACGAGGGCGGCACCTTCGAGGGCGACCCCGAACGCATGGCCTCGCTCGAATTCTCCGGCGGCACGCTCGCCGAGCTGCGCGACGCCATCAACGGCGATTCCACGCTCGGCATCAAGGCCACGATCGTCAATAACGGCCGCGCCGACCAACTGGTGCTCACCGGCTCCGCCACGGGTGAGAACATGGCTTTCAAGCTCACCGGCGCCGATGGCTTGGCCGACCTGAGCTACGATCCCGGCACGGCCGCACCCGCCAGCCAGCTGCATTCCGTGCAGGCGGCGCAAAGCGCCAGGCTGAAAGTCGACGGCATCGAGATCACACGGGGCAAGAACAGCATCGACGACGTGATCGACGGCATCACGCTCACCCTCAATGACGAACCCGAGGGCGATGCCACGAGCCTCAAAGGCACGCTGACGGTCACCACCGACAACGAACAGGCGCGCAAGGCCGTCGATGCCTTCATCAAGGCCTACAACGACGTCAACGACACGCTGAAGTCGCTGACCGCCTACGACGTCAAGACCAAGACCGGCTCGACGCTGACCGGCGACTCCACCGTCCGCAACATCCAGACCACGCTGCGCAATGCGCTCAACGATGCGCTGGGCGGCCTGGGCAACATCCGCTCGCTGGCCGAAATCGGCATCGGCACCGGCGCCACGACCGACAAGGAAACCGGCCAAGTCACCGTGGACGGCAAGCTGTCGCTCGACAGCGCCAAGTTCGAGGCGGCGCTCTCGAACCCGGACAAGGACGTGGCGGCATTTTTTGCCGGCAAGGACGGAGTGCAGGGCCTGGCCGCGACCTTCAGCGAACGCCTCACCGGCCTGCTGGACGACAAGCGGGGCGTCATCGCCAACCGCACCAGCAGCATCGACGACACCATCCAGTCGCTGCAGGAGAAATACGAGCGTACCGAAGAGCGCATCCAGCTGCTGGAGACGCGCTACCGGCTGGAGTTCTCGCGGCTCGACACCCTGCTGGCCGGCATGTCGCAGACCAGCACCTATCTCACCCAGCAACTGGCCAACCTGCCCAAGATCAGCAGCAGCAGCAGCCGCTAAGGAGACCGACCGCCATGTTTGGCACTTCCTACGCCAATCGCGCATCGGCCTATGCCCGTGTCGGCACCGAAACCAGCATCGAGGCCGCCAGCCCGCACAAGCTCATCATGATGCTGTACGACGGTGCCCTGCTGGCGCTGCGCACCGCTGCCATCGCCATGCGGAACAAGGACGTTCCGACCAAGGGCCAGTCCATTTCCAAGGCCATCAACATCATCGACAACGGCCTCAAGGTCAGCCTGGACCTCAATGCCGGCGGCGATCTGGCGGGGCGCCTCCATGCGCTGTACGAATACATGAGCGAGCGCCTGCTGTACGCCAATCTGCACAACAGCGAAGCGGCCCTCGACGAAGTCGTCGGCCTGCTCGGCAGCCTGCGCGAAGCCTGGGCCGGCATAGCCGACCAGGCTGCGGCCTGACGGATGCCCGCCATGCTGACGCCGGAAGCCTGCCGCGAACTGCTCGCACTGTACGAATCGATGGCCGATGCCGCGGTACGCAACGACTGGGGCCGTCTCGCCGAACTCGAAGCGGCAAGCTCCACCCTGCGCAAGGCCGCCGCAGCCGACCCCGCCGGCACGGCCCAGCTGCCGGATGCCGTGCAGCGGGAGATGGCATCGATGATCGAGCGCATGCTCGAACTCGACGCCACGATCCGCATTCACGCCGAGCCTTGCCTGGAAAGCACGCGCAAGCTGCTTGCCGGCACGATACGCAACCGCAACGTGCGCAATACCTACGGCAGCGTCTGACGCGCCCGGCCCTGCGCAGCCAGGGCAAGGAGGGAACCGCCATGATCCCCGCCGACCTCGCCGCCCGGCTGAGAA
This sequence comes from Thauera linaloolentis 47Lol = DSM 12138, assembly GCF_000310205.1. Classification (GTDB taxonomy): domain Bacteria; phylum Pseudomonadota; class Gammaproteobacteria; order Burkholderiales; family Rhodocyclaceae; genus Thauera; species Thauera linaloolentis. The sequence continues at coordinate 599 of NZ_AMXE01000047.1, read as the reverse complement.
CGATCTCCGAGGCCAGCTTCTTCAATACCGACCCGCCGGTCGCCGGCCTGCAGCGCGCCCGCGAAATCCAGGCCCTGCTGCCGGAGTTGCAGAATGGCCAGCGCTTCTTCGCGACCCTGCTGCGCACCCTGCCCGACGGCACTTTCCGCGCGGTGGTCGCGGGCCAGCAGATGACACTGGCGCTGAACACCTCGGCCAAGGCCGGCGACACACTGGAGCTCGAAGCCTCGCGGATCACGCCGCAAGCGGTGTTCGCACGCGTCGTCGGCCACGATGCCTCCAGCGCTGCGGCCAATTCGTCGGCGCAGCCCACGCTGAGCCAGACCGGCCGCCTGATCAGTTTCCTGCTCACCGGCCAACCCACGCCACAACCGGCAAATCTTGCCGGCAACCAGCCGCTGCTCAACGCGCCGCCCACCAGCGGCGCCCAGCTCGCGCCCCTGTTGCGCCAGGCGCTGGGGCAAAGCGGGCTGTTCTACGAATCGCACCAAGCCGAATGGGTGCTCGGGGCGCGCGACGGCGCCAGCCTGATGCGCGAACCGCAGGCCCGGGCGGCCTCGGGGCGGCCGGCGGCCATGCCCGGCCCCGCCCCTGCCCCG